>MWOR01000241.1 GCA_002025865.1 Prochlorococcus sp. HOT208_60m_813I02 | reverse complement strand
GAAAGGCAAAAAGACTTCCACATCTTCCAAACCCAGTCAAAACTTCATCAGCAATTAACAAAGAATTATTATTGTTTATAATTTCTGAAACTTTTTTTATAAACTGAGGCCTAACCATATTCATTCCTCCTGCTCCTTGAACAAGTGGCTCGAGGATTACTGCAACTGTGGGAGTTTTAAGAAGAGTTTCTAATTTTTGGATCGCCTCATTTTCTTTATTTTCTACTTCTTCATCATTCATCCAAGTTGAAGGCCAGGGGACTCTCCTAACTGGGAACATAAGATTATCGAAATTCTCATTAAAAATATTTCTTTCACCTAAAGCCATTGCTCCAAATGTATCGCCATGATAGGCGCCATCAAAAGCTACTATTTGAGTTCTTGTCTCTCCTCTATTTTGCCATGATTGGAAGGCAATTTTTAAAGCGACTTCAACTGCAGTAGAACCGTTATCAGAAAAGAATAATCTTT
>MWOR01000240.1 GCA_002025865.1 Prochlorococcus sp. HOT208_60m_813I02 | reverse complement strand
AATTTGAAAAATTATTCCTTGGCAGAAAGAGATTTTTTTGTCTCAAAGATTGATATGTTGTAAAAAATCGCAAAATAGTTTTAGAACAATTTAATGAAGTAAACAAGCTTATTAAGACTCCAATACCTAATGTTGCTGCAAAACCCTTAACAAAATTTGTTCCTAATAAAAACAATACAAAACAACTTAGAAGAGTTGTAATATGGCCATCAACAATGGATGAATTAGCTCTTTGAAAACCGCTATCAATAGATCTTGTAAGAGTATTACCATCATATAATTCTTCTCTAATTCTCTCAAATATTAGAATATTTGCATCTACTGCCATACCAATGCTGAGTATAAGCCCAGATATTCCAGGTAAAGTCAAAGTTACAGGAATCAAAGAATATAGGGCTAAGTTAAAGAAACCATAAAGTACTAAAGAGAGAACTGAAACAAAACCTAAAATTCTATAATTAAAAATCATAAATAAACCAACAAAAATTAGTCCACTAATTGCTGCATAAAGACTTTTTAAAATATTTTTGGATCCCAACAGAGCCCCTATAGTGTTAGTTTCTACTATTTCAATTGGCAATGGTAATGAGCCTCCTTTGAGTTGAACTTCTAATTCTCTAGCATTTTCAGCACTAAAATTACCACTTATTGTTGCTGATCCACCTGTAATCCCAGTATTAGCAAACTGATTACCAACACTAGCTTCACTTATTGATTCGCCATCTAGAATGATAGCCAAAAGTTGATTAGTGCCAGCAATTGACTTTGTAATTTCTGCAAACTTTTCACCTCCCGAATTACTAAAAGTTAATAAAACTTCCCAATTACTATTTGTTTGTTCTTGTCTCCTTCCTGCGTTAATAAGATCCTTACCAGATAAATCTGTTTTAATAAATAAATTTGTAATTTCTTTATCAACAAACTTTTTAATTTCAATTAACTTCCCATATAAATCGCTAGTAGTAGTCGAGTAATTTAATTCTTGCTCAATCACTTTAAGATCATCTTGAATAGTTTTGAAGAATTTATCATCAAATTGACTTTTTTCTGAAGAAGAATATTGATCAATAATTTCTTTAATATTAAATCTCTGAAGT
>MWOR01000239.1 GCA_002025865.1 Prochlorococcus sp. HOT208_60m_813I02 | reverse complement strand
AGAATTTTATTTAAGGTATCTAAGAAGTTATTATTTGATTCGTTGTCTAGAATCAAATCATTTTCTGATTTTATAAAAATAATTTTGCAATCTTTTCTTAAAAATAATGGAATATCTCTATTGATGTAAAGTTGTTTTAAATCACCTAAAAGAAGAGTTTTATTTAAACTATCTAAACTTTTATAAAAGATATTTTGAAAACTATTATTCACATGATTTGGCATAAATGATCTATGTATAAATTCTTTCAACATATCCTTAGTTTCATCTTTTAAGATTTTTGCTTCCATTCTTTTAAGAGACTTCAAAATAAAGTTTCTCTTTTTACTTAAAGGAAGAAAATTATTAAAAGAATTTATAAGAACAATATGAGTTGCTTCTTTTAGGATTTTTTTTTGCATTAAATGAAAACCAAATGAATGGCATAAAGTCATTCTGATTTCTTTTTTAGATTCGCTTTTAATCCATTTTGCTTGATAATTATTTGTTGAAAAATAGCCCCTTTCATTATCTTGCCAATGCCAATTATTTTTTAAAAAATCAACTTTATAATCATACCAGAAATATTTATTTAGTCCCCACCCATGTTGAGTAATAATTTGTTTCATTTAAACTCTTTTAATACTGCAATGAAATTTTTTAGCAGATTCAAATCTAAGTTTCTTCGTATCGTTATTCTAATTCTTGATTGCCCAACTGGAACAGTAGGGGGTCTTATCGCAATTGCTAAAAACCCATTTTCCTCAAGATATTTTTGTAGATAAATTGCCTTCTCTTCTTGGCCAACAATAATTGATAAAATGTGAGAATCTCCCTGAATTGGAAAACTAAAATTTTTAATAATTTCATCTTTCCATATCTTCGCAGAAGATAACAACTCATTACCCCATTCTTTGTTTTCTAAAATTTTTTTTAAACCTTCTAGTGCTCCAGCAGCTAAAGATGGTGCAAGAGCGGTTGTGTACCTAAATGCACCACTTGTTTGGATAATATACTCACCAATTTCTGAATTGGAGGCTATGAAAGCTCCACCACTTCCAAACGCTTTTCCAAAAGTTCCAGTAATTATAGTTATATCTGAACGGAAATTAAAACTTAAACCCCTGCCTTCAGGGCCCAAGATACCAATTGCATGTGCTTCGTCAACTAATAATTGAACATTATTTTTGTTGCAAATTTCCGTTATTTCTCTGAGCGGAGCAATTGATCCCTCCATGCTATAAAGAGATTCGACAACAACTAAAATGGAATTTTTTTTGGGGTTAGACTTAATAATTTTATCTTCTAAATCTTTTAAATTATTGTGTGAAAATCGAACTAGTTTAGCTTGAGCGGCTTTAACTCCAACCAATAAAGAGTTATGGATTAATTTATCTGCTATTACGATACTATTTCTGCTTGCTAGAGTCTGGATAGCGGCTATATTTGCTTGAAATCCGCTTGGGAAAAGTAATACTTTATCTTGATCAAGCCACTTGGCAAGTTCTTTTTCTAATAATTTATGTATTGGTCTCGAACCTGTAATAAACAAAGAGCTTCCTGAACCAATACCTTCTAACATGCTTATTTCGTAAGCAGCTTTTATTAAATCCTTGTCCCTACTTAATCCAAAATAATCATTACTGCATAAGTCTATAAGTTTTTTATTTTGAGAATTTAAACTTAGAAGTTCGAATGATTTTTTACCTAAAGAGAATGTTTTTAATTTACGGATTCTATTTTTTGGAATTTTTATTTTTTTCATTTTGGCAAAATCAAATATAGTGGACTTAATTAAAAAGATTTAGATTTACTATTAAAGTTTGCAAGGTATTTTTTGTTTATTAATATCTATATAGATAATATATTAAGAAGTTAACTCATCCTCTCTTCAATCACAATTATTGCTTAATTTAGAGGAATATTTCCCCTTTCCACTAGATGATTTCCAATTAGAAGCAATTCAAGCTATTAATAGCGGAAATTCTGTTGTTTTAACGGCGCCAACAGGTTCGGGTAAAACATTGATAGGTGAATTTGCTATATATAGAGGCTTATCTCATGACAGTAGAGTTTTTTATACAACACCTTTAAAAGCACTATCAAATCAAAAGTTTAGAGATTTTGCTAATCAATATGGTGATAATAAAGTTGGTCTTTTAACTGGAGATATAAGTATAAATAGAGAAGCACCAATCTTAGTTATGACGACTGAGATTTTTAGGAACATGCTTTATGGCGAATTTGATGAATTTGATGATCCCTTAGAGAATTTAGAATCTGTGATTCTTGATGAATGCCATTATATGAATGACCCCCAAAGAGGCACAGTTTGGGAAGAAACTATAATCCATTGCCCTACTAGAACTCAAATAATAGCTTTATCAGCAACAATAGCCAATGCAGATCAACTACAAAATTGGATAGAAAAAGTTCATGGCCCCACAGTGCTGATTAATAGCGATAAGAGGCCAGTCCCACTTGATTTTATTTTTTGTAGTGTTAAAGGCCTCCATCCACTTTTAAATAATAAGGGTAATGGAATTCATCCAAACTGTAAGATTTGGAGAGCTCCTAAAGGGCAGAAAATGAAAGGGAAAGTGGGCAGGATAATGCAACCAAAGTCTCCCTCAATTGGCTTTGTGATCTCTAAACTAGCTGAACGAAATATGTTGCCAGCTATTTATTTTATCTTTAGTAGAAGAGGATGTGACAAGGCTATTGAGAATATAAAAGACTTAACTTTAGTAAGTTACTCAGAAGCGAATAGGATATCCCAAAAATTAGATGTTTATCTTAAAAATAATCAAGAGGCAATTAAAGATAAATCTCAATGCGAGGCATTAAAACGAGGTATTGCCTCTCACCATGCTGGATTATTGCCTGCATGGAAAGAATTGGTTGAGGAACTATTTCAGCAAGGTTTGATAAAAGTTGTTTTTGCAACTGAAACTCTTGCTGCAGGAATTAATATGCCCGCAAGAACCACTGTTATTTCTTCTTTATCAAAAAGGACAGAAGATGGGCACAGATTATTATTTAGCAGTGAATTTTTGCAAATGTCAGGAAGAGCTGGAAGAAGAGGAAAAGATACCCAAGGATATGTTGTTACATTACAAACAAGATTCGAAGGTGCCAAAGAAGCAAGTGCACTGGCTATTAGCAAACCAAATTCTTTAGAGAGTCAATTCACTCCTAGTTATGGAATGGTACTTAATCTTTTACAAAGTTATACTTTAGAAAAGTCTAAAGAATTAATTAAAAGAAGTTTTGGTAGTTTTTTATATTTAGGTGAATCTTCAGGTGAGAATATAATTCTTGAAAATTTAGATAAAGATTTAATTGAATTAAAAAAAATTACATCTAACGTTTCATGGAAAGATTTTGATGCCTACGAAAAGTTAAAAAATCGTCTTAAAGAAGAGAGAAGACTCTTGAAAATTTTAGAGAAACAAGCAGCAGAAAAATTATCAGAAGAGATAACTAATGCACTCCCATAT
>MWOR01000238.1 GCA_002025865.1 Prochlorococcus sp. HOT208_60m_813I02 | reverse complement strand
AAAAAATTACATCTAACGTTTCATGGAAAGATTTTGATGCCTACGAAAAGTTAAAAAATCGTCTTAAAGAAGAGAGAAGACTCTTGAAAATTTTAGAGAAACAAGCAGCAGAAAAATTATCAGAAGAGATAACTAATGCACTCCCATATATTAAAGATGGAAGCTTAATTTCAATCAAAGCTCCTCAAATTAAAAGAAAAATTGTTCCAGGATTAATTTGTAAGAAAATATATGAATCCCAAAAAATAAAGAGTTTATTGTGTTTGACAGTTGATAATTTATTTATTCTTATAAAACCCTCATACATTGTAAGTATTTTTAATGATTTGGATGCAATTGATGTATCAAGACTGGAAGTACCAAAGATGTATTTTTCTGGAGAGGTATTTAGGGGAGATGATATGTCGCAGTGTTATGCGGATCAAATTTTAGAAGTTTCTAAAAAAAATGATTTACAAACTCCACAATATGATTTGTCAAAGGAAGTTTTGGCACAACAGCAGCAAATTAATAATTTAGAAGAAACAGTCAATGATCATCCCGCGCATAGATTTGGAGACTCTAGGAAATTAAAGAAATATAGAAAAAGAATTGTTGATGTTGAACAAGAAATATATATGAGAAAAAAACTTCTTGAGGATAAAGAAAATCATAACTGGAGAACTTTTACCGATTTGATTAAAATTTTGAATCATTTCGGTTGTTTAAATGATTTTGCATTGACAGAAGTTGGACAAACAGTTGGTGCAATAAGAAGTGAAAATGAATTATGGATTGGTCTGGTTTTAGTTAGTGGTTATTTAGACGATTTAGATCCTCCTGAGTTAGCTGCAATTATTCAAGCTATATGTGTTGATATAAGG
>MWOR01000237.1 GCA_002025865.1 Prochlorococcus sp. HOT208_60m_813I02 | reverse complement strand
ATCTAACTTTTGCATCCATTGGTTAAACAAGCCAGAAAAGATAATAAAAAATTGGTTTAGTAAATTAAAATCTGGAGGTTTTTTAATCATTTCTTATCCAACAAAAAATTGTTTTCCTGAATGGAAAGATACTTGTAGAAAAATTGATATTGAATATAGTGGTCTTAATTTCCTTTGCTCTAAAGAATTATTAAAAGATTTCAAATCAACTGAAATTCATTATTCAGAAAAGTTTAATTATCTTGAAAATTTTAAAAATGTATATAAGCTTTTTAGAAGCATTAAAAATGTAGGGGCGCAATCAACGAATTGTAAACACAAAACAGTGATGGAGTTAAAAAAAATTCAAAAGTTTTGGCCAAAGAATTACAATAATACAGTTAACCTTTCATGGCAAATTGAGATTCAAATAATAAAGAAATTATGAGAAGCCAGAATAGTGTTTTCAAATTTATAATTTGTGGAACAGATACTGATATTGGAAAAACTTTAATAAGCTCTTTTTTCGTTAAAGGATTAAATTCCTTTTATTGGAAGCCTATTCAAAGCGGTATTGAATCGCAAACTGATAGTCAAACTGTTGAAAAACTTGCACAATTAAGTAAAGAGAAAATCATCAAAGAAGCTTATGTATTTACGAAACCGCTATCTCCTCATTGGGCTGCTGAAATAGATCAAAAAACTATTAACTTTGAAAAGTTGAGATTGCCAAAAGTGCAAGGCTCATTAATTGTAGAAACTGCAGGTGGATTAATGGTTCCAATAACACGCAATTTTTTGCAAATAGATCAAATAAAACAATGGAAT
>MWOR01000024.1 GCA_002025865.1 Prochlorococcus sp. HOT208_60m_813I02 | reverse complement strand
TTTGAAACGAGCTGGATTTTTAAATCATCCTGATCCCTAGACTGCCTTTTTCTAAAATTATCAAAATCTGCTGAAATCCTTACATATTGATTTTTTAATGTTTCATGCTCTTTTTCTAATTGTTCTAATCTTGCATCATTATTTGAAATAGTATTTTTTAATTCTTCAGTATTTATTTCTTCTATTTTTTGAGAAGAAAATTCATCGTTTTTGGTAGTTGAATTTTGGGTAGATGATATATCTTCAGGAGCATTATCCTGTTTTGAATCATCATTTTCTTTAATATCAATATTGTCTGATTGATTTTCAATCATTTTTCAAAAAATTAATAAAACTATTTTCCAATAAAGTGATGCACAAAACAAGTTGCGGAAGGCCGCACAAATAATTAGTCAGGAACAAACCTTAATGCTAATCCATTGTTGCAGTATCTTTTGCCGGTTGGAAGTGGCCCATCATTGAAGACATGTCCTTGATGACCTCCGCATCTAGAGCAATGATATTCGGTTCTTGGGACAATTAACTTGAAATCAACTTTTGTTTCTACTGATCCTTGAATTGAATCCCAAAAACTTGGCCATCCTGTACCACTATCAAACTTTTTATCTGAGGAAAAAAGTGGCAAATCGCATCCTGCACAGTGAAAAATCCCTTTTCTTTTCTCATTATTTAATTGACTGCTGAAAGCTCTTTCAGTCCCTTCCTCCCTCAAAATATAATAAGATTCTGAACTTAGCCTAGCTTTCCATTCTTCTTTTGAAAAATTCCACTCTTCTTTAGAAGAAAGGGAAGATGCTAACACTCGCATAGGATTAAAGATTATTTTTAAGATTGACATAGTAGGAATTAGAATAAAAGTTCTTCTTGAAAAAAATTGATTCATATATTTAAATCACAAAAAAATAATGAATATCATACAAACTAATTCTATTAAAAATATTCATAAATTAAGTATTGCTCCGATGATGGATTGTACTGATAAACACTTCAGAATGATAATGAGAAAAATAAGTTCTGAAGCTCTTTTGTATACGGAGATGATTGTGGCTCAGAGTTTAGTGTATACAAATAAAAAAGAAAATTTTCTAGATTTTAATGATGAAGAACACCCGATATCGATTCAGTTTGGTGGGGACGATCCTAAAATCCTTAAAGAGGCAGCCCAAATGGCACAGGATTGGGGTTATGACGAAATAAACTTTAATGTTGGTTGTCCGAGTCCAAGGGTATGTTCTGGAAATTTTGGCGCTTCACTTATGAAAGAACCTGAAAAAGCAGCAAAATGTATAGAATCCTTAAAAAATAACTGCACATTACCGGTTACGATCAAACACAGAATCGGTGTAGACAATGATGATAGTTTCGTTAACTTAAATAATTTCGTAAGAATTATCGCAAAAGCAGGTGCAGACAGATTTACAGTTCATGCAAGGAAAGCCATATTAAAAGGTCTAAATCCAAAACAAAATAGGACTATACCTCCGCTAAATTTTGATGTAGTAAAAAAATTAAAAAAATCAAATCCAGAATTATTAATAGAAATCAATGGGGGTTTAACAAATATCGATGAATCATTAAAAGCCTTGAATGATTTTGATGGAGTCATGATTGGACGGTCAATTTATAAACATCCCTTGAAATGGTCTGAAATTGATCAAAGGATTTATGGAATTAATAAGAAATCCAAATCTGCTTCAAATATTATATTCTCCTTAATTCCATACATAGAAGCGCATTTAAGTAATGGAGGAAAATCTTGGGATATTTGTAAACATCTTATAAATTTAGTTGAAGGTATACCAAAAGCTAAAATTTGGAGAAATCAAATTTCAAATAAATCTATAAAAAAAGAGTTAAATATTGATTATCTATTTAAATTAACAAAAGCGCTTGAGGAAATGGGTTACTAATTTGTCTCATTTGAAGCATTGCTCTCATTAGACACTCCCCTTTTTCTTCTGCTTCTACCATTTTCATATTCAGAGTTATCAGAAGAATTTCCATAACTTCTGTCTTCCCAACCTTCTGCTCCAGAAGATTTATTAGCGTTAGAGCTATTAGATCCATTGTTACCGCCACCGTAGCCGCCACCTCCATAGCCACCATTATTACCGCCGCCGTAGCCGCCACCTCCATAGCCACCATTATTACCGCCACCGTAGCCGCCACCTCCATAGCTACCATTATTACCGCCACCGTAGCCGCCACCTCCATAGCTACCATTGTTACCGCCGCCGTAGCCGCCACCTCCATAGCCACCATTGTTACCGCCGCCGTAGCCGCCACCTCCATAGCCACCATTATTACCGCCGCCGTAGCCGCCTCTTCCTCCTCTACGAGATCCGCCAGAGCCTCTAGGCTCAGCTTTATTAATTCTTAAAGGTCTCCCCATAAGTTCTGTGCCTTGCAAACCATCAATAGCTTTTGACTCAATTGCTTCGTCTGCCATTTCAATAAATGCAAATCCTCTTTTCCTTCCAGTATCCCTTTCCAAAGGAAGAGAACAATTTAAAACCTCACCAAAAGGGGCAAACAACTGTGAAACATCTTCACGCTCTGCGCGGAACGGCAAATTGCCAACAAAAATACTCACTTTAAACTCAACAAAAATTTACCTTATAAAAAAACTACAATGAGTAGTCTCATAACGTTGCTTTATTATTCTACTTCAAAGCATACCATTGTTGTAGAAAAATAATTGAGATTCAAAGTAACAACCTTTTTTGCCAATTATTTACCTCTTTTTCTACTTGAACAAAACCTGTGCCACCTTCGCTATTTCTTGATTTAACGACATTAAGAGGTTTAAGATCCAAAAAAACATCCTCATCAAATTCGGGATGAAATTTCTTAAATTCCTCAATTTTGAGATTTTTAAATAACATTTTTCTCTCCAAGCAATATTTAACCATTTGACCAACAACTTGATAAGCAGTCCTAAAAGGAACATCTTTATCAACTAAGTAATCTGCCAAATCAGTAGCGTTAGAAAAATCGTTTTCTACAGAATCAGATAGATTTTTAATATTAAATTCAATGCCCTCATTTATTAAAATAGTCATTGCTTTAATACAAGAGGATATTGTTTCTGCAGTATCAAATATTGGCTCTTTATCCTCTTGAAAATCCTTATTGTAAGACAGTGGCACCCCTTTAACCATCGTTAACAATGCCTGGAGATGTCCATACACTCTTCCTGTCTTACCTCTTATCAATTCTGGAACGTCAGGATTTTTTTTCTGCGGCATTAAGCTACTTCCTGTGGCACATTTATCTGTTAATTTTGCAAAAGAAAATTCATCAGTTACCCATAAAATTATTTCCTCTGAAATTTTACTTAAATGAGACATCAACAAAGCAGAGGCAGAAACAAACTCTATACAAAAATCTCTATCACTTACTGCATCAATACTGTTTTTATAAATCTTTTCAAAACCCAATTCTAACGCGGTAAAGTGCCTATCTATTTTTATTTTTGTTCCAGCTAAAGCTGCAGCTCCTAAAGGAGAAATATTAACTCTTGAGCGTACTTCTTTATACCTTTCACGGTCTCTTTGGAGCATTTCTATATAAGCCAATAAATGATGGGCCAAAGATAAAGGTTGGGCTCTTTGCATGTGGGTATATCCAGGAATTAAGGTGTAAATATTGGATTTCGCAAGATTTAAGAAGGATTTTTGTAAATCAATTATTAAAATTTCAATATTATCAATCTCTTTTCTAAGCCACAATCGTATATCTGTGCCAACTTGATCATTTCTACTTCTACCTGTATGTAATTTTTTTCCGGTTTCACCAATTAAACTTATAAGCTTTTCTTCTATACAGTAGTGAATATCTTCAGAAGGTGGGCCAGGACAAAATTTACCCTCCAAATACTCTACTTTAATCAACTCTAATGCATTAATAATTTGCAAAGCTTCAGAAGAGGATAAAACTTTAGTTTTGCCAAGCATTTTTGCATGAGCAATCGAGCAATCTAAGTCTTCTAAAATAAGCTTTCTATCAAAACCAATTGAGGCATT
>MWOR01000236.1 GCA_002025865.1 Prochlorococcus sp. HOT208_60m_813I02 | reverse complement strand
TCCTTGCTGCCATCGTTATAGTTCCTGAATAGATATAAAAGATTTAAAACACGCCTTGACTTATTACACTACAAAATAAGAGAATAAACAAATTATTATGACTGCTTATTGGGCTTAATCAAATTTTTAATCTGAGCCTAACAGCGTCTTTAAGATATGACAAATTCAAAAAACTCCTCAAACAATTCTTCTGAAAGTAATGAATTGTATGCAATTGCAGAAACTTCAGGGCAACAATTTTGGTTCGAAGTTGATAGGTACTATGACATAGACAGGTTAAATGCAAAAGAGAAAGACAAGATAACACTGGAAAAAGTTTTACTTTTAAAGGATAATGACTCAATAAGTGTTGGTAAACCTTACGTTAAAGACGCCAAAATTGAATTAGAAGTAGTCTCTCATAAAAGAGATAAGAAGATTCTTGTATACAAGATGCGTCCAAAGAAAAAGACAAGAAGAAAGATGGGTCACAGACAAGAACTTACAAGAGTTATGGTAAGATCAATAACAATTGGTAAAAGCACTCCCAAGTCTTCTGTAAAAAAGGAAACTGTCAAAAAA
>MWOR01000235.1 GCA_002025865.1 Prochlorococcus sp. HOT208_60m_813I02 | reverse complement strand
TTTCACGCCCAGACTTCATAAATGCTCTTATTGCAGTTGGCGCAGTATAAAAAATAGAAACCTTGTATTTTTGAACAATTTCCCAAAAAGCCCCTAAATTTGATGGTCTTGGCACTCCCTCATACATTAAGGTTGTACCGCCATTAGATAGAGGCCCATAAACTATGTAACTATGGCCTGTAATCCAACCAACATCAGCAGTGCACCAATAAATATCTTTATCTTTCAAATCAAAAATCCATTTAAATGTCAAATGGGACCAAAGATTGTAACCACCTGTAGTGTGAACTACACCTTTGGGCTTTCCAGTAGAGCCTGAAGTATAAAGAATGAAAAGTCTATCTTCGCTATTCATTATTTCTGGTTCACAGTGATCTTTTTGATCTTTTAATAATTCGTGCTAGATCGGA
>MWOR01000234.1 GCA_002025865.1 Prochlorococcus sp. HOT208_60m_813I02 | reverse complement strand
CAAATACTGGTAATGAAAATAACGAAAATGCCTGTGATCTCTGAGTTTCTAAAAACAAAAAGTCCAACAGGTAGCCAAGCTAAAGGGGAAACAGGTTTTAAAAGTTGCACATATGGATTTAAAGAGGACTGAGCTAACTTCGACATCCCCATTAGAACCCCCAAAGGAATAGCGACTAAAACAGCTAAGCTGTATCCGATTAATACTCTTCTTAAGCTTATAAGTAAGTTAGTTCCAATTCCCAAATCATTTGGACCATTATCAAAAAATGGATCTGATACCCACCAAATTAATGATCCTATAGTTTTAAATGAACCTGGGAAATTCTTGACTAATAAACCTTGTTGAGCAATTACTTGCCAAAGAATGATAAAAATTAAGAGGCTCAAAATTGCTACTGCAAAAGTAAGCCTTGTAGAAATAGCTTTGTTCATTATTAAGATTATTTAATTAGAAATTCAAAATTGTTGTATTAATAAATACTAATAAATATAGTTTTTTATAAATTAAAAACCGTCTCTTTTAATTTGATCTTTAATGTATTGCATTGGATTGCTAGGGTCAAATTCATCATATGCTAAGATTTCTTTTCTAAACCTTGCTGTTGGTGGATTCCCTCCCATTTCCCTTTCGAGGGCTTGAGCTTCATCTGTTAGAAATATTGAGGCACTATTAGGATTAAAATCACCTGCTTGAATTGCAGCAACTGCACCTCCTAAATCCCAACGAATTAATTGAGATTGGATCCAATGTGAGAAACTTTGCCAAGGGTAGGGTTTAAAGTCGATTCTGTCTGGAACATTTTGTGTTTTACCTAATCCATCTTCAAATTTGCCTGTAA
>MWOR01000233.1 GCA_002025865.1 Prochlorococcus sp. HOT208_60m_813I02 | reverse complement strand
TTTAGATGAGATAAGGCTGTTTGGCCGTTTTTTCATTTGCTTTTTAAATTTAAATTTAATTGAAACTAACGTTTTTTCTCTCGCAATAAAGTTTTTATGTTATCAGTGTTTTTAAAATTTTATTTACAGACTTTAAAATAAAGAATTTTATTTCTAAGAAGGATGATGTAGAGTATTGTTTGTTATAAATTATTTTAATAGTTTGAAAATTAAATTTAGTAATTTATTAGCGAGTTTAGCATTCTTAATTCCCTCAATTCTAATCGACTTTGGAGTAACTCTTGCTTCTCAAAAAGCAGAAGAAAATGATCAATCAGAATTAACCATAGATTATCTGAAGAATTTACCAGTAAGTGATTATATTCTTGGACCAGGAGATACAATTAAAAAAAATGTTTCTAGAGATTACCCAGAGTTAGAATCGATAGTTAAGATTGGCAGAGAAGGGACGATTTACTTACCAAAAATAAAGAGAATTTATATTGAAGGATTAACAATAAATGAATTAAACGATCTCTTGAGTGAGGCTTTCCTTGAGTTTGTTAAATTCCCCTCAATTGAGGTTGAAGTTATAAGTTATCGACCAATAAGAGTATATATTGATGGAGAGGTTGAAAATCCTGGTTTACAAACTCTAGGTGGTGCTTTTTCTCTTAATAAATTAATAGATCAATCAGATGAT
>MWOR01000232.1 GCA_002025865.1 Prochlorococcus sp. HOT208_60m_813I02 | reverse complement strand
TTGGTTTTGATAGGAAAAAAGATACATCTTCAACTGTTGAAGCTTCAAGAAATTTTGCGAATAAATTATGGAATGCAACTAAATTTGTGTTAATTAATAAAACTTCTAATAATAAATATTCGCTTAATGAGAGTGATGAAACTTCTTTAGAGTTATGTGATAAGTGGATTTTATCGAAATTGAATCAGGTAAATATAAAAGTCGCTGCTTTGCTGAAAGAATATAAATTGGGGGAATCTGCGAAACTATTATATGAATTTACGTGGAATGATTTTTGTGACTGGTATGTAGAATTTGCTAAACAAAGATTTAATAATAAAGAGACTAAAAATAGACAAATATCTGAAAAAGTTTTAATAAAAGTGCTTAATGATATTTTGGTAATGATTCATCCTTTTATGCCGCATATTACTGAGGAACTTTGGCATGTGCTGCAACTAAAACCAGATAATGCATTATTATCTCTTCAAAAATGGCCAATTCACGAAAATAAATTTGTTGATAATAAGCTTGATAATTCCTTTCAGCAACTCTTTGAAATTATTAGGCTGATTAGAAATTTGAGAGCTGAATTAGGTCCGAAGCCATCAGAAAA
>MWOR01000231.1 GCA_002025865.1 Prochlorococcus sp. HOT208_60m_813I02 | reverse complement strand
TGATTAAGAACTGAAGTGTTTTTGATTTTCATGACTCAAGCTGTCAATGTAGATCATATTTAAGACACTTTATAGATTTTTTGAAGTGAATTTATACTTAAATTTTTGTCTTAATTTTGTGTAGGTAAGTATTTTTCGGGATTATTTTCAATATAAGAAAGCGAATATCTGACAACACCTACAATTACTGAAAAAAGAGCAATTGCCGAAATAATAAAAATGATTTTTTTGTAAATGCTTTTCATGAATTTTTATGTTGTTGATTATTTTTTTTTCATCAACGCCCAATTTTTTCTGGAAGATTTAAATAATTAGTAATTTATACTGTAGCCTTTTAAATTACCTACAGAGTAGATTAAATACATCAGAAACTCCTCACACACTTTTTTTCTGATAATTAAAAGTACTCGACCTTAATGTTTGAGTACTTTTTGTATTTTTTGCCATGTGACAGTTAAGATAGAGGTCTATTAAGCATTTCATATTTTGAATTTTGGTGTGATATTAATATTGTGTGTAGGAGGAATTGATTTATTTCAGTGGAAACAAGGAAACACTTGATATAAATCAATTTTAAAAAGATCTCTCTCTGAGGGATCTTTTTTTTTTGGGATTATTAAAAATACATATTAAATTCTGAATATAAAAACATATATTCTTTCTTCCAAAATAATTATGTCGTCTTTGCAAATTAGCAATTTAATTCGTTAGATTATGATTCGTTAAATTCTTCTGCTAATGCAAATACTTTTTTTAGCAATTTTAATTTGTTCAAGCTTTTTATTCCCTTCTTCATCATTTGCCTCTCATGTAGAACTAAGACCCTGTGTAGAGATTGCTCATTGTGTACGAGAAGAATGGGAGGTAAACAATATTGAGAAACCTTTTGAAGAGATTAAAACATTTATCGAAAACACTCCAAGAACTGAGATTGTAGAAATTGATGGCGATTATCTTCATGCTGAGGCAACCAGCAAATGGATGAAGTATGTAGACGACTTAGAAGTATCCTTTCTACCTGAATCAAACCTCTTATCAATAAGATCAGAATCAAGAGTTGGAGAAAGTGATTTGGGAGTGAATCAAAAAAGAGTTGATTTATTAAAATCGAAAATGTTTTAAGATAAA
>MWOR01000230.1 GCA_002025865.1 Prochlorococcus sp. HOT208_60m_813I02 | reverse complement strand
CGTTAACCTCATTGCTCCTAAGGCAAACACACTTATTCCATCCATCCCCATAGTAAATGGATATTCACCTTTAGATATTATTAGAAATGCCGCAAGTTTTGGTTGGGATTTACAAGAATTAATTGATCAAAATAAACTTTTTATTTTGGACGCATCTCCTGATCCTGATGGTCAGGATGTAGCGGGTAACTTTGACTTGTCTGGTCTTATTGAGAGAATTAGTTATGCAATTAGAAAATATAAAGCTAAAAGAGTTGCAATAGATTCAATAACTGCTGTCTTTCAACAGTATGATGCTATTTACGTTGTTAGAAGGGAAATATTTAGATTGATAGCAAGATTAAAAGAAATAGGTGTGACAACCGTGATGACTACTGAAAGGGTGGATGATTACGGCCCGATTGCTAGATATGGTGTAGAAGAATTTGTATCTGATAATGTAGTCTTATTAAGAAATGTTCTTGAATCAGAGAAGAGAAGAAGAAC
>MWOR01000229.1 GCA_002025865.1 Prochlorococcus sp. HOT208_60m_813I02 | reverse complement strand
AGAAATTAAAAAGATGGTAAGTATGCTTTCTTTACAGAACATATGCCTTTTGAATTTGAAGCAGATGAACACTTCTTTAAAGATCTAGCTAAAAATGATATCGAACCAGTCGCTCAGGAACCTGATATGGGAGGCCATAGTGAACATGGCGCTGAAGGCTTTGAATGGGCAGGAACTTTTGATCTTAAGGAAGGTTCATATAAATGGTCATTTGCAAAAGTCGATGGTGAATATGCAGATCCTGCAATGAAAATGGTTATCCTCAAATCTGGCGATATTGAAGAATCTGAAGTACTTGCAAAGGAACTTTTAGAATCTGATGATTCTATCTACAAAGCTGATAATGATGTTTTATTAGCAAGTTCAAAAGCAATATCACTTAATTTTGATCAAGGTAAAGAAAG
>MWOR01000228.1 GCA_002025865.1 Prochlorococcus sp. HOT208_60m_813I02 | reverse complement strand
AAAAAACCGCATAAAAAAAGACTCAAATGAGTCTTCTAAAATTTATATTAAATATGATGATTTATGCATCAGGGTCAAAATTCTTTAGGTTTGGACCCGCCACAAGACCTACAAGACCAAAAAGGACTAAAGAACCAATTCCAAAGCCTGCTGCCCATGGATTGAAACGGCCTAAGGCAAAAGAAGCTAATAAATTCATGATTTTAAAACATATCTTCGAGTAAGCATACAGATTTTTATAAAAAATATACCTATATTGAGACATTTCTTCGTAATTATTAGAATCGTTTAACTATCCCTTTATAAAAAAATCCACAAAATTTTAATTATTTGTTTTATTATTGAGAAATTACTATTTTGTTGTCGAACTTTAAGACCATCAAAACTGTTTTTATCTAATGACTTCC
>MWOR01000227.1 GCA_002025865.1 Prochlorococcus sp. HOT208_60m_813I02 | reverse complement strand
CCGCTCTTCCGATCTCTCTAGAATCTATATTTATGGTAGTTGCTCCAATCTGTCTTTTTACAGTAGGAGTTATTGTTTTGCCAATTATAGTAAAGCCACGTAAACAATCTAGTTTACCTAAGAGGTATATACGTGGTCTTTAAATTACTTAAGCTTTAAAGAAGAGCAAAGACAATCAGCATAAAAAAGTAAGAAAGAAATAATTTATTAGAAAGATTGGGATAAAAGAATAAAATAAAAAATGTTTGGCACAAATAGTTTTATTTTAAGATGAAATCAAAATCGTAAAAACTTTATCGAAAAAAATATAAACTCTTTTCATTATGAGATCCTGTGATGGATAATAGAACATATAAATTCACTTTTATTTAACAAAATTCTTTACTAAAAAAAATTTGAGTAAAATAAAGTTTTCAGGTCTTAAAGGCCGAGCGCTTGTAATAGAGGATAAAGATATTCCAAGCATAAAAGAATTTCAGGATGTTATTCCAGATCACTTCTTTAAATGCAATACCAAAACTTCTTTGAGGTATCTTTTACAATCAGCTTTAATTCAATCATTAGTAGTTGCGATTGGGTTATCAATTCCATTTACCCCACAAATGATCCCAATTTGGATTATTTACGCATTACTATCAGGTACCACTGAAATGGGATTCTGGGTAATTGCCCATGAATGTGGGCATGGAGCATTCTCCAAAAACAAGACATTGGAATCTATAACTGGTTATTTACTACATTCATTACTTTTAGTGCCTTATTTTTCTTGGCAGCGTTCTCATGCAGTTCATCATCGATTCACAAATAACATAACTAATGGAGAAACTCACGTACCTCTAGTCATTAAAGGGAATGGAGTT
>MWOR01000023.1 GCA_002025865.1 Prochlorococcus sp. HOT208_60m_813I02 | reverse complement strand
AGCATTAAAAAATAACCATTATGAAGAAGCAATTTTAGAAGAAATTTTAAGCCAAATTGATAATAATATTAAGTTAAGAATAGATGCTAATGGTTCTTGGGGAAGAGAGATAGCTAATAGATGGGCTGATATTTTGAAAGATAACAAAAATATAGATTGGTTAGAGCAACCTCTCTGTGTTGATGATATTGATGGACTGAAAGAACTCAACAAAAAAATTCCAATAGCTTTAGACGAATCACTTTTAAAATTTCCAACTTTGATTGATGAGTGGAAAGGTTGGCAAATTCGAAGGCCTTCACAAGAAAAAAATCCAGTTCTGCTTTTAAAAGAATTAGAAAATAAAAAAGGTTTAATATCTATAAGTACCTCATTTGAAACTGGAATAGGAAAGAGATGGCTTTATCATTTATCGTCTCTACAATTAAAAGGCCCAACTCCAAAAGTTCCTGGTTTAGCGATGAATAAATTCCCTAATTCGTTTCTATTTTTAAATGAAGCAAAAAACATATGGGATCAACTATGAAAAACAAAATTCATACTATTGAAGTTGAAAATAATGAAACTCAATCTGTAGAGAAAATTTTTGAAAAAATCAGAGAAAATAAAATTATTTATGTAAAAAACAAGTTTTATGAAGACCAAGAAGTATTAGATTCAACTACTGAAAATGGGCCCGCAATTATCTTAAAAAGTAGTGGAACTTCTGGAAAACCGAGACTATGTTTTCACCATTTAAATAATCTTAAATTACCTGCAGCTTCATCAGGTCAATGGCTAATAGAGCAGGGATTTGAATTGCGAAATATCTTAATTTTAAATACTTTACCTCTGAACCATATAAGTGGATTAATGCCAATTTTTAGAAGTCAAACTTGGGGATGTGATTGTATTAATATTTCTCCGACTTTAATAAAAAAACTCGAGAACTTTTACTTTTTACAATTAAATTAAAAAAAAACAAAAAATACTTGATTACATCATTAGTACCTACCCAATTAAAAAGACTTTTAGCTCAAAAAGATGGTATTAATTGGCTAAAAATTTTTGATCTAATTTGGGTAGGTGGAGCTGCAATTTCAGGCGAAACTGCAGAACAATGTATACAAGAAAAAATAAAATTAGCACCTTGTTACGGCACAACTGAAACAGCAGCAATGGTTACGAGTTTAAAACCAAAAGAATTCTTAATGGGTTTTGAAAATGTTGGAGAAATACTACCTGATACAAAAATAAGAATTAATGCGCAAGGATTAATCGAGATAAAATCAGCCAGAATTGGGATCGAAATAATAGACTCTTCAAAAACTGAAAATTTTAAAAATAAAAATGGGTGGTGGCAAACCGGAGATTTAGGTAAAATTAATCAAGTCAATAATTCTTTATATTTAAACTTTCTTGGAAGAAGCGATAACGCTTTTAATTCAGGAGGAGAAATCGTTTTCCCAGAAGTAATTGAAACTCGATTAAATGATTTCATTATGAAAGAAAATATCCCAATTAATAAATTCAATATTGAAAAAGTATCCGACAAATTATGGGGAAACAAAATTAAAATAATTGTTGAATTTAGAGAACTTGCAAATAATAAAAATATTGAAATTTCTTTAAATTTATTAAAACAATTTTCTCAAAGTTGGCCTAAACATGAAAAGCCTGAAGAGTGGGTTGTTAAAAACAAAAATAATAGTACAGAAAAAATAAACTATAAATTTATAAAATAATAATTAGCATTCTTTTAAATTTATACTTACATTTGAAGCCTCTATCCATCTTTCTAACTGATCGGGCAGTTCTATTTTATTTCTTGAATCAACATCTAAAGAGCAATGTATAATTTTCCCTTCGGCTACTTTATTTCCATTTTTTATAAAAAAGCTATTTACTTGGAACAAATGAGTATTAATTTTAAGAGGAGCAATTTTAACTTTTAAAAAATCTCCAATTTTAATAGGCGCAAGAAAGTTTGCTTCGCAATTTACTATGGGAAAAATAATTTGACTTTTACGTATAGAAAAATCTGGAAAAATATCTTGATAAGGGATCCCATAAATTTCAATGCTCTCTTCCCAAGCTTCGTGCGACCATTTTAATAAGTTATGAAAATGAATTACACCTGCAGAATCACAATCACCAAATCTTACCTTCTTCTGTAATATTAACCAATCAGCGGGGTTCATTTAAAAAACTTATCTATCTACAGATCCCATAATTACATCTATTGAGCCAAGGATTGCCATGATATCGGCGATTTTGGCACCTTTAAGAATATGAGGCAATATTTGCAAATTATTTAAATCAGCTGCTCTGATTTTAAATCTCCATGGGGTAACTTCATTATTTCCTTGAATAAATACACCTATTTCTCCTTTACCGGACTCTAATCTTGTATACAATTCTCCGTTAGGAATTTTAAACGTTGGAGCAACCTTCTTAGCTACATATTGATAGTCAATACCAAATATTTCACTCTTCTTATCTTCAGTCGCCATTCTTTGAGCTTCCAAATTCTCTGTTGGACCTCCGGGAATCATTTTGCAAGCTTGGCGAATGATGCTTAGTGATTGTCTCATCTCTTCAACTCTTACTCGATATCTCGCATAACAATCTCCTTCTTTTTCTGAAGCAATCTGCCAATCAAAATCCTCATAACATTCATAACTATCGACTTTTCTTAAATCCCAGGAAACTCCAGAAGCTCTAAGCATTGGCCCAGACAAAGACCAATTAATTGCCTGGTCTCTTTGTATTGTTCCAAGACCTTCAATTCTTTTTCTAAAAATTGGATTATTTGTGATTAATTTTTCGTATTCATCTATCTTAGGACCAAACCAATCGCAAAAATCAATACATTTTTCTAACCATCCATATGGAAGATCACATGCGACACCACCTATCCTAAAGAAATTATTATTTATTAGCCTTTGTCCAGTAGCAGCTTCCCAGAGGTCGTAAATCATTTCTCTTTCTCTAAAAATATAGAAAAATGGAGTTTGAGCTCCTACGTCTGCTAAAAAGGGACCAAGCCATAAAAGATGATTAGCAATACGATTAAGTTCGAGCATAAGAACTCTGATGTAACTAGCTCTTTTAGGAACTGGAATATTAGCTAATCTTTCAGGAGCATTTACTACAATAGCTTCATAAAACATTCCTGCTGCATAATCCATTCTGCTTACATAAGGGACATACATTACATTTGTCCTATTTTCAGCTATCTTTTCCATTCCTCTATGTAAATATCCAATTACTGGCTCACAATCAATGACATTCTCACCATCAAGAGTTACAACTAACCTTAAAACCCCATGCATTGAGGGATGGTGAGGGCCAAAATTGACCACCATTGGTTCTGTTCTAGTCTCTAGCTGAGCCATTCGAAATTTGTCTTCTAAATAAATCTTAGTCGAAAGTTATGCAAACTGACCTATCTGATTCATCTTTTTTCAATCATAAATCAGTTATGACAGATGAGATTATGGCCTCATTAGAACATTTCCCTTTAATACATCACAACAAACTTCAAGGAATAGACGCAACTCTAGGCGGAGGCGGGCACTCTTATCATTTATTGAGAAAATATTCGGATTTAAATATAATTGGACTTGATCAAGATCCATTCGCGAGAGAATCAGCAGCAAAAAAACTTGATGAATTTAAAAATAGGATTGATATAAGGGCTTCAAATTTTGCGGATTTTGTACCAAAAGAAAAAGTTTCTTTTGTAATTGCAGATCTTGGAGTAAATAGTAATCAAATTGACGACCCCAAAAGAGGATTTAGCTTCCAAAAAGATGGTCCACTTGATATGCGCATGAATCCTTTTCTTGAGGTTGATGCAGAGAAATTAATTGAGGCTTTAAATGAAAAAGATCTAGCTAACCTAATTTATAAATATGGAGATGAGAGATTATCAAGAAAAATAGCTAGGAAAATAAAAATGGATTTGAAGGAAAATGGGAAATATTCTGGGACAAAAGAGTTAGCTTATTCTATTGCGGGCTGCTTCCCTCCAAAACAAAGATATAAAAAAATACACCCAGCAACAAGAACATTTCAAGCACTTAGAATTGCCGTTAATAAAGAAATTGACGTATTAGAAAAATTTTTGCAAGTTGTTCCTGAATGGCTTTTGCCGGGAGGAATTATTTCTATTATTAGTTTTCATTCCCTGGAAGATAGGTTAGTTAAAAGTTCTTTTAAAAATGATCAAAGACTAAAAAACCTAACAAAAAAGCCAATAACTCCTTCCTTACAAGAAGTCGAACTAAATAAAAGAGCTAGAAGTGGAAAATTAAGAATTGCTCAATTAAATTAAAAAGCCAATAATTTCTAACGTAATGATTTGATCGTATTTGTAAGAATATGAATTGCTTGTTTTATATCCTCTGAATTGGTGCTTAATCCAATACTTAACCTTATTGAAGATTCTGCTTCTCTAAAAGATCTACCTAAGGCTAGTAAAACATGAGATGGTTCACCATTACTGCATGCAGATCCACTAGAACAAATTATTTTAGATTTTAAAAGTTTTTGAAACTTTGCTCCGTTTAAATCCAATACAGTAAAGTTTAAATTTTGAGGTAATCTTTTTTCTATGGAGCCATTAATTAATAAACCAGAATTATTTTCTAACAAACCTTCTAAAAGGTTATTTCTGTATAAACGTAATTTCTCAGCATTATTTTTTTGATTAGAAACTGCTATCTCTATTGCTTTAGCAAAGCCAACTACTAAAGGAAGAGGTAATGTACCTGACCTGAGACCATATTCCTGACCTCCTCCAAAAATTAAAGGCTCAAGATTAATTTCTTCATCAATCAAAAGAAGTCCTATACCTTTGGGACCATATATTTTGTGAGAACTCATCGTAATCATATTTACATCTGATAGAAGATTGTCTAACTCGATATAACCTAAACATTGTGCGAAATCAGAGTGCAAAGTTATTCCTCTCGATTTACATATTTTTGAAATATTCTCTAAGGGCTGAATAACTCCTATTTCGTTATTTGCCAACATGACACTAACCAGAAATGTATCTTCTCTTATATTTTTATTGAGTTGTTCTTCTGAAATTAAGCCATCTTTTTCAGGATTAATTTCAGAAACCAAAAATCCCTCTTTTTTTAGTTGGTTGAGGGGCTCTAAAACAGCTTTATGCTCAGTTTTTAAGGTAATAATATGTCCATAATTTCCTGTTTTTTTGTGATAATTTCTAGCAAAACCTAATAAGGCTAAGTTATTAGATTCTGTTGCCCCACTGGTAAAAATAATTTTTTTATTCTCAAGAAATAAATTTTGTTCTATTTTTTCTCTTGAGGCTTCCAATATGGCGCTTGCGTTAATACTCGCTAAATTAGAGTTGCTTGCAGGGTTAGAAAATATCTCACTCCAAAAGGGTTTCATTGAATCAACAACTACTTTAGAGCAAGGAGTCGAAGATTGATAATCTAGTAGTATGGGAGTTGATAGCATTATATTAAGTATATAAAATTCTCCTTAGTACCAGAAAATCAAATTAAAGAATTTAAAAAATGAATGAAATTAATCAAATAAATAATGAACCGGTAACAAAATCAAGAATTTTATTAGTTGATGATGAGCCTGGTTTAAGAACAGCCGTTAAAACATTTCTAGA
>MWOR01000226.1 GCA_002025865.1 Prochlorococcus sp. HOT208_60m_813I02 | reverse complement strand
TCAAAAGCTTTAGGGAACAATGTAATTACATCAAAATTAAAACCACTCATCTAGAAATCTTCCTCATAACCTAACTCAATTAACCTTGATTCTTTTTTTCTCCAATTTGGAACAACTTTCACAAACAACTCTAGGTGAACTGCACCATCAATTAATTTTGACATATTTAATCTTGCTGACTGACCAATCATTTTTAACATTGAACCTTTCTTTCCAATAAGAATGCCTTTTTGGGTTGATCTTTCAACAATAATAGTAGCCAAAATAGCTGTAAAAACTTTGCCATTTTTTCTTTTCATTTCCTCTCTCTTTTCTATCTTTACTGCAACACTATGAGGTACTTCTTCTCTTGTATTTTTTAATACCTGTTCTCTTACTAAATCAGATAATAAGTTATCTAATGGTTGGTCGCAAATCGTCTCTTCGCCATAAAGTTTTGGTCCCTCAGGAAGAAAATTAAGAGCCATATCGACTAGTTCAGAACATCCTTCTCCTTGAGAAGCACTTACAAGTTGAAAGTTTCTATTAATTCCAAAAAATCTTCTATATTGATCTAATCGTAAATTCCTAAATTCTTTATTAACCAAATCCCACTTATTTAATGCAACAATAAACTCAGTTTTATTTGCAAGTAGAGAGTTCAAAATATATTCATCACCTCTACCAGGTTTTTCACTTGAATCAATTACAAAAATTACCATATCAACTCCATTAATTGCAGATTTTGCGTTTTTTTACTAATATCTCTCCAAGTCGATGATGAGGTTTATGCACCCCAGGCGTATCGACAAAAATTATTTGCCCATTGTTTGTAGTAAGTATTCCTTTTAATTTATTTCTTGTAGTTTGCGCTATTGGAGAAGTAATTGTTATTTTTTCTCCAATCAATTTATTTATTAAAGTAGATTTACCCACATTTGGCCTTCCTAGTAAAGTTACAAACCCAGATCTATAATTGGTCAAAGACTTTTAATGCATCAATAATAAAATTCTGATCAAAAATGAAAAAAAAAACCATAGATTTAAAAGAAGCTTCGTTCACGCAAGCAATAAATATATCCGCACAATGGTGCAAAGAGTGGGGTGAAGATTTACTCAGCGAAGAGGTTTTAGCAGATAGAATCGCAGAGCTAACTAAAACAAGAAATGGACTCAGAGGATTTTTTGCATATGCTTTATCAGATAAAGATTGTTTTTTGTTAGATAAACTTCCTTTTTCACTAATTTACAAACTGAACGAAGGAGGAGATGCTGTAACAGACATAGTAGTAAAAAATTTAATAATGAGTTCTGCTCAAATTATTATTCATCGAAGAGATAATAATCATGAATATGAAATAACATCGGAAAACATTTCAGATAGATGTAAGGCTATTTTAAGACTGTTAGAAACTAAGTCAGTTACTAAGTCTGTCAATCAAGTCCTTAGAGAATTAGATGAAATGGGCAATAGTTTTGATAACTCAGTAAAGTATGATTCAG
>MWOR01000225.1 GCA_002025865.1 Prochlorococcus sp. HOT208_60m_813I02 | reverse complement strand
AATTGCTAAATTAATTGTGGGCCAAATAAATCAAATGAAAATATTTAAATTTCTATTCGTTATTCCTGTAATAACTTTAATAATTATTTTTCAAACCTCTTTGCATAATAGATATCTAATGGCTTCTGATATTAGAGATGGAGAAACAATTTTTAGAAATGTTTGTGCAGGATGCCATGTAAGAGGTGGATCAGTAGTTCTTAAAGGATCTAAATCATTAAAACTTTCAGACCTTGAAAAGAGAGGAATAGCAGACGTAAATTCAATAACTATAATCGCTAATAATGGGATTGGTTTTATGAAGGGTTATAAAAATAAATTGAAGGATGGAGAGGATAAGGTTCTTGCGCAATGGATTATTCAAAATGCAGAAAAGGGTTGGGAGTAAATGAAAAGCGTAGTTCTTGCATCGTTTTTATTTCTATTAGCTGAATTTTCTTTTGCTGAGGAATTAACTAATTACACAATTACATCTGATTCTCAAATAAATACTTTAGAAGGTGATTTAGAGGCTAAGGGAAATGTTGTCATTAAGAGTAATAGTGGTAACTTTGAGGCTTATTCGGACAAGCTTTCTTTTGACAAGGA
>MWOR01000224.1 GCA_002025865.1 Prochlorococcus sp. HOT208_60m_813I02 | reverse complement strand
CTGGTGATTTGCAACAAAAAGTAGATCCATATTTAAGACCTTTATTTGATTCTTTACATAGTATTTTTGGGTTTGATAGAACAAATTCGTTAATTGATAAGGGAATTATTGAAGTTGCTCCTTTGGCATTTATGAGAGGCAGAACCTTAGATAACTCCATGGTTATCCTGGATGAAGCACAAAATACTACTTGTTCTCAAATGAGAATGTTTCTAACTAGATTGGGCGATAGATCTAAAATGGTTGTAAACGGAGATATTACGCAAATTGATTTGAAAAAAGATCAGGAAAGCGGCCTCATTGAAGCATCGAGAATTTTCTCTGAAACTCAAGGTATAAAATTTTGTTATTTAACTGTTGAAGATGTAGTTCGTCATCCATTAGTTCAGAAAATTATTGAGGCTTATCAATAACTTTATAACTCAGGAGATCCGTACCCTGAAATTTTAAAAATCGAGTAGAATAAAATCATATTTTAAAAAAGAAAATGCCAGCAAGTAGTAATTTCAATCAAGCTATTCGTGAAGCACAATCTAGTTCAATTGTTGGACCTAATGTAG
>MWOR01000223.1 GCA_002025865.1 Prochlorococcus sp. HOT208_60m_813I02 | reverse complement strand
TAGCAGTTGAGTTACTTCAAAAACTACTAAATGATGAGGTGAAAAGTAAATTAAGACAAAATGTAGTCAAACAAAAAAACTTTAGTGAAATGCTTTCAGCATCATTGAATAAATATAAAAACAGAGCAATAGAAGCCGCACAAGTTATAGAAGAACTCATAGCAATGGCAAAGAAATTCCGAGAAGATTTAGAACGTGGTATTGCGTTAGGTTTATCTCCTGCAGAAAAATCTTTCTATGATGCTCTTGCAGATAATCCCTCTGCACATGAACTAATGAAAGAAGAAGTTCTTGCAAATATGGCAAAAGAACTTGCAGAAATTATGAGAAAAGATGCAAATATTGATTGGCAATATAAGGAAAATGTTAGAGCAAAACTAAGACTGAAAATCAAAACCCTTTTGAAGAGATATAAGTATCCTCCAGATGAACAAATTACGGCAGTTGAAACTGTCCTTCAACAAGCAGAAACTCTTGGAGAAGAATTAGTAGCGAGTTAGTTTTTATTGATCAATGGAAAGGAAACCTAACTACGATAATGATGTATTAGATCCATCAGAAGAGTATTTCAGAAAGAAGAAAAAAGGTAATGATGA
>MWOR01000222.1 GCA_002025865.1 Prochlorococcus sp. HOT208_60m_813I02 | reverse complement strand
CTAAGTAATTTTTAAAGTCACTAAGATTCTTAGTAGAGTCGGAATTTTTACTCTCATAAAGAAGACTATTAGAAATTAACTCAATAAGATGATCTTTATCCATAATCCCTTATAGACCAAAATTCCTGTTTAAAAAATTAAGGTCTTGAATTCGAGATCATTCACTCCATCTCTATTTAAGGGTTATTTTTATAAATTTTTTAATTCTTGTTCTATTTTTCCCAATCTTTCATTTAATTCTTTTTGTTCCTTAATTAAGGATTTTTTCTTTTCTGCACGCTCTTTGTTCAAAGGAGAATTGAAATATTTTTGGTAAGAGACAAAAAAAACTGCTATCGCTACTGCAATGCCAAGAGCACCAATTATTAAAATTGGAGATGAAGGAAAGTCGTAAAATGGAATTGACAATTTACTTTACTAAAAATAAATTCTAGCTATCTCATAAACAAAAAAATTGAGTAATAAATACTTATTCTTTAAAATGCTTATTGGTAATTATGCTAGTTATTTTGTAAAAAATAAATAAGGTTAATCTTTTATTGGTTTTTAAAAATAAGTATTTGTACAGCTGTCAAAGAATGAATAACTAATAATGATTAAACTAGTAAAAATTTTTTTCATGAAGAAAATCATAAATAAAAAACGTAATAAAAATGGACCATGGTTTAAATGGTTAACAAGAGAACTTAATTCTTATGAAGCTTTTCAGGATTTCGAATCAGGCAAGAATCCACAAGATGTAGCAGAGGATTTTATTTCTAGAAATAGTACTGCTATTTCAGAAGTTTTCGAGAATTTTGACGAAGAAGATAAAGATACACTCGATCAGTTTCTTAAATTAACCGAATGCGAGATGCATGTGTTTAGAATTCTTGAAAAACAAATAGAGTCAAGAAACAAGGTAAGGTTTGTAGATTTTAAAAAAAGAAAAAAATGAGGAGTTAGTTTCTATATAAGTTTATTTTTCCCATTACCAGTCTTACCAAAGCCTAGCCAGATGAACCACAAGATCCATCCGAAGATAGGTATTAAATTAATAAAGATCCATTTCCAATCTTTTCCAAAGTCTCTTATTCTTCTTATATCAATAGCTATTTGAGGAATGACACAAA
>MWOR01000221.1 GCA_002025865.1 Prochlorococcus sp. HOT208_60m_813I02 | reverse complement strand
TGAAAGTAATCTATTTTTTCTTTAAATCACTATCTATCAATAAGATTGCAGAAGGTTGATTAGAAGCAAACTTTACTTTACCAAGTATGTTTGCGAATTCATCTTCTGATTTAGTTTGAGCCTCAATGATTGGATCTAAAAATACGTTGGTTCTTGTATCTGAAATTCTTTCTGAAATAGAATAAAGTTGTTGCAAAGATGAAGTTAAATCAGCCTCCATGTTGAAAGAATAAGAAATCAGATCCTCTATTGAATCCCATGTTTGAACTGGTGCAGGAATTTCATCTAATTTTACGCTTTGTCCCCTCGCGATTAAGTAATCTGCAAATTTTTGAGCATGTTCCATTTCACCTTGGGATTCACTTAGAAAATGAGACGCAAATCCATTTAAATCACGTTCTTGAAACCAGAGGTATATTGAAAAATATTGAACATTAGCATATCTTTCCATTGTTAAATGTTCAAAAATATTATCCAATAAACTTTTGTCAATTGGTTGTGCGACAGCTCTTCCAGATGGACCAAAATTAATTAATTTCTTTAACTTTAGATTATTTTCTTTCATTGCTACATAAGAA
>MWOR01000220.1 GCA_002025865.1 Prochlorococcus sp. HOT208_60m_813I02 | reverse complement strand
TACTCATAGTATAGAAGAAGCATTACTTTTGTCTGACAAGATTGTTTTGATGTCAAGCGGTCCTTCTGCCATAATTTCTGAGGAAATTTCAGTTGATTTAGAAAGACCAAGAGATAGAGAAAAAATTGAACAAGATCCTACATATTTAAAAATAAAAATGCGTTTGGAAAAACATCTTTTAAGAGAAACAAGAGCTGTAGAAGAGGTTACTTAGACTTCTTCTGCAATAAAAAAAACAAAAATTAATTATGACTTTACCCACATTTACACAATTACTATTAAAAGCAAAAAAAGAAAAAGAATTATCCTTTGAAGATTTAGGTAAATTAATTAATAGAGATGAAGTATGGGTTGCGAGCCTATTTTATGGGCAAGCTACAGCTTCTGGAGAAGAAGCTAATATTTTAATTAAAGCTCTTGATTTACAATCAGAATTAGAAGATCAATTAACAACGCCACCAGTAAAAGGCTGCCTAGATCCTGTTGTTCCTACAGATCCTCTTATTTACAGATTCTATGAAATAATGCAAGTATATGGACTGCCAATGAAGGATGTAATACAAGAAAAATTTGGTGATGGAATTATGAGTGCAATTGACTTTTCAATTGAAGTTGATAAGGTAGAAGACCCAAAAGGGGATAGAGTCTTAGTAAAAATGTGTGGTAAATTCTTGCCCTACAAAAAGTGGTAAGTAAATTTAGTTCGTTTTTTTGAAATATAAACCAAACATTGCTCATTCATCGTTTTCATTTAATTTGAGAGTTTTATTTATTTCATTCTCAAATTCTTTAGAAGCAGTTTGTAACCCCTTTAACGTCTTACCAATAGTTTTCCCAAGTTGAGGCAAACGTTTTGGCCCCAAAAATTAACAATGCCAGTACAACAATTACAGCGATTTCTGGTATTCCAATTCCGAAGATGTTCATTAAAAATTTAGTAT
>MWOR01000219.1 GCA_002025865.1 Prochlorococcus sp. HOT208_60m_813I02 | reverse complement strand
TATGGCTTAATAGATGAGTAACAGTAGTCTTGCCATTAGTGCCAGTAATACCTATCCAATTTGTGTCTTTTAAAATTTCCCATGCAACATTAATTTCTCCAATTACTTTAATTCCCTTTTTTTTTAATTCAATAATAGTTATATGGTCATAAGGTATTGATGGACTTACAACAACAGATTCGATCTTTTTCACAAAAGGTTGAATTTCTTCAAATACAAATTCTTTATTCAGAGAAACTAGTATATTAAGCTCTTCTAATTCTGTTTTTCTTTCTAAGAATTCTATCCCATCTTTACTTTCCCAAACAATTACTCTCTTATTAATGCTTCTTAAATACTTGGCAGCCCAAAATCCAGATTTACCTAATCCAATTACAAGATTAATATTTCCTTTACTAGAATGATTATCTATCATGAAATTAATAATTGAATTTATATTAATTGTGTTTAAGGGGTAATTCAATCATGAGATCTTTCTTCAGTATTTATAGTATTTGCCAAAGAAAAGTTAATTAATGGAAGAAAATACTGCAAAATATTGGTTCTCCTGGTTTTATGAAAAGTGGGAGAAAAATGCTCCAGGTGAATTAATTGAACAGGGTTTAACTCCGTCTCAGATTGCTGAGCGCTTTGTTAATGAAAACCATGATAGTTTTATTAAATTGTCAAAAAAAATTGATGAAAAAAATTTTGATGCATTAACAGAATTTATGAAACTCTCAGAGAGTGAATTACATATCTTGAAGTATTTTCTAAAGTTAGTAAAAATGAAAAATTTATAAGAAGTCACTAAGTATTTCAAGACTTTTTTCCCATAAATTTTTTCTTTCTTTTTTATTCATAGCGAAAGGAGAAGTAGGGGATAGTTTTGGATAACCTCTGAAATTAAATCTAGGACCATAATGGTCACCGCCTTTCGCATCTGGTGAAGTAGCTGCAAAAAGTTGAGGTAAAGCACCCATCTCAGCAGTTTGAAAAATAGGGCTAAATAATTCCAAGGAGAAAATTTCTAATGGACTAGGGTTAGGTTTTTGAGCAGTAAAGAGATTTGTTTTTGCAATTCCTGGGTGAGCAGCTAAAGAAAGTATATTTTTGTGCTTTAATTTTTCATTTAGTTCCAAAGCAAACATTACATTTGCCAATTTGCTATTGGAGTAAGATTCCCATTTGTTGTAATAGTTCTCAGATTTAAGATTTTTCCAACCAACTTTGCCAAAAAATTGTGCTCCAGAAGTAACCGTCACTATTCTAGATTCTTCTTTTTTTTCAATAATTGGAAGTAGCTTTAGGGTTAAAAGCATGTGAGCCAGATGATTAACTGCAAATTGTATTTCATATCCCTGGGCACTAAGAGTTTTAGGCGGATGCATAATGCCTGCATTATTGATTAGTAAATCCAAATTTTCAAAATTATCAAAAATTTTGGACTGAACTTCAACAATATTTTTTAAATCTGACAAATCTAATTCTAAAGGTGTAAATAATCCTTCAGGATTAAGACCTTTGAGTTTTTTGATAGTTTGATTAGCTTTTTCAAGCGATCTACAAGCTATAACAACATGAGCATTTTTTTCTGCAATGGCCTTTGCAGTGTAGTATCCAAGACCACTATTCGCACCAGTAATTAGAACTGTTTTGCCTGTAAGGTTTGGAATAT
>MWOR01000218.1 GCA_002025865.1 Prochlorococcus sp. HOT208_60m_813I02 | reverse complement strand
TGGAGGTTTACATCCTGATCCTAATCTTACGTATGCATCCCACTTGGCTGATTTGTTATTAAATAAAAAAATCTTATAGTTTTGGTGCTGCATGCGATGGAGATGGAGATAGGAATATGATTTTAGGAAGTGGATGTTTTGTAAATCCTAGTGATAGCCTAGCAGTTATCACTGCTAACACAAAATGTGTTCCTGGTTATAAAGATGGTATTACAGGTGTGGCAAGATCCATGCCAACCAGCTCTGCAGTTGATAATGTTGCTCGAGCATTAAATATACCTTGCTTCGAGACACCTACTGGATGGAAGTTTTTTGGAAACCTATTAGATTCTAATTTAATTACTTTATGTGGAGAAGAAAGTTTCGGAACAGGTAGTAATCATGTGAGAGAGAAAGATGGACTATGGGCAGTTTTGTATTGGTTACAAATTTTAGCTGAGAAAAAATGTTCGGTAAGTGATTTGATGCAGAATCATTGGAAACAATTTGGTAGGAATTATTATTCAAGACATGATTATGAGGCAATCCCCTCAAATATTGCTAATCAAATCTTTGGTAATCTAACTTCTATACTCGAAAATTTAAAAGGAAATAGTTTTGCTGGCCATTTGGTTAAAGTTGCAGATAACTTTTCATATTTAGATCCCGTTGATAAGTCCATAAGTAAAAATCAAGGATTAAGATTGGTCCTTGATGATAATTCTCGAGTAATTGTACGCCTTTCTGGAACTGGAACAAAGGGTGCAACATTAAGACTTTACTTTGAGAAATTTTTCGCTCCTCAACAGAATCTTTCTTTAAATCCCCAAATCGCTTTGAAACCTCTAATAAATGATTTAGATGCTTTATTGAATATTTCAAAACTTACTCAAATGGAAACTCCTACAGTAATTACATAGAATTGAAAATAATGATTTTTTTGATTTATTTATATGCATTCAGAAAATTTATTTACTAATTATTCTCAAAAAGAAAATAATGCACCTTTGGCAGATCAATTAAGACCAAAGAATTTGGAAGATTTTTTTGGTCAACAAACAATCCTGAATGAGAATTCGCTTTTAAGAAGTGCAATACTAAAAGATAAGATTAGTAATTTTATTTTTTCTGGCCCTCCTGGTGTTGGAAAAACTACTCTAATTGAAATTATTTCCTTTAATACGCGATCAAAATTAATTAAGTTAAATGCAGTATTATCAAGTATTAAAGAATTAAGAAATGAAATTGCTAATGCAAAAGATAGATTAATAAATTCAAAAAGAAAAACAATTTTATTTATTGATGAGGTTCATAGATTTACAGCAGTTCAGCAAGATGCTTTATTACCTTCAATAGAAAATGGCACTATAACTTTTATTGGTGCTACGACTGAAAATCCTTTCTTTGCTGTTAATAAAGCGCTTGTTAGCAGGTCTCGTATTTTTACATTACTTCCTTTGGCAGAAAATGATTTGCAGAAAATAATACAAAAAGTCATTACTCACTATTCAAAACAAAAAGATTCAAAAAAGATTTATTTAACTCAAGATGCTATAAGTCATTTAATTAAATTTTCTGGCGGAGATGCAAGAACATTAATCAATGCGCTAGAGATGGCTATTGAAACAACTGCAGAAAATCATGCAAAAGAAATCAACATTAATCTCTCAATAGCAGAGGATGCACTACAAAAGAAAAATATTGTTTACGATAAAAATGGTCAAAATCATTACGATGTAATAAGTGCCTTTATTAAGTCCATAAGAGGTTCTGATGCAGATGCAGCTTTATTCTGGCTTGCGAATATGCTGGAGGCTGGTGAAGATCCTAATTTTATTTTTAGAAGACTACTTATATCTGCCAGTGAAGATATTGGAATAGCTGATCCTAATGCCATAGTAGTTGTACAATCCTGTTGTGATGCTTTTGATAGAGTTGGTTTTCCAGAAGGATTATATTTTTTAACGCAGGCCTCTTTATATTTAGCTGTGTCTCCAAAAAGTAATAGTACGAAAAGTATTTTTAAAGCAATTGAAACAATCAAATCTTCCAATTCTTTTGATGTTCCACTTCATTTAAAAAATAATTCTAAAAGTTATGTCAATCCTCATAATTATCCAGGTAATTGGGTCGCACAAGAATATCTTCCTAAATCTTTAAGAGGTTTAAAAATATGGGAACCAAATAATAATGGATGGGAAAAAGCTCAATATGAAGAACTGCTTAGAAGAAAAGAAAACTAAAAATTTTCCGAACAGCAAATAATCTCAGGATTT
>MWOR01000217.1 GCA_002025865.1 Prochlorococcus sp. HOT208_60m_813I02 | reverse complement strand
ACTTTCTTCAAGTACCTCTGCATTTGCTTCTGACTCTACTTTTTCTTCTTTAACTTCACTTTCTTCAAGTACCTCTGCATTTGCTTCTGACTCTACTGTTTCTTCTTTAACTTCACTTTCTTCAAGTACCTCTGATTTTTCTTTTAAATTTGCTGAGCTTTGATCTTCATCTTTACTTAAGAGGAACTTTAATAGTTTTTTGAATAATAAGAAACTTTTTTCAACTCTTTTTGGACCTAAAATTGAAAGCAAAATTAATAATATTATGAATATTTCAGGTGAATTTAAACCTAATAGTTTCATAAAATTTCATATTCTATTTATATTTTAGTACATGCAAAAAATTTAATCTAATTATTCTCAAAAGTCGGTAAATAGAGTTCCCTATTTGATGCAATTAAACCTTCTTCTTTAAAAAAAATCTCTAGGTCTTTTAGATCATTTATATCTACAAATTCACCACAATTATCTAAAATATTATTATGGGTGAAATTCCATAAATCAGCCAAATATTCGTCATCATCTGGAAATGCTACAAATTTCAAATATGTATTATTCAAAGCATATTCACTAGCAAAATCAGAATCCAAACCTTCCCTCTTAGCATCACAAAAAACTTTAGCAAATCTTTTGCCCACAGAAGTTTGAGCACTTGATAAATCTAAATTACCTTGCATAGCATTTACATTTATTGGTGCAATAAAAATAATTATTGGAAGAAAAATAGATACTAATATAAACAAGAAAAAATTTCCCTTTTTAAATTTTTAACTCACCATAAACTAGCAAAAAGTAATCAATTAGGCCTATTTAAGTAAAAGCACTTATTAAAATTAAGAAATAAATAGAAAACATAAAATCAGCTTCATATCTGAATTTATAATAAAGAAAGATAAAATAA
>MWOR01000022.1 GCA_002025865.1 Prochlorococcus sp. HOT208_60m_813I02 | reverse complement strand
TATTTTTATATTTTTCATTTATTCGTTTAATAATTATTTCATTAACTTTTAAATCAGCCAGAGTAACAGGATCGTCTTCATTATTATTTTTAAGTATACTTATTTTATCATCTGAATTTTCTAATAATTTAGAGTAATGAAGCAAAATATCTGCTGCTTGCCAGCTGAAAATCCTTATATCGTCGATAAGATTATTAATATCTACGCCAGAAGGTAACTTGATCATTAAATGAATAATAATTACTTATTATCCCATAGAAAGGAGGAACCCGAAAACGGAATTTTATATCTAGTTGGCACGCCAATTGGAAATTTAAATGATATTTCCCAAAGAGCATTAAATATTCTAAAAAATGTTTCTTTAGTTGCTTGTGAGGACACAAGACGAACAAAAAAAATAATGAACAAGTTCGATATTTCAAATAAACTTATGAGTTTTAATAAACATAATTCTTCAATTAAAATTCCAAAAATAGTAAAAGACCTCAAAGAAGGAAAATCAATAGCAATTGTAAGCGATGCTGGTATGCCTGGAATTTGCGATCCTGGGGAAGATATTGCAAGAAGCGTAAAATCTGAAGGAATCGATATTATTTGCGTTCCAGGAGCATGTGCTGCAATAACAGCACTCGTTTCAAGTGGACTACCATCGTCTAGTTTTGTATTCGAAGGCTTCCTTCCTAAAAAGCAAATTGATAGAGAAAAAATTCTTTTAGAGATTAGCAAAAATGAAAAAACAACTGTGATTTATGAATCACCAAAGCGACTCAGAAAATTATTGAAGGAATTATTTGAATCATGCGGGGGTGACAGAGAAATAATAGTGGCCAGAGAATTAACAAAGAGATTTGAAGAACATATTGGGAAGAATATTTATGATGCGATGAATTTCTTTAGGGAGAGAGAAGTCATTGGGGAAATAACAATTGTTATAAAAGGTATAAGTAAAGAAAGAGATTTCGTATTTAATAAAACTGATTTAAGAAAAGATCTTAAAGAGCTTATTAAAGCAGGATTAAGCTTATCAGCAGCTTCTAAATACCTCGCAAAAAAAAATGGAATTAAAAAAAGTTTAATTTATAATATGAATAAAATTTAGAATATAAAGATGAATATTTCATTATTTATAAAAAAAATTTTCTTCGCAGCAACTTTTAATTTATGCTTGTTTTTTCTACTAATAATTGGAATTCAAAATAGTTCAAAAGAAAGCAAAGTAAACTTCTTAATGACCGAAACAATTAAATTACCAATAAGCTTTGTTGTAGGCTCTAGTTTTATCTTTGGTTCTATTTTAGGAAGCTTTCTAACTCTCAATAAAAATAATAAAGAATAGATCATAGAGCTATTAAATTTTCAGGACACACAATTCTTGAAATTCCTCTAGCTGTCAATATAGGAGCAACAATTCTAAAAACATCGGTATTTGGGACTTTAATTACTTTCTGTTCTTTATTACAGGATCTCTTAGCGATATTTAAATCAAAATATATTTCTATAGTTTTTCTATTTAAATCAACATTTGGTAAAAAATCCCATTCTGGAAAATCTTTTAATAATTTTATTTCCAGCTCAATCTTTTTATCAACAACCATAAAAACAATCTTAGGGAAATCAACTTCTGATAAAGGCACTGAAGATAATTCTTTTCGAGATTTAGTCTCTATTTGAAAATCCAAAGGGGCAATCTCAATAAAAGAATCCAAAGGAGCAAATTCTGATCCATGAATTATTTGTTTGGAAGTTTTTAGATCTTTGGAATTTTTGATATTGGACTTCTCCTCAATTCTCTTATCTAAAAAAGTATTAATTTCTTTTTTATTAAGATTTATCTTGCCACTTGTAGATTTGTTTTTATTTGTTAATTCCTTATATTTTAATTCTCCAAGATTTTTCTTCAAATTTCTTGTTATCGTCAATTTAGTACAATTATATTCTTTAGATAGAAAATCAATCGATTGACCATATTCAAAACTTTGTAATATTTCTTTTTTTTGCTTATCAGAAAGTCTTCTAGTCAAAATCTTTATTTAATTATTTTTTTTATTCTATGAAAATTATTTTAAAATATCAAAGATAAAAATACTTGGTAATTAAAAAATATAAATAGCATTTTATTATAATTATGTGGGCTTGAGTCGGATATAATAGTCTAGTGCTTCCTTAGCTCAGCTGGATAGAGCAACTGCCTTCTAAGCAGTGGGCCGCAGGTTCGAATCCTGCAGGAAGCGTTCAATAATAGAGTAAAAATATATGAATAGTATAAAAATTTGTTTTAAAAAATTTAGTCTTTATAAATTTGGCGAGATTTTATTTTTGATTGGAATATTTTTTCTATGTTCTTCAATTGTTATTTCAGGCATATTTTTAATTTTTTCACTAATAATTGGGAGTTTTCTAAAGTATTTAAATTCTAAGAACATGCAAGATAAATGGAATTTTCCATTTCTCTTATGTAGTTTTTTAATACTTTTAAGTTCTTTGATGCAGAAATTTATACTCCCTAATTACTTTAAGGAAATTTGGGACCCAAATTTATCTTTAATAGGTATGGCTAATTGGATTCCTTTCTTCTGGGTTTTCTGGTCTTGCCAAATTTATACAAATAATCAATTTAAAAGAAAAAGATTTGCATTAATACTTGTGTCAGGAACGTTTCCACTCCTCTTAACAGGTTTTGGTCAATTTTTCTTTAGCTGGACTGGTCCTTTTGATATTTTTAATGGTCTAATTATTTGGTATCAAAGGCCTATAGAAAGTCCTGGAGGATTAAGTGGACTTTTTAGTAATCAAAATTATGCTGGGTCATGGTTAAATCTAGTATGGCCTTTTTGTATTGCTTTTGCTATCGAGAAAACAAAAAATCTTGTAAAGAAAAGTACCTCCATATGTTTTTTGTTATCTGTAGGTTTTGCTATTTTTCTTACTTATTCAAGAAATGCTTGGGCAGGTTTATTGTTCGCATTCCCTCTTGTCATAGTTCAAGAAGGTTTAATATGGTTAATTATATTTTCTGTAGTTATTTCAGTCATACTTCTTTTTTTGATATCGCCAATTTTTTCCGGAGATATTCAAAACATTTTAGGAAATTTTATTCCCAATAAGATTTTGCTGGAATTTACAAAAGAGGGTTACAAAGATCTTGATGCTACAAGAATAGATATACTTAAAAGCGCTTTGGAAATTATCAATATGCGGCCATTAATAGGAATGGGAGCAGCTTCATTCACCGCCATATATACCTTTAAGAACAATTTTTATAAAGGTCATTCTCATAATTTGTTTACAGAGTTAGCAATAAGTTATGGTCTACCTGTAGCAATCATTTTTGGTTTGACGATTATCACTATTTTAATTTTTTCTTATTATGTAATATTTTTAAAAAATATAAATTCAAAAAAAATAGATTTTTTTGAGAGAGCTTACTGGGCTTCAGTATTCTTTTTCTTTCTCTCTCAATTGGTTGATATACAATATTTTGATGGCAAAATAAGTATTGTCGCTTGGATTCTTCTTGCCACTTTAAAAAATATTATTGATGAAAAACAATTTAGCGCGAGTAAAAATAAAAATTTAATAATCAACAACTTCCAATAAAGATAATTTTTTAAAATGAATAAAACTTAATAAGTTAAATAATTATATTTAATATGCTACTAGAACTAAAATCAAGATAGTTATAGTTCCAAAAAAAATAGTAATATTATTGTATTTATTAGCTCTAGAATGGAATTTGATAATTACAGAACTGCTTTAGTACATGACTGGTATCTATCTAATTCTATTGGCGGTGCAGAGAAAGTAGCTTTAAAAATAGATGAAATTCTATCAAAAAATTTCTCTACTCCTGACCTTTTTGCTCTCGTAGAAAACATCACAAAAAATAAAAAAAATCTATTTGAAGGCAGAAAAATAAATACCTCATTTATACAAAAATTACCTTTTGGCAAAGATAGGGTGCAAAGTTTTTTACCATTAATTCCTTTTGCAATTGAACAAATTGATTTAAGCCCCTACGATTTAATAGTTAGCTCTAGTCACATTTCTACAAAAGGAATATTAACTTCTCCTGACCAATTGCATATAAGTTATATTCATACTCCAATGCGATATGCATGGGATCAGATGAATACTTATATTAAGTTATCAAATTTAAAGAGAATTGGATTAGAGATTCCATTAAGATATTTATTGTTTAAATTAAGAGAATGGGATTTTGTAAGTGGACAAAGACCAGATTTCTTAATCGCTAATTCACATTTTACAGCAAAAAGAATTAAAAAATATTGGGGATTAGATTCGGAAATCATACATCCGCCAGTGGATATTGGGAGATTCGTATTTAATAAAGAAAGAGAAAACTTTTATTTAAGCGTTAATAGGCTTGTCCCTAATAAAAGAATTGACTTAATAATTAAAGCCTTTAATAAATTAGAGCTTCCCTTAGTAATTGTAGGTGATGGTCCAGAAAGAAAAAATTTAGAAAAAATTGCAAATAAAAATATTATTTTCAAATATAAAAGTTCAAATAAAGATGTTGAAAAACTTATGAGCAGATGCAGAGGATTTGTTTATGGCGGGGTTGAAGATTTTGGGATAGCGCCTGTAGAGGCTTTAGCATCTGGTGCGCCTGTAATAGCTTTAGCAAAAGGTGGTCTTATGGATACTGTAAAGTGCATAAAAGATTGCTCTAAAGGCGAAATTGCTACTGGATTATTATTTAAAAAACAATCTATAAATGAAATTGTTGAAGCTATAAATTGGTTTGAATTTAATAAAATATGGAAAAAATATAAACCTGAGGATCTTAATAATTTTGCTCAAAAATTCAATCCAGACAATTTCAAAAATAATTTCATGAATTTTATTAATCAATCAATCGAAACTTTTAATAAAAAAACTTGTTTGTGATAGTAAAATTTTATCAATAAAATTATATTTAAAAAACTTACCCATGAGTAAGCTTAGGCTTAAAAAATCAAAATCAGTCTATAAAGTTTTAAAACCTTTTTTGGATTTATTAGTTTCTATTTTGGTCATATTACTAGGAATTCCTCCACTAATCTTAATTGCAATTTTAATTAAATTTAGTTCGAGGGGGCCTATTTTCTATCTACACAAAAGAATTGGGAAGAATAAAAAATATTTTTACTGCATAAAATTTAGGACTATGCACCCAGAGGCAGAAGACATATTAGAAAATCTTTTAGAAAGTAATTCAGAGCTCAAAAAAGAATATGAAAAGACTCATAAGATCAAAAATGATCCTAGGATAACACGCATTGGAAAATTTTTGAGAAAGACTAGCCTTGATGAACTTCCCCAATTTATAAATGTTTTAAGAATGGAAATGAGTATAACCGGTCCAAGGCCAATTGTAGATGATGAAGTTTCAAAATATGGAGAATCTTTTTTAAAGGTTTTTTCCATAAAACCTGGTATTACTGGACTTTGGCAAGTTAGTGGAAGAAATAACTTAAGTTATAAAAAAAGAGTATTTCTTGATAGTCACTATGTTGATAATTATAATTTCCTAATGGATTTAAGAATTTTAATAAGAACATTTGGAGTGCTTTTTTTCCCTATGGACAGAGGGGCATATTAATTAACAATAAACAAAACTTAAAATGGCTAATAAACTAGAAAATATTTTAAATATATTTAGATAAAATTTATGCTTAGCAAAACGTTTAATTTATTATCGAGAATGATAAAGATAATTATCAATCAAAAAAAAATCTTCTTTTTTTGAAACTAAAAAAATATTTAAAATTTCACAAATATTATTTATTAAGTTAATATTGTTTAGTTGCAACGACACTCCATGTTATTAAGAAAATTATATTATGTCTCTTAATTCCATAGTGCCAATAATTTTGTGCGGTGGCAGTGGTACAAGACTTTGGCCTTTATCAAGAAAAAGTTTCCCGAAGCAATATTTAAAGTTAAGCAATTTAAACAAAAATTCCCTTCTACAAAATACATATAAAAGAGTCTCAGGCATAAAAGGTATCAAAAGTCCTATTCTTATTTGTAATGAGGAGCATAGATTTATTGCCGCAGAACAAATGCGTGAAATAGATATTAGACCAAATACAATTTTACTCGAGCCTTTTGGAAGAAACACAGCCCCTGCGATTGCGCTTGCTACTCTTTTAGCTATTAATACAGAAAAAGATCCTACATTACTTGTTTTGTCTTCTGATCATGAAATCAAAAATATCAAAAAATTTACTGATGTAATTAAGACGGGGATTGAATATTCTAATGCTAATAAAATTGTAACTTTTGGAGTTGTTCCACACAGTCCTGAAACTGGCTATGGTTATATAAAAGCAAATAAGGCTTTTGATTTCGATCTTATTCAAGGACATCAGATAGCCGAATTTATAGAAAAACCTAAATTAAAAAAAGCATGCGAATTTGTTAAAGATAAACACTATACCTGGAATAGCGGAATGTTTTTATTTAAAGCAAAAACAGTCTTGGATGATTTAGAGAAATTTTGCCCCGAAATATTAGATTATTGCAAAAAATCTTTAAAGAATAGTACTTGCGATCTTGAGTTTCAAAGGTTAAACAAAAGCGATTTTGAAAAATGCCCAAATGTTTCTTTTGATGTTGCAATTATGGAAAAAACGAATAAAGGAATTGTCCTACCACTAAACGCTGGTTGGAGCGACATAGGTAGCTGGTTATCACTTTGGGAAAACTCAACAAAGGATATAAATGAAAACTATATTTCAGGAAAGAATATTTTTGTAAAAGATACTAAAAATTGTTATGTAAAAAGTGATAAAAGATTGATTGTTGGCATTGGCCTCGATAATTTAGTAGTTATTGATACTGATGACGCTCTCTTGATCACGGATAAAAGAGAAACTCAAAAATTAAAAGATATGGTTAATCTCTTAAAAGAAAAAAAGATTTCAGCAGTCGAAAAACATCAAAAAATTTATAGACCTTGGGGGCATTATATATCTATTGTAGAGCAATCAAGGTGGCAAGTTAAGTTAATTCATGTAAAACCAGGAGAGAGCTTATCTCTTCAAATGCATCACCATCGATCTGAACATTGGATAATAGTTGACGGCACAGCGGAAGTAGAAGTTAATAGTAATAAAAATGTTCTTACTGAGAATCAAAGTGTCTATATACCGCTTGGATCAAAACATAGATTAACTAATCCAGGAAAGATTCCCTTAATATTAATTGAAGTACAAAGCGGTTCATACGTGGGGGAGGACGATATTGTCAGATTTAAAGATAATTACGGGAGAATAAATTAAAATTTTTGAATTTATTTTTTTTGATCATTATTTATAAAGGATAATTAAATTTATAAAAGATTGAATTTATAATTGATCTATATACAAATAATACATGAAATATACCATTAAAAATATATGTTGTATTGGAGCAGGATATGTAGGAGGTCCTACCATGTCTGTGATCGCTTCAAAATGTCCAAACATTAACGTAAATGTAGTCGATATAAATAAAGAAAAAATTAAATCATGGAATGATCTGAATTTAGAGAATTTGCCAATTTATGAACCGGGTTTAAAAGAAATAATAAATAAATGTAGGGGGAAAAATCTATTTTTTTCATCAGATATAGAAACAAACATATCTTCTGCAGATATGATTTTTATATCTGTTAATACTCCAACAAAAAAAAAAGGGTTAGGCGCAGGGGAAGCAAGTGATCTCAAGTGGGTAGAAGCTAGCGCAAGACAAGTGGCAAAGTTTGCGAGTGGACATACAATCGTTGTAGAAAAAAGTACATTACCTGTAAAAACTGCTGAGGTAATAATGAATATATTAGAGGCTTCTCAACCAGTAGGGGAATTCAAAAAAAAGTCATTTGATGTATTATCTAATCCAGAATTTCTTTCTGAAGGATCTGCTATACAAGACCTTGAAAATCCTAATAGAGTTTTAATTGGAGGAGAAAACATTAATGCAATATTAGCACTGAGTAATATTTACATGAAATGGGTTCCAAAAAACAAAATCCTACATACAAATATTTGGAGTAGTGAACTTGCAAAATTAACCGCAAATGCCTTTCTAGCACAAAGAATTAGCTCAATAAATTCAATTGGAGTACTTTGTGAAGCAACTGGTGCAGATGTTAGAGAAGTAGCAAGAGCAATAGGTACCGATAATAGGATAGGTTCAAAATTTCTTGATGCAGGGCCTGGATTTGGAGGTAGTTGTTTTAAGAAAGACATCTTAAATCTTGTATATTTATCAAAATATTTTGGTCTTCCAGAAGTCGCAAATTTTTGGGAAAGTGTTGTTACTTTGAACAATTGGCATCAGCACAGAATATCAAACTTGATTGTAAAAAAACTATTTGGAACAATTACAGGCAAAAAAATTTGTATTTTAGGATTTGCATTCAAAGCAAATACAAACGATACGAGAGAATCTGCGGCAATAAGTATTTGTAAAGATCTTTTAGATGAAGGGGCTTTCTTATCTATTCATGATCCAAAAGTTAGCTCAAAACAAATAGAAATTGATTTAAATTCGGCTCCATTAAGTACATCTACAGATTCATTAGAAATATTAAATCTAAATATTGTTGAGAGCAGTTGGTATTTTGCCGATAATATAATAGATTCAATTGAAGGAGCTGATGCAATAGTTGTCCTCACAGAATGGCCTGAATATTCATCTTTAGATTGGGGAAAAATTGCTAGATCAGTAAGAAATCCTTGTTGTGTTTTCGATGCAAGATCTATTTTAAAAAAAGAAGACGTAATTAAATCGGGGTTGAATTTTTGGAAAATAGGAGATGGTTCTAAATCAAAAAAATAAAAAATTGATATCTTACGAACTCACAACAAATAATTTTTTTTATGAATCCCATTTTATCTCAAAAAGATGAAACAAATTTCTTATTGTGATAGTAATTCAAATACCACTGCAGGAAAATATCAACTCCTATTTTTAAATTTGTTTTTGGTTTGAATCCTGCCCATTTATAAATATTGCTAGTCTCTGCAAAAGTTTTTTTTACATCACCTCTTTGCATATTTGTAAAATTTTTAATTGCTTTTAAACCTAACTTTTCTTCAAGAATATTTATAAAATCCAATAATTCAATTGGATTTCCATTACCTATGTTTAAAATCCTAAATGGCGCGAATGAAACTGATGGTTTTGGATTGAAGAAATCAAATTCTAAATCTGCAAACGCAGGTTTTTCAGAACAAGCGCTAATACAATTAACAATATCATCAATAAAAGTGAAATCTCTTTGCATTTTTCCAAAGTTGTATATATCAATAGGCTTTTTTTCTAAAATTGATTTCGTAAATATCATTGGCGCCATATCTGGCCTTCCCCATGGACCATATACTGTGAAAAATCTTAGCCCAGTGCATGCAAGCCCATAATTATGGCTATAAGAGTGAGCAATTAACTCATTCGATCTTTTTGTAGCAGCATATAAACTTACTGGATGATCAACACAATCGTCTTCATTAAAAGGTACTTTTTTATTTGATCCATAGACCGAACTACTTGATGCGAATAAAAAATTCTCAACCTTATTTTTTATGCATGCATCAAGAATATTACTAAATCCTATAATATTATTTTGAATATAAGATTCAGGATTTTTCAAAGAATATCTTACCCCAGCTTGCGCAGCTAAATTAATAACAATAGTAGGTTTATATTTTTTAAATAATTCAAAAATGTGATTTCTATCAGAAATATCGCATTTTTCAAAAATCCATCCACCTTTTTTTATTGAATTAAAAATTTCAATATCTTTTAACCTATCTAATTTTAATTTTTTATCATAATATAAGTTTAAATTATCTATACCAACTATACTTTTACCTTCTTTTATTAAATTCTTTGATAATGCTGAGCCTATAAATCCAGCAGCCCCTGTAATTAAAATTTTTTTTTGGTTTTTTAACATTTTAAGCTCTAATTACAGTTAATAATAAAATGACTTATTGATAGTGGCTAATATAAATTTGCAATTAGGATAAAATCTGAGATTATTTAATCAATAAAAAAATTAAAATAAAAGAAATTTTAAAAATTTTAATATTTTTGAATATTATCTACTAAATCAATAATTTTTTAGTTGTGTATCTGAAGCTATCCAAGCAAATATCTTCTATTGTCTTGACAGGTCTCCACTCAAGTAGCTTCAAAGCCAAGCTATTATCTGCCACCACACTAGCCGCGTCCCCTTTTCTCCTCTCAACAAATTTGTAGGGAATAGAAATATTATTCAATTTAGAATAATTTTCAATAATTTCCAGAACACTTAAACCATTTCCTGTTCCAATATTTAAAGAAATATACTGAGATGGCTTATTTTCTAGGAATTTCAAAGCAGCAAAATGAGCATCAGATAAATCAACAATGTGAATATAGTCTCTCACGCATGTACCATCTTTAGTTGGCCAATCATTGCCAAAGATTGACAACTCTTCTAATTCTCCCAATACAACTTTTTCTAAGATAGGAAATAAATTCGTAGGATTACTCTTGGGTTCTTCTCCTAGGATCCCTGAATCATGAGCTCCAACTGGATTAAAATATCTTAAATTGATCATTTTCCATTTTGATGCATCGCTAAGATATAAATCTTTTAATATTTTTTCGATTGTCATTTTCGTATTCCCATATGGATTAATGGGCTCTTGAAAAGTATTTTCGTCTAGTTTCTTATCATCTCTAGCTTTATAAACCGTAGCACTACTGCTAAAAACTATTTTATTACAGTTAAACTTATCCATTATGGATAATAAACTTAAAGTAGAGTTAATATTTGCATCCCAATATTTCAATGGATTAGATACTGATTCTTCGACGGACTTTAATGAGGCAAAGTGAATTACTGAATCTATTGGATTATTTATAGAAATTTGTTTTTTAAAAATATTATCAAGCCATGTAGTATCTCTTAAATCGCCCTCTTCAAAAAATAATTTCCCCGAATAGGGTACTTTTATTTCATTTAAAAGATATTTTATTCTTTCAAAATTATTTCTTGAGCTATTGACTAGTGAATCAATGACTAAAACATCGAAGCCATTTTTCATTAAACTAATACAAGTATGACTTCCTATGTATCCAAGGCCTCCAGTATTTAAAATTAATGCCAAATAATCTTCTAAAGTTAAGATTATTATAGTAGTTTAAGTACTCTAAAATATTCTTTTAAACTATTTTTTTTACTCAATTGAACAATACGCTAATATTGATAAATTTAATACAAGTTTTTTATTTGAACATACTCAATTAATATATAAATAGAAAATTTTTAAATGAATGAATTCTGATAAAAGCTTAAATTCAAATCGAGTAGCATTAATTACTGGAATAACTGGGCAAGATGGAAGTTATCTTTCTGAATTTTTATTAGAAAAGGGTTACGAAGTACATGGCATTAAAAGAAGATCTAGCAGTTTCAATACTAAAAGAATTGACCACCTCTACCAAGATCCTCATTTAGATAATCAAAAACTTATACTTCATTATGGAGATTTAACAGACAGTACTAATTTGATAAGAATAATTCAGCAAATTCAACCTGATGAAATTTATAATTTAGGTGCACAAAGTCACGTATCAGTAAGTTTTGAAAGCCCTGAGTACACTGCCAACAGTGATGCGTTGGGAACATTAAGAATACTAGAGGCTATTAGGATTTTAAAATTAACAAATAAAACACGAATTTATCAAGCAAGTACAAGTGAATTATATGGCAAAATTCAAGAGGTACCTCAAAAAGAGTCAACTCCTTTCTATCCTAGAAGCCCATATGGAGTAGCAAAATTATATGCCTACTGGATAACTGTTAACTATAGAGAAGCTTATGGTATTTATGCTTGTAATGGAATTCTATTTAATCACGAAAGTAAAAGAAGAGGTGAAACATTCGTTACTAGAAAAATAACAAGAGGTTTATCAAGAATTAATTGTGGTTTAGAAAAATGTATTTATTTAGGCAATTTAGATGCAAAAAGGGATTGGGGCCATGCCAAAGATTATGTTCAAATGCAATGGCTAATGCTTCAACAAAAGGAGCCTAAAGACTATGTAATCTCCACTGGAAGAATGGAAAAAGTCAGAACCTTTGTTGAAATTGCCGCTAATAAGCTTGGATGGGTAGATAATAACGGTTCGAAATCTATCATTTGGGAAGGTGATGGTATAAATGAGGTAGGGAAAAGGGCCGATAATAAAGAAATAGTTATAAGGATTGATCCAAGATATTTTAGGCCTACAGAAGTCGATCAATTACTTGGAGATTCTTCTAAAGCAGAGAGAGAACTTGGATGGGTCCCAAAAATAAATTTAGAGGATATGGTAGAGGAAATGATTCAAAATGATCTCGAAGAAGCCAAAAGAGATCTTTATCTAAAGGAAAAAGGATTTAAAATAATCGATCCTTCAATTTTGTAAATTTATTTTTTATGAAAAGTGAAAAACTTATAAACTACAGCGAAAGGATTTTTGTTGCAGGATCTTCAGGGATGGTTGGAAAATCAACTTGCAGAATTTTAAAGAATTCTGGATATGGTTCTAAAAAGTATGGAGGGGAAATAATTTCACCTTCAAGAAAAGATCTGAATCTACTAGACACAGATGCAGTAAAATTTTGGTTTAAAAAAAATCAACCAACAGTAGTAATTCTTGCAGCTGCAAAAGTAGGAGGAATTTATGCAAATTCTACTTATCCAGCTGACTTTATATATGAAAATTTGAAGATTCAAACAAATGTAATAGAAGCAGCTTGGAAATATGGTGTTAAAAGATTACTTTTTCTTGGAAGTAGTTGTATTTATCCCAAATATGCTGATCAGCCAATTCAAGAGGAATCGCTATTGACAGGAGCTTTAGAACCTACTAATGAATGGTATGCAATTTCAAAGATTTCAGGTATCAAGCTTTGTCAGGCATTAAGAAAACAATATAATTTTGATGCAATATCCTTAATGCCAACAAATTTATATGGTACTGGCGATAATTATCACCCTGAAAATAGTCATGTTATGCCCAGCTTGATAAGAAAATTCTGTAATGCAGTTAACTCATCCTCTAAAGACGTAGTTTGTTGGGGGACAGGCGAACCTTTAAGAGAGTTTTTACATGTTGATGATCTTGCGAGAGCTATTGTATTCGCCTTAGAAAATTGGGATCCGAATGATTCACTTTCCCCAAGAGACCAAGAAAAAGAACCTTATTCATTTTTAAATGTCGGAACTGGCAAGGATATATCAATTAAAGAACTAGCACTAAAAATATCAAAGAAAGTTGGTTTTAAAGGAAATTTGGTTTGGGATTCAAGTAAACCTAATGGCACTCCAAGAAAATTATTGAATATCGAAAAAATTAAAAAATTAGGTTGGGAGCCTATTATCAGTCTAGATAAAGGAATTGAAAGAACAATCGCAGAATATAAAAATACTTTATAAACATTTAAAAAATTTATTAGTATATGAATTAATAATTTACTTGTGATTTGGTAGATTAGGCTTATTTGAAGAATCATTAGCTCTACCACAAATAAAGGTTATTAATTATTGTTATTGCATTTTAGAATAGCCTTCTGATTGTTTAAAATAAAAGGATATAAAAATTAAAAGGTTGGAAAAATCAAGAAAAGCAATAATATTAGCTGGAGGAACTGGTTCAAGATTATTTCCGTTAACTAACAGTATTAGTAAGCAAATACTACCAATATACAATAAACCTATGATTTACTATGCTTTAACGGTTTTGATGTTGGCAAATATAAAGGAATACCTTTTAATAACAACTCCTAGAGATATTGATATTTTTAAAAATTTATTGGGAAATGGTGAACAATTTGGTATTAGTATTTATTACAAAATTCAGAATGAACCTAAAGGAATTGCCGAAGCTTTTATATTAGGCGAGAATTTTCTTGAAGAATCACCTTCAGCTTTAATACTTGGAGATAATCTTTTTTATGGTGATGATCTAATTAAAAAACTAAATATTGCAAATGCAAGAACTGAAGGTGCAACGGTATTTGCCTATCAAGTAAAAGATCCTGAAAGATATGGAGTAATCAATTTCGACAAAAATCATAATATCTTAGATATTGAAGAAAAGCCCCTTAAACCAAAAAGTAATTTTGTGATAACTGGTTTATATTTTTACGATAAACAAATTGTGGATCATGCTAAAAACCTTAAACCATCTAATCGCGGAGAGCTAGAAATAACCTCTATAAATAAATCCTATTTATCAGAAAAAAAGTTAAATTTAGAACTGCTTGGCCGAGGTAATGCATGGTTAGATACTGGAACATTTGACTCTCTATTAGAAGCCAGTAATTTCATCAAAACAATAGAAAACAGACAAGGATTAAAAATTGGATGTCCAGAAGAAATTGCTTGGAGGAAAAAATGGATTGATGATGAGCAATTAATTAAATTGGCAGAGCCTATGTGCAAGAATGGCTATGGAAAATATCTTCTAGATTTATTAAAGTAATTAAAGAATTTTGTGAATTTAAACAATTTAAAATCCAATTTAAATGAAGAGATTGAAGGACTAAAATTAATTAAACCTTCTATTTTTAAAGATGATAGAGGTTTCTTCTACGAAACTTGGAATAAAGAAAAATTTAATAATCTGCTTAGTAAAAAAGTAGAGTTTTTTCAAGATAATCATTCTAAATCAAGTTTTAGAGTTTTAAGAGGTTTACATTATCAATTACCTCCCTACCCCCAAGGTAAACTTGTTAGATGTATAAAAGGAAAAGTTTTTGATGTAGCAGTAGATCTTAGGAAAAGTTCAAGAACTTTCAAACAATGGACAGGTGTTTATCTTGATGATTTAAACAAGTTTTTATTTTGGATTCCAGAAGGTTTTGCACATGGCTTCCTTACTTTAAGTAAAGAAGCCGAGATATTATATAAAGCAACATCTCCTTGGGAAACGAGTAAAGAAAGAACAATTTTATGGAATGATATCGATCTGAGAATTAATTGGCCCTTAAAAGAATTTGAAATCAAAAGACCAATATTATCTGACAAAGATAATCAAGGTCAAAGTCTTAAAGATGCTATAAAAAATAATGATATTTTCTTATGAAAGTTTTAATAACAGGTGTTAATGGCCAGCTAGGTAATGCGCTATTAAATTCTTTACCTGAAAAAATTGATTTAATTCAAACTAATCGTAATAACTTTGATTTAAATGATCATGAAAAATGTAAACAATCATTAGAGGAACTTAATCCAGATTGGGTTATTAATTGTGCGGCATTTACAAATGTTGATCAAGCTGAAAATAATCCTAAAGAAGCTTACTCTATTAATGCATATGGTCCCTTAGCTATTGCGGAGGCTCTCTTAAAAAAAAAGGGGAAACTTCTTCAAATTAGTACAGACTATGTTTTTGATGGAAATGGGAATTCTCCTTACAAAACCTCACATAAAAAAAGTCCATTAGGTGTTTATGGAGCTTCTAAATCTCTTGGAGAAGATAATGTTTTAGGACGTCTTAAAAATAAGGATAAAATAATTGTTCTAAGAACTAGTTGGCTAATGGGAAGCATAGGGAAAAATTTTGCCCTTACAATTCTTAAGTTATTAAAAGAAGGGAAAGATATTTCAGTAATTTATGACCAAATAGGTTCTCCTACGACAACGGATTCTTTGGCATCTGCATGTTGGGCCATAATAAAATCCAAAGAAGTATTTAATTCTTTTAATAATGAGGACCCTATTATGCACTGGGCAGACGCAGGTATTGCAAGTTGGTATGATATTGCAGTTTCAATTCAAGAATTAGCTTTTGAATTAAATTTATTAAAAGAGACTAGATCTATTAAACCAATAAAATCCAAAGAATATAAAGGAGCCTTGGCTAAAAGGCCGCATTACTCAGTATTAGATTGCGATAAAACCTACGATATATTGAATTTAAAAAAGAAACATTGGCGTAATAATATTAAAAACTTACTAAAAAATATTAATTAATTTTTCTTATATTTAGAGAGAAGATTCTTATAATTTTCCAAAGCAATTTTTGAAGAAAAATGATTCAAGTATTCTTCTTTTGCTTTTAAAGAATATTCTTTTATATCAAATCTAAAATCAACAATATTTTTTAAAAAATTTGAAACTTTATTTATTTGATTATTTTTAAAACAAATGCCACAAGAATGATTGCTAATTAAACTACTCAAGTCAGAATTTGGCCCTATATAAATTACTGGGATTCCTCGGCTTATATATCCATAAAATTTACTTGGTACAACTAATCCATCAAATTCCTTTCTTAGTGTTACCAATCCAATATCTGCTAAACCCATGGAGTGAGGAAGCAATTCATAATCAATCGGGTCTTTAAAAATTACACTATCTTTAAACAAATTATTTATAGAATATTGTTTCGCAAGATTTACCTTATTTCCAGCAGAAATAAATATTATTTGCAAATCAGAAGGTTTTATTTTACTTTGCTTCAATGCATATAAAATAGTTTGCCACTCATGAGCTACTCCTAAATTTCCAGAATATAAAATTACATTATTTGCAAATATATTCCACTTATCTCTAAATTTATTTTCTTTACCTCTTACAACTTCTAGATTACCTGTAGCCCAATTATTAATAATTTTAATCTTATTAAATTCACACCCTCTATTTATTAATTTATTCCTCATTGAAGGTCCTAGCGCAATAACTTCTGTTGCTGAGGAATAAGCAAAATTAAATGGTTTAGTTAAGTATTTAGATAAAAATTTTTTATATTTATTACTAATATTTTTAATCAATACATCTGGATATAGATCCATTGCAATAATAACAATTGGTACTTTCCAAATAAAAGAAAAAAAAGATGCTACAAGAATAACAGGAGGAGGGTTTGTTTGAACCAAAATAAGATTAGGTTTTTGAGTTAAGAAAAATTTTAAAAATATTTGAAATGAAAAAATAAAATTATTAATTAACTTTAGAAAAAAGATATTTGATTTAAAAGGTACAAATTGTCTATTAATTTTAACGCCTTCTCTTCTAGGATCTTTATCTAAATTATTTTGGATTTTTATGTAGGGCTTGCTTCCACAAAATGCTGTTATGTTCCAACCAGAATTTTGTAATTTCAAAGCAATATCCCTAGTTATTTGGGCTCCACCCCATCCGTCTGGATAAAAATATTCCTCAATTAAAAAAATCCTATTGTCCATAAATTATAAAGATTTTTTGATAGATTGATCTTTGTTTCTTACAAACCAAGAGCATGTATTTTTTATAGCTGCTTTATAATCATAAGAAATTGTGGAATTTTGCCATAATAATTCTGATTCAAATAAATAAGGGGTATTAATATTCTTTAATCTCCTTATGGTAAGTGGAATTAGAGGTTTTCTTCTAAGTATCTTGGAAACTTTATCATTCATAAAAGCTAAAAAATAGCATAATTTATAAGGTAAAGTAAAAGGCTTAGGGGCACCAAGTCCCAAAGCCAAATCATTTGCCCATTGCCTTATTTCTATATTGAATGGATCACAAAGATAAATGATTAAATCTGTTGGGAAATCTTTTTGATTTATACATAATTCGAATATCTGGTTAACAGAATTACCAATATAAGAAAAAGACTTTTCCTTTTTTGCGAACCCAATATGAAAATACTTTCTTTTTAAAAGCAAATTTAAAAAATTTTGATAATGACTAGACATTCCTGGTCCCCAAACTGTAGTAGGTCTAAAAATCAACCAATTGATTGCCAATTTATCAAAATAGGTCCTCACAATTTGTTCTCCTAAAACTTTTGATAAACCATAAAGTGAGTCGGGATTATAATCATTAATTCCATTTGGTCTATCTCCAATACAATTAACTAATTGCGTTGAAGCAAATAATACCTTTATTGGCTTAATAATTTCAGAATATTCACAAATTGTTCTCACTCCTTCAATATTGATATTATATTCTGATAATCTTTTGCCAAACAAGTCAGTCTTTGCAGCTAAGTGAACAATATAGTCTACTTTTGGAATAATAATTGATAATTTATTTGGATCAATCTCAAGCAAATCAAATTCAAAAAATTTAAAGTTTGCATCTGAGAAATCGGGAGTTACCACATCAATACCAAAAACTTTATGTCCTTTTTCAGTTAAAAACTTACATAAAGCTTTGCCAATAAATCCACTACTGCCTGTGATTAAAAAAGATTTATTACTCATGCTCATAACCTATATTTTTTATGAATTGTTTTTTGGAATTGCAATCTTTGTTCTTTGGAATGAGAGTAAAAAAGTTTGTAGAAATTATCATAATGAAATCCTACCTTAATATTTGATGAAATATTTAAAGTAGATAGAGAATTATAACTTGTTTGATAAGTTAATAAAGTAGGGTTATGCTTCAATAGAAACTTAAAAGTATAAATTATCGATTCAATTGGGAAACAGATAATTGTTTCGTCAAAAATAATCTTTATATCGCTTTTATTCTGTTTTATTAATAAATTTTTTAAAATTTTTAGTTTTTTATTACTACCCAATGGGTGAGGTTTGAATATTAAATAACTTGACTTTGCTTGCATCTTACTTAATAAAAAATTTATATCATCTAAATATAAATTGACTTCATCAAAAAGAGATATTCTTTGATTTTCACTAAAGTTTGATGGTGCAAAAATAATGAAATTATTTGATTCAGAAAAATCAATAAAATTCCTCTTACAAAATTCCTCTATAAAATCTTTTGCTGATAAATATTTATAAATATTTTCTAGCTCAACATACTTAAATAAGTTTGTATTTGAACATATCCCATTTTTATTATTTTTCATAAACATCAAACATCTTCTCAATATCTTATTGTTAGAAGCCTTATTTAAAAATATGCCTTTTATTTTCCCATGATTCATAGGTTTTTTTGTTGATATGCCGAATCCATCTCCAACAAACAGAATTGTTCTACAACCACTAAAAAAAAGACCCCAATAACAATAATTACTTTGATAAATATGTACAATTGGAAGCTTTATTTTTATAAATTTAATTATCAAATTGAGCAACTTAGTTATTTTATTTTTAAATGTTGAAATATAGTAAATTTTGACTCTATTCTTGAATCTTTTATCAGAAAGTTTTCTTACTAATTTTTTACCACAAGATTTGATGTAACTATTATTTTTTTTATTAATAAAAATTATATGAAAATCATTTATAAAATTCTTATATTTTTCAATTGCTAAACAGGCAGATATTATTGAAGATGATGATACTTGAACTATAAATAACATTCTAAATTAAAAAAAACGAAAGTAAAAGGGCTAATAACACTGAGGGATAATTCCACCACTCAATAAAAAACCATAGAGAGAATGCTGAAAAACCTATTAATATATTACTTAAGGGTATGAAAGTATATTTACTAACATTTAAATTCTTTATCTGAGATGAAATAAATTGTCCATACAAAAAATATAAAATAGCAACTATTATAGGGCCAAGTTTAAGAAAAAATATTTTGGTAGTAGAGTTAAAAGAGTTAAAAATGCTATTAATAATTTCTAATTTAACAACTCCTACAGTCCCTAAATATTTGCCTATGTACGGGAATACCATAGAGAAAATAATTTCAGGATTAGTTAAAGAAAATAAGTAATCTTTATTAAAATATGAATTAAGCAAAGGACTTGTGAAATAAGAAAGTAATACTCTAAGTGGTGTAGGTAGTAATAATGCATTTTTTGTATATTCAAATTCCCCTAAATTTATTAACTGCGGTCTCTCAGTTAGATCATTTCTAAAATCTCCAAGCTGACTTAAAAATGCAACTAATAAAAAAATAAATATAATTAAACCTATGTAGAATCCAATATCCTTGATTTTTATTTTATAAGTACTTATTAAAAAAATCAATTTATTTATAACTTTAAAAATAAATGGGAATAAAATAGCTGAAATAATTAAACAAAAATTAAGTCTTTGCAATGTAGATATATTTAAAATAATTATAAAGATTGAGAATCCAAACCCATTAGTATTTTGAATATTTTGATTATTTTTTATAATGGGAACACTGACATACCTTATTACAAATAATAAACATAAAGAATTAAACAACGTATGTATAAATGGAATGCCAAATTCATTCCACTCAACTTTAGGTCCCCAGAATGGTGATATCAATGGAATATTTCTTGAATAAATTACCTCACAAAAAAAAATTAAAATTATTATTAGACTAAATAAATTTTTTTTTATATTAATTAGGGTAAAATCTTATAAGAATTATTGATTAAGTTTGTTGAATATAAACCAAGATAAACAGATATAATTTGGACTGAAAAAATTATAAAAAATATTGACGGGAATGGGGTTATTAGAGATAATGCCACTATGTATGGCAAAGATAAACATATAATTGAATAAACAAATAAATTAAATTTTAATATTCTATTGTTCATTTAAAGCTTTGAGAAATTATCTCTACCCTTGCTTCAATAGTATGTTCTCTAATTTCTTCGCAATTGAATTCTCTTTTATTTATGATTGCTTTATTTATAAGTTGCCTTAATTCAGATTTAGAAGAAAAATAATTATCATTTTTATCAAATCTTTCTTTTTTATAAGTTAAGACAGTTGATCCACAAGCCAAAGCTTCAAATCTCCTCGTTGGACTGCTGTCTGACTGATTATCAGCTGAACAATCTAAAACAATTTTTGAATTTCTGTAAATACTAGCGATTTCTGTTCCAAATATTGGGCCAGGTTTTATCCACTTAGCAAAGTATCTCCCTTTTATTAGATCAAATATAAATAGAATAGGTTTTTTTATACTCGATCTTGCAATAATAATTGTATTTAAATTTAGTTCTTTTGATAAATCTGACAGCCAACTTAAACATTTTCTTCTATTTGAGAACCTTTTATTTGACCATCCGCCTATAAAAGTAATATCAATATTTCTTTTCTGATTAATATTAAAAAAAATATTTGGTTCATAAAACATTGGTAAATAATCAATCTCGATATTGAACCTTTTATTTATAAGATTAATATCATTTTGAGAAAAAGAACCTGCTTTATTTGAAAGTTTTATAATGTCGAGGAAACATTTGTTATAGTCCAAAACATCACAAAGCCAAGTATAGATAAATATCTTTTTATTTATTTTCTTTAATTCAAGAAAATCATTTTTTGTAAAAGGGCAAGGTCCTAGAAAAAAAAGAATGTAATCAGGGTTAAATTTTTTTATTAATTTTACTAATTGTCTGGCATAAATTATTTTCAAAAAATCCAAAAATTTTACATTTCTAGAAATAAAATATAAAAAATTTTTTGTACTTACATCTACCTCCAAAAGTTTTATTTGAAATTCATTTTTGTACTTTTCTTGAAAAGCTTTTGTAATACTTTTTCCATATGGCAAACTATTTGCTGCAACAATTAAAAACCTTTTTTTATATTTCATAATAATAATTATTTTCTATTTAATCTCATTCAGAATCCCCCTATTCATGAGTTCTTTAGAGACTTCTAAAGATTTATCTGATATATTTTCTTGTTTTTTTATCCAATTTACATAATTTCTTATCCCATCCTTAAATTCAACCTTAGGAATCCAATTTAGGGATTTTTTAGCTTCTGTTATGTCGGCACATCCAATATGAATATCGCCAACTCTGAATTTTTTAGTTTTTAAAATCTTTTGCTTTGATTTAATCTCTTCACTTAAAAGAACTGCTACATTTTCTATAGTAAGAATACTTCCTGATCCAATATCGAAAGTCTTTTCAGAGGAATTTTCTCTGGAATAAATACAATTAATAATCACATCAACGACATCTTCCACATAAACAAAATCCCTGCCTGGAGATCCTTCTTCATATAGCTCTATCGAATTATTATTTAATAATCTCTGGGTAAAAATAGAAATTAAACCGGTATAAGCATTTTGAAAAGATTGACCAGGACCATAAACATTTTGAAGTCTTAAAACAGTTACATCTATTTCAGATGACTTAGAATTAATCAAGCAAGTCATTTCTTGAGCAAGTTTTGATATTGCATATGTAGAAACTGGATTAAAAAACTGATTATTTTTGTTAGCAATGAATTTTGACTCTTTTTTACATATCGGACATATTACATGCCAATTAGAACTTCTGATTTCATCAATTCTATTAGAGGGATAAAATGAACCATGTTCTGAACATTCATAAAGACCTTCTCCATATATTCTGCATGAGGAAGTTACTATAATATGTGCCTTAGAATTGTTTTCTCTTAAAAAATCAATCAATTTAGCAGTTTTAAGAGTATTACAATCAAAATATAATTCATTATTAAATTGTGAAGCCCCCATTCCTGTCTCAGCGGCAAGAAGTACGATCACATCTGCACTTAAATAAACTTGTCCACATTTATTGAGATCTGCATAATCACATTTTAAAAAATCTATAGTTTCAGATAATTCTACTTTGCTCTTTTCATGAATATTTGAATTAAGAGAATCTATGATAGTTATCTTCTCATTTTTATTTTGGAGTTTTTTATATAAATGAGTTCCAATAAAACCAGCTCCACCAGGTAATACAATATTCATGCAAATTTAAAATGCCTTTATAAATATATAGTACAAAAGCCCAAAATCATAAAATTAATTTTTTTGTAAATATTTTTCTTTCTAAATAGTGCTTACTGCAAAATCATTACCTAATGATGATTTTATATTTAAAAGTTGCTCCAATAGCTTTTCAACTCTATTGAGTGGAACCATATTAGGTCCATCACTAAGAGCGGAATCAGGATTAGGGTGAACTTCCATAAATAAACCATCTACACCGACTGCAATGGCAGCCCTAGAAAGTGTTGATACAAATTCTCTTTGTCCTCCTGTTGAAGTCCCTTTACCTCCTGGTTGTTGAACTGAGTGGGTTGCATCAAATATTACTGGGCATCCAAATTCTTTTAGTTGGGGCAGACTCCTGAAATCTACTACCAAAGCATTATACCCAAAACAACTCCCTCTTTCTGTTAACCAAATCTTGCCAGATGATGTTTCAATTCCTGTTTCAACTATTTTGTTTATAACTTGTTTCATATCCCAAGGAGCAATAAATTGTCCCTTCTTCACATTCATACAAATATCTTTGTTTTTCACAGCATTTGCTGTAGCAACCAATAAATCAGTTTGTCTACAAAGAAAAGCTGGGATTTGTATTACATCAACTACATCAGCTAACATTTCTGCTTGGGATGGTTCATGGATATCAGTCAAGATTTCCAAATCTAATTCTTTTTTAACTTTACTTAAAATTTCAAGGCCTTTATCTAAACCTGGCCCTCTAAAAGAATTAACAGAAGTTCTATTGGCTTTATCAAAACTTGATTTAAAAATAAATCTAATTCCAAACTTATTGCATATATTTTTTAAATTACCAGCCACTTCATAAAGTAAATTCTCATTTTCTATTACACAAGGTCCAGCAATTAAAGTTAATGGTACATTTTTCATTAAATTAATTTTTGGTTTATTGATTTATTATATTAGTCATTTTTATCAAACCAACCTATTCTATATATTTCTTGAAAATTTTTTTTTCTATGGAGTAATCTTTCACTAAATTCTCTTACTGCTCCATTCCCTCCGGTTTTAGAAAGAATTAAATCTGCCTTATCAATTATTGATTTACAACCATCTGAGGGAACAACTAATATTGAAACTAATTTTTTAATTACTAAGTCGTTTAAATCGTCACCTAAAAATGCAGTTTCGGATGGAGTTATGTTTAATTTTTTTTGAAGAATACTCACCGCCTGTAATTTGTTTTTAACTCCAGTCAAACAATACTTTATATTCAGTTGTTTAGCCCTAATATTTGTGGCTCCGCTTGATCCACCACTTATAAAAGCTAATTCAATTCCATAATGTTGTAATAGCTTCATTCCTAATCCATCTTTAACATTAAATTTTTTTTGTAAATTCCCATTCGAATCAATATAAAGACCTCCGTCAGTTAGAACACCATCTACATCTAAAATGACTAGTTTTATTTTTTGTAATTTATTTCTGCAACTAAACCATTTGAATTCATTACATAATTTCCAAATTTTCAAAAGTGATAAATTCATTACTAACTAAGACCAGACTGAATTAAATCATGTAATCTCAGTAACCCAACCATAACATTGGCTTCTTTTACTACCGGCAAGACTGATATTGGTTTTTTATGATTTTGTTCCATAAGATTTAGAGCTTCAACTGCTAGTGCGTCTGGATAAATAGTTATTGGATCCAAATTCATTAGATCCTCAGCAACTAAATCCCCCCAATCATCAAATTTCTTAGTTTTCAAACCTCTTCGTAAATCTCCATCAGTTATTAATCCTAAAATCTTTCCCTTACATTCTGGATCTTCCACCCAACCACTACCAATGCCATCAGCTGTTATACGAGTTATAACATCTAGAAAATTTGTTAATTTATTAAGAGGTTGAATATCTTTAACTGGAATCATAATGTCTTTTACCTTAAGTGTTAATTTCTTACCTAACGAACCTGCAGGATGATTAATAGCAAAATCAAAACTTGAAACACTATTTCTTTGCATCCAAACTGAGGCTAGAGCATCACCAATAGCCATTGTCACAGCAGTGCTTGCAGTTGGAGCAAGATTCAAAGGACATACCTCTCTATCTACATAGGTTTCTAAAAAAACATCGCAATTTACAGCTAATGTAGATTTAGAATTCCCAGCTAAAGCAATACAAGAATTGCCTCTTTTTTTTAAATGAGGAAGAATTTCTAATAATTCTAAAGTCTCTCCACTATTAGAAAGCAAAAAACAAATATCTTCTGGAGAAACGACCCCTAAATCACCATGCAGAGCGTCTAAGGGATTCAAATAAATCGCCATCAACCCTATGGAAGAAAAAGTTGCAGCTATTTTCCTAGCAACAATCCCGCTTTTACCAACTCCTGTGATAATGACTTTTGATTTAGATTTAAAACAACTATCTAATAACTCAAGAGCTTTCTCTACCTGAATATCATCTAATCTTTTGGCAGAGGATGATATGGCTGATGCTTCTTCTCGCAAGCAGCGATCCAGAGCAGACATTTAATTACTTATGATTTTCATCATTTCAATTTAAATCTAAATTGCAATATTTGTAACTAATATTAAAATTTTATAATGTTAAACAAAGAATATTAAGATTTCAATTTCACCTTTTCAGAGGATTTAATTCCAAAATACTCCAAAATAATTGAATGATAATTTAAGTAATCAATATAACCGCCAGAATTTTTACTATTATTTAAAATTGATTTAAGTTTATCATTACCGTTAATGATAGCTAGGGTGCCTTCTTCACAATGAGCTCCCGAATGATGATCATTAATTTTAGAAAAATAAAACCCCATTTTGTTAAATTTCAGCTGAGCTTTTCTTAACGTAAAATTTTCTTGAAAATTTACATCACCCGCTGGGTCTAAAGTTAGAGTAACAAAATTCTCTACGAAATCAATTTTCGAATCAAATCCAATGTCTTGTATAAATAATCTTAGTTTTTCTCCAAATTTCAATACTTCATTCTTTTCGCCTAACTCTATCTCAAATCCATACTGAGGAGCCATATTACGAACATATTTTATTCTTGAAATTAATTCATCTGACAACACCATATCATTACTATTTTTATTAAATTTCCTGAAATGGTTCATAAATAAATCCATCCTTTTTATTTTTCCATCAAAATTTGAAAGTTTATATTTTTCAAATTTTGGATTAGCTTCTTGCCCCATTGATGAAGTGATAAGAATTGTTAAATTTTTGGAAGACTCAGATCGCATCATTTTGAAAATGAATTCATCAAGCATTTTTAAAGATAGATAAAAAGTCTCTTTATTGTTTCTCATCCATTTATTAGGGTATCTAGATTTTTTTAAGAAATCATTAGGTTTATAAGCATACCAATAACGATGCATATTTCCGGCTAAGTGGTTTGAAAATAAAGTCGAATAATCAGGTGAGTATTTTTCTAATAAATTTAAAAAAATTGAGGCAATCATTGGAAACTGAGACATCCTCAAGAATTCTTTATTTTTAAATTTTATTGCCCAAAAAATTATTCTTATAATTTGCCTAATACTAAATAAAGAAATTCCAAAATTAGATGGATTTTTTAATAAAGGAAGCAAAAGTTTTGGTATTTCCTTAATTAGACTAAAAAGGCTAGTCACTCTTGCAGAATCTGATACAAGTCTTGAATTTAAAGATTGGAAAGAATTAAATCTTTTTGGTTTCGTATCACAATTATCTGTAAAACAATCAGGCAAATAAAAAGAGTAATAGGGATTTTCTAAAAAATTATCTGGGTATTTTGAAGAGTGTAAACTTCCTAAAACACCAACCTTCACTGAATTAGAGGCTAACCTATTCCAAATAAGTTGATCTTTTTCTAAAGGATCGGAATACCAATAACATTTATGTTTGCTAAAAGGAGTCCCTAGGTTAAAAGAGGCCCAAGTTTGTGAAGGGTAAAGTTTTTTCTTTAAAATATCGCTAGCAAATGTTTTGAAAATCTCTAATTTGCCCTGAGAATGCAGTTTTCCTAATATTGAATTTTTGTTTTTATTTATAAAATCCTCAAGCACTACTGGAGGTATTTCGTTAATTTCCAAGTTTACAATTCTCTTATTCATTCAAAACCCAAGAATTGACTATTCTTTAAATATAGCATTACGTAAATTTTTTTTTTAAGGAAATAATTTCAAACTTAAACATAAATAATAATAAAAAAATATATTTTAAAAATATTATCAATAGCAATTAAATAGCAATTAAATATCAATATTATATAATTAAAAAAAAAGAGACAAATGCGCTGGCCATGGCTTACATAACAGAAAAAGATTATTTTTTAATATATTTACAGAGTTCATAATAGTTTTATTATTTTTTAGCATATTTTTAAAAAAATGATTTCATTAATGAATATAGTTTTTATATATTTTTTTACATTTGGATTATCATTGGTTACGTGAAAGGGAGATACTCAAAAACAAATCATAAGAATTTCAAAATCACATTATTTAAAGAAATAAAGGATATTCTTATTACATTGCTAATACTTTTTATAGTAGATAAATTAATCTTTACTAAAGAATTATTACCCAAAGAAAATTTCATTATATACTTCTCTATTTCCTTTACAAGCCTTGTAAATCAAGTTTTTTTTAAAATATTTTTTTCAAATTATGATTATAAAGATATAATTTTTTATGGAAGCAAAAATGCTTTTAATGAATTTAGAAAATTATTAAATGAATCAAAGTATATAAAAGATATATATATTTTTGAAAATTATAAAGAAATATCTAATCAAAACACCAAATTAGAAATAGTCCTTAATGATAACGATGAAGAAATAAATCTTAAAAAAGACTTATTGGGATTTAAAAATAGGAATAATTGTTCTTTTTTAAAAATAAGTGATTGGTGCGAAACAAGATTACAAAGAATCCAAGTTCAATTTCTTTCTGATTTAGATATATTAACTTTACGTTGGGGACTTGAGAGAAACACTTATCAAAAAAGGATTAAAAGAATTTCGGATATTTTATTAAGTTTCATTATCCTAATTTTATCCTCACCGATAATAATAATATGTGCTTTACTTATAAAACTTGAGGACAAAGGGCCTATATTTTATAAACAAAATAGAACAGGTATTTTAGGACAAGAGTTTGAAATTATAAAATTAAGAACAATGCGAGTAGATGCTGAAAAAGATGGTCCAAAATGGGCAAAAAAAGGTGATTCAAGAATAACTAAAATTGGGAGCATTTTAAGGAAGCTTAGATTAGATGAATTACCTCAATTATATTTAGTTTTTATTGGCAAAATGTCTCTAATTGGACCAAGGCCCGAACGTCCAGAAATAAATTCTTCTTTAGAAAAAGAAATTTCTCACTATAATTTAAGGCATACTGTTAGGCCTGGTTTAAGTGGTTGGGCACAAGTAAATTATAATTATGGCGCTTCTGTAGAAGATTCAAAAATAAAGCTTAGCTACGAATTGTTTTACATAAGAAACTTTTCTTTTTGGCTAGATTTTTTAATATTTTTCAAAACTATAAAGTTGATCCTTAATGGAAAAGGTTCGGATCCTAATCAATGAAAACTATCAAGTATCAAGTTTTTCTGCAATTTCCCTTGCTTTTTGTAATTGATCCAATGTATCAACTGATAAAAAATCTCCCTGAACCTCAAAAGTATCAAACAAATATCCTGCTTCAATAAATCTCAATTGTTCTAATTTTTCAAGTTTCTCGAGATAAGAACTGTTCAAAGTATTCCATTTCTTTAAAATATCTCCTCTGTAACCATAAATACCTACATGTCCCCAAAAAATATTTTTTAAATGCCAATCATCTTTTTCGAAATCTCTTACAAAGGGGATTGCTGCTCTTGAAAAATAAATTGCTTTCTTATTTCCATTTATTAAAGTCTTAACAACATTTGGATTATGTATTGATTCTTTAGAAAGTTTATAAATTGGAGTAATTAATTCAGGGGGAAAAGCACTATTCTTAAAAATTTGAACCATAGAGGTTATTACATCTGGATCCAAAAAAGGCTGATCTCCTTGAACATTAATAATTGCAATTTTTGAAAGTAACTTAATAAGTATTTCTTCAGAACAATCTTTTTCAATTGGATAAAATTGAAGTGCAATATCCCTAAGTACTGAAGAAATCCTTTCAGTACCAGAAGATAAATTTTTAATTGTTTTTAATGCTTTATATCCCAGAGACCTAGTATGATTATAAATTTCATTATTATCTGTACACAAAAATATTTCATCAATATTTTTTGCTTTAGAACAGCTAAATAGAACTCTCTCTATCATCGTCTTTTTTCCTATTTCTGCCATTACTTTATTTGGTAGTCTTGAAGATTCAAGCCTTGCGGGTATAGTCACTACAATTTTTTCTATTTTATTTAACATTATTAGCTCCAAAGCCTCATGGAATCTGTCCTTTGTTGGAACCACCTATCATCCAAAAAATTTCCTTTTTCTCTTTCTTCTTTGAACCAAGGGCCTCCTAAAGTCCAATGCATTAATTTGGGTATATCATCTTCTAGAGTAAGATTCTGAACTGAAATTAAAAAGTTCCAATCAGAAGAAATCTCCCCAATCAAATTATCATCATTTAGCCAAAGAAATCTATGCAGTTCTAAACCTGAAGCTTTATTTACATAATTTGGGGTGAGAACCTTACATTTCGAACAATTAATTAACATCATAGAACTCCAATTTTTCTTGGGGTATTTGCTCTGCACTTCACCTAAAAACTTGCTTTGTTTAGAGGGAATATGTTCATGCTTAACGCACATTAATGAATATTTATCATTCCTTTGTTTCCATAACTTATTTATATCCTCTGTACAAAGCATGTCGCAATCCATAAAAATTGCCCATCCTTGGTAGTTCATCAAGTATGGGACCAAAAATCTAGAAAAAGAAAAATCGGTGCTTTGTTTAGGGTCCCTTTCTCTGTAATAAATACCCATATTAACTAATTGGTCAGTTACCAAAGGTGTAACAGAAATTGGGCAAGAACAATTCTGATATAGGCTATCAATTAAAACATTTGTAGCTGCTCTTTCTCTATGATCATAACCTACAAATATTGGTATGCTTAATTTAGTATCTTGATTCATTTTTATTTATTTTTATTTAAGAATAATTTAGGTCTTTTTGGATTAAAAACATCTAATTCTGCAATTCTCTCCAACTCAAGTGCTAAAAATTTAAATTTAGCATTTTTTAAAAATTCTAACCTTAAAATCATTGATGACTCATCTAAAGGATGATAATTTTTTAAAATTTTAATAATATATTTTTGAAAATCTAAAGTACTTGTAGTAAAAGGCAAAATAAAACTTTTTGTATTTTCTGAAATATGGTCTAAAGGAAATCCAGTTGGGAAAGAGATTGTTATACAACCGCAAGCAAGAGCTTCTAAAAAAGATACAGGGCCACCCTCATATAATGAGACATTCGCATAAATTTTTGACTTGTTATATAACTCCCCATATTCTTTATGGGGGACATTCAATAAAGTGAGATTTGAAGATTTAATTAACAAATTACATTTATTCCAACCTTTGCCAAGAATAGCTACTTGTATATTGGATTTTGTTAAGTTATTTACTAAACTTATAAGATAATCATAGTTCTTTCTAATCCCATAGTAACTATCTAATTGGTCCTCATATTTGCATACAAAAAGAATATCAAATTCCTTTTTTTTTAAATAAATAGGATAAAATAAATTCTCATTGTAACCTGCATAAAATGTTCTTATTTTTTTATTATTAATTCCTTCCAATTCTAATAAATTAGCTTCAAAAGAATTCATAGGAAGTACTTTATTTATTTCTTTTAAGTAGTCAAAATTGTTATTAGTAAATCTCGTATGTGTATAAAATGTAGTTATTTTATTTGGAGGAATAGCGCTTAAAATAATTCTTTTAACTAAAGATTGATGTAAACAGAAAATGTGATAATTATCATACTTTAATATTTTTTTATACATTTCTATTGATGAATAACATATTTCAAAAGAGAACTTTGAAGAGTACTCAGATAAATCTCTAAACAGATACTCTAAAATCCAACCATTAGATTTCTTATTTATAAATCCAATTAACACTTTTTTATTTTCTAATTTTTCATTTGTTAGTTTATAAATATTATTATTAATTAATTTCAATAAATATAAAATACCAATATGAATAAAAATTATTAATTTTTTTTTATAAAAAAACTTAAAATATTTCATATACTTCAATCAAAAATATTCCTCATTTAAAAGTTTCTCTATGATTAAATCAAATTTTATATTTGCCTTCCAGCCAAGTTTTTTATAAATTTTTTGAGGATTCAAAAGTGAAGTTGACAAATCTAAAGGCCTTTTAAACTTTTCATCTATACAAACACTTTTATCAAAATCTAAATCAAGAAACTTACAAGTTTTTTCTACGAAATTTGAGAGACTATTAGATTCTCCTGTGGCGATTATATAATCATCAGGTTCAATATTATCTAATACTTTATGTATAGCTTGTGCATATTCAAAAGCCCAACCCCAATCTCGAACTACATTTAAATTACCTAATTTAATATTTTCCAATTTACCTTTTTGCACCTTTTTCAAGTCACTTATAATTTTCTTGGTTACAAACCTTTCTGATCTCAAAGGTGATTCGTGGTTAGATAAAATCCCGGTACAAGAATGAATGCCATATGCATCTCTAGCGATTCTTGTAAGTTGGATTGCTGAACTCTTAGCTACTGCGTAAGGACTATTAGGTTTATGCAGCGTTAGTTCATTTGCTGGTTTTCCTCCAGTATCTCCAAAACATTCACTACTCCCTGCATTAAAGTATCTTGTATCTAAACCAATAGCTCTTATAGCTTCGAGAAAATTTAAACAACTATTTGCAATTGAGTCAATTGCATGCGCAGGCTGCTGAAAAGATAATGAAACACTAGTTTGACCAGACAAATTAAAAATCCTATCAGGTTTATGCTTCAATAAACAAGAAAAAACTTGTCTGGGATCACTCGGTTCAAGCGAAATAATTTGTATATTTTTAATATCTAAATTCAACTTGATTAGATTTACTGGATTTAAGTTTTCCTTATCTCTAGTAGTTCCAATTACTTCAAAGTTATTTTTTAGTAATTCCCTTGTCAAATATGAACCTGTCTGACCACTAATACCAACTATTAAACACTTAGTACTCATAAAGAAATTTTACTTTAATAAATCAAATTCAAAAGATGTTTCCATGGTAGTCCTAATTCAATTTCTTCAAGACTCCATTGACAATAGGCTATATTGGATAAAATGTTTAACCTGTTATTTTTATTATATTTTAACTCGATTGCATCATTTAATTTTGTTCTTGAATCATAAACAAAACTTGCTTTGCTACTTACCACAACAGGTTTACCTCTTATTAATGCATCTATTCCAATACCAGAACTAAATGTACATACAAATAAAGAATTATCTAGAGTTTCAAGAAGATTTTCTCTAGTTCCATTTTGTAGTGATACATTTTTAAGTTCAAGAGTTTTATTTAATAATAACTGATCAAAATTTCTCTTTAATTGTGGAGTTCTTATCAAAATTGGGAAATCACATTTTTTTCTGATTTGGCTACAAATATCAAACATCCATTGCGATATATCAGCACCCTGTAAAGATGCATCACCTGGCAATTGTAAACATACCAGAATATAAGATCCATCAAAATTCCAGGGAAGAAACTCTATTCCCCTTTTTTCTCGAATCATTTCCCATCTATCAGAAGGCATTTGATGATTATTAAATTTTCCCGTATTTGATAAAAAACCATTAAGACCGATCCTATACCAATTCTCTTGAAAAGCTTCAGTTATCTTTTCCCTACCAAGAAGACTAGTTTCATTTACTATGAAATTTTCATATGAATTTACAACTCTATTTTTACATTTATGAAAAGATGTTTTATACGGTTTCCAAGATCCAAAAAATATTCCTATATTTGATTTATTAAAAAAAACACTTTTGAAAAATCTATCAGTTTTATAAAGAATTTTATTGTTTTTAAAAAATCTTTCCCATGCAATTAAAGAAGCTTCGCCTTTTTGGCATGATTTAAAAAAAATTTTTGGGATCATTTTTTAAATCTCTCGTTTATAAAAAATAAACCTCTATTTTGCAAAAATTGCTTCTTCTGATGTCTTATTATACCTCCAAATTTTATCTCACTAATCTTCCTAATTTGATTTGTAGTTTTTTGGTCAAACTTAAATCCTTCTTTTAAAAACTTTTCTTTCCAATACTTTTCATCTCTTTCATTAACGTGACCTTCACCTCCCCATCCAGGAGGAGCAGCAGTAAAAATTACAAACTTACAATTGTGAAAATCTTTGAAAACATTCTTAAGATATTTTTCTGGAATATGCTCTAACACTTCTAATGACCAAGCAAGATCAAATTGATGTTGGAAATTCAAGTAAGAATTTCTATAATCAACATTATAAATTAGTGGACAATCAACAGGTATTGAATCTTTGTCACCTTCTACTCCTCTAGCAAATAAGCCTTTGTTTATTGCATTAAAGACCATTCCACCTTTCCCACAACCAATATCTAAAAAAGATTTGATTTTAAATTTTTTTATAAGATATTCGAGAGATTTTTCGTCTATATTAGTTTTTCCAAGATTTCCACCCAATTTAGAACCAAATAATTTAGTGTTTATTTTTTGTTTAAACCTTATAAGATAGGATTTAAAAATTTGATAGATTTCCAAAACGATAACTTAACCCTATCTTATAATTTATTATAATTTATCATAAACTAGTAAATTAATAATTTTTAAAAATCCTTAAGCACTTCAAATTCTTAGATATATTTATAACCAGTTATTGATTTAAATTATGTGAGTTAATTTTTATAGTTTTGATTATTTTTTAATCCAACCCTTTCTCCAAAATAGCCACTTTTTAAAAAGAGCTTTTCGCACCAATCTTGATTTTCAATATACCATTTAACAGTAATTTCTAATGATTCTTCAAAACTGTTATTAGGAATCCAACCAAGCTCTTTTTGAATTAAATCAGAATCAATTGCATATCTTTTATCATGCCCTGGTCTATCTTCAACATATTCAATTTGAGTTTCATAATCTGTTTTATTTGGAGATAACTTATTAAGTAATTTACAAATTTTCAAAACTACATCTTTATTTGTAGTCTCTCCAAAACCACCAATACAATAAGACTTCCCAACTTTGCCTTTATTAGCAGCTATCAAAAGGCCATCAACATGATCCTCTACATAAAGCCAATCTCTTACATTTTGTCCATCACCATAAATACGTATTTTTTTCTCATGAAGTGCGTTAAAAATTGCAAGAGGTATCAATTTTTCAGGATATTGCCATGGTCCGAAGTTATTACTACAGTTTGTAATTACAGTGGGAATCCCATATGTTTGATGCCAAGCATTTACCAAATGATCACTAGATGCCTTTGTAGCTGAATAAGGACTATTAGGCCTATATGTTGATAATTCTGAAAATTTCCCTTCGTTGCCCAAAGTACCATATACCTCATCAGTACTTATATGATGAAATCTGAAGATTTCTTTTCTTTTTAATGGTAACTCATTCCAAAAAGTTCTTACGGATTCGAGCAAATTAAAAGTCCCTAAAATATTACTTGAGATAAACTCATATGGACTATCAATTGATCTGTCCACATGGCTTTCTGCAGCTAAATGAAATATTAAATCTGGTTTCGCTATTTTTATTGCTTGATTAACTTGATCAAAGTTTGCCAAATTTAACTTTAAAACCTTATATCTTTCTAAAGCAGATTGTCCTAACAAATTTATCTTTTTATTTATCGAATCTTGATTACTTGCGTAGCCAAATTTATCTAAATTAAAAATTTTTGCTGAACTATCACTGAGCAATTTCCTGATTAACGCTCCTCCTATAAATCCAGCCCCACCAGTTACTAAAATTCTTTTGCGATTATTTAATATTTGATCAAGAATATGGACTTTCATTTTAATTAGCTTTCATTTTTAAACTATCACAAAAGATTTATTAAATTTAATTTAATACGAAATTGGCAAAACTACAATAAAGAGTATTTTTTGTAGAATTTATATCTTTATCAATAATCTGGTGATATATTATTAAAAAAATTATATATTTTATAAAAAA
>MWOR01000216.1 GCA_002025865.1 Prochlorococcus sp. HOT208_60m_813I02 | reverse complement strand
ACTTAAAGAAGGTAAGACCTAGAGACCTAACAGAAAACTTTGGAACGGGTTCTGCATACTTTATTCATAACTACAATTAAATTGTAGAGGTGTAATTAAAAGTACAAAACCTAAAATTATTTTTTAATTAATTATTTCTTCTTAGATAATGTTTTTGATTCTTCTCTAGACATTAAAGCTTCTATTTGAGCAAGAACTTTTTGAAGTTCATCCGTTTTTGTAAGAGATGCTTCTGCTACTTCTCTTAATTTTTCTAACTGTTCTTTAGTTTTATCCATGTTAAATAAATTAGAAATTAACCACTTTTAAAAATGGTTTTAATACAGATTTTTCACTCCCACACAAATTCATATTCTCTCTTTTTTTTATAAAGTCAAATAAATTTCCCTTTATAAGAGTTTTATTAGGACTTCCAATTAATTCATTTTTTAATATTGAAACCATAAGATTACCTGAAATAAAATTCTCTTAAATTATGAAGTAAATACAGGCAATCCTATTGTTGCAGTTGTTATAAGAGCTCCTGCAAAAATCAAAAAAGGTAAAAAAGGATAGTTTTTCAAAGTTAACCTTACTAATTCGAAATTACTATATAGGTATTTATACTGTTTGTCTACCCTTTATCCGTTTTAAAGCTAAAAATCTTTCTTTTATAAGTAAAAATTAAACATCAACCAAATTTACCTGATATGTATTCCTGAGTAGTTTTTTCTTTGGGAGAATTAAAAATTTTCTTAGTGGAATTAAATTCTGCAAGATAACCAACTTTTCCTCCATCTCCATCTTCATACTCAATTGCATTAAAAAATGCAGTCATATCACTTACTCTTAATGCCTGTTGCATATTATGTGTAACGATTATTATTGTGTAATTCTTCTTAAGTTCATGCATCGTCTCCTCAATTTTTAAAGTAGAGATTGGATCTAATGCTGAACATGGCTCATCCATTAGAATTATTTCAGGCTCAATTGCGATGGTTCGAGCAATACATAATCTTTGTTGTTGTCCACCAGAGAGAGAGTAACCACTATCATTTAATTTATCCTTACATTCATCCCATAAAGCAGCCTTTTTTAGTGAACTTTCTACTAATTCATCCATATCTCCCGTAAAGCCATTAATTCTTGCTCCAAATGCGATATTTTCATAGATAGATTTAGGAAAAGGATTAGGCTGTTGAAAAACCATTCCGATTCTTCTTCTTACTTCTACTGGATCTACTCTTTTATCGTAAATATTAGTTCCATCAAAAAGGACAGTACCCTTCAGTGAGCAATTAGGAATTAAATCGTTCATCCTATTTAATGATCTAAGAACAGTTGATTTGCCACAACCGGAGGGGCCAATAAGGGAAGTTATATTTCCTTTTTTAAAATTACAAAAAACATTTCTAACTGCTTCGAAAGTTCCATAGCTAATAGAAACATTCTCAAGAGACAAAATGATATTCTTTGGTATTTTTTTATTAGTTTTAATCATTTATACTCTCTTAGTTTTCTCTGTAAAAGCGGCCAATATCCTTGAAAATATATTTACTGATAGTATCGACAAAACAAGAATAAAGGAAGCTGCCCAGGCTAATTTATTTTGAGCATCATAAGGTTCAAGGGCAAAGTTATATATCAATACAGCCAAGGAACCCATCTCATAAAACAAGTCCCCAAAGCCTGTTATGTAGTAGTAAGAAAATAAAGCCGTAAATATCAAAGGTGCAGTTTCACCTGCAGCTCTTGCGATTCCAAGTACAACGCCAGTAGCAATAGACCTAAAGGCAGAGGGCAAAGTAACTTTCAATATGGGTGTATACATACTTGCTCCAACACCAAGAGACGCATATCTTAATTCGTTAGGAACTAACTTTAAACCTTCGTCAGTGGTCTTAATCACAGTAGGCAACATCAATATTGAAAGCGCCATACCTCCCGCCAAGCCACTGTACATACTTCCAAACAAAATTTTTGTAGAGACAATTAAGGCATATATAAATACACCGGCAATAATTGAAGGGACTCCAGCTAAAACATTTACTCCAAACCTAATAAATCTTGAAAAAGCACCGCCTCTTGAGTATTCCGCCAAATATATGCCACCACCTACACCTACTGGTATTGCAATAATTGAAGCAATGGTAGTTATTATTAATGTCCCGATCAATGCAGGATTAATGCCTCCTGCATCTAAATCATCTCCAGGTGGATTTGGTTCTAAAGTAAATAGTTCTGGTGTGATTTGAGATCCACCTTTAATAAG
>MWOR01000215.1 GCA_002025865.1 Prochlorococcus sp. HOT208_60m_813I02 | reverse complement strand
TATGCAGAACCCGTTCCAAAGTTTTCTGTTAGGTCTCTAGGTCTTACCTTCTTTAAGTAAAAGACCTCTTTAATTTACTTGTTATTTTTATATTTTTCTAAACTGCTTATTTAGTTGATTACTTTATAGATTTCTTTTAAGCAGACATTTACATCGAAAGATTCAGTATTCACAACCTCTAATCCTGTTGTTTTTGTAACCTCAACAGTGGCATTGCATTCGTCTAGTTTAAGAGCCATGTAACTTGGCTTTTTATCTTCTATGTCTAATTCAAAATTCGATTCAGTTTCTTCCTTATATTGCTCCATTACTAGTGTAAGTGCCTCTATCTCAACGGAAAAATTATCATTTGCTTTTGCCCCAAAGGGCATGACAAGAAATGGAAATAAAATCAAGGCTATTAATTTTTTCATTTCTATAAAATGTGTTTATTTTTTTTATAACGTGGATTGACTGCTAAAGAAAGAGGCATAAGCTGTATAAATTTTTTATTTTTTCTTTTAAAAAGTAGTTTGATGAAGACAAACTAATTGATAAAAAAAATAAACGAGACTTTTAAGTATAAATTGGTATATCTAAATTAGAAATTTAAGCCACTTTAATTGGGTTTTCTTAAGATTTTATTTCGATAATTTCTTCTTCAGAAACAATTGCCCATTTTTTAAATGTTTTTTTGCAGGGATAACCTCCTGTTAAGTCTCCAAATGCAGGCAGATATAAAACATTTTTATTGATATCCATTGCAAAACATCTAAAAGATAATTTATCTCCATCGTTTTTTAAATGGATTTTTGGATGATAATGTCCACAAATATTTAAGGTTTTATTGTTTTCTAAATTAACTGGCTCATGGCTAAAAGTAATATTTTTAGTTTTTCTAATATCAAAAATTTTTATATTTTTAAAATCACAACCTACGTCATGATTTCCTAAGATTAGTTCAACAGTTGTTTTTTAGTAGTTCAGGAAGT
>MWOR01000214.1 GCA_002025865.1 Prochlorococcus sp. HOT208_60m_813I02 | reverse complement strand
TTGAAAAATGGTGATTTAATTTTAGTAGGGAATAGTTTGTTATCATCAACTAATGAGGTTTTAACTGAAGTCACAAGACCAATTACTGGAATTTTCTCTACTTATGGCCTTATAAAAGCAATATCTGATTAAATGGAAGAACCTAATTTTTCAAAATATAACCCTGACTACGATGATAGTGAAGTTATAGATATAAAAGATTTATTTAATTTCTTGGTCAGGAATAGATTAGTAATAGCTTCATTCACTATCGTTTTTCTTTTACTTTCAATTATTTACTCTGCATTTAAAAAAAATACTTGGGAAGGTAGGTTCCAAATAGTTTTAGATCCCAAACCAGCAAATCAAATCCCTTTTAATTTGTTAGATAACGTAAAAATTCCAGGATTCAGCGGATTCAACATGTCTAAATCAAGTTCATTAGCAACTGAAGTCGCAATTTTAGAAAGTCCTTTTGTTTTAATGCCTGCATTTGATTTTGTAATGGATAAAAAAAATCAAATTAAAAAAGATTTATTTAATTATAATTTTAGTAATTGGAAAAAAAGTAGTTTATTAATTGAATTAGAAAAAGGAACTACGGTTTTAAATATTGCTTATAGAGATAAAGATAAATCTATCATAAAGCCTGTTTTGACAAAGATCTCAAAAATTTATCAAGATTATTCAGGTCAAACAAAAAAAAGAAAATTTGTACTTGCTAATGATTACTTACAAAAACAAATATCATTATTTAAGAGCAAAAGTTTTGAATCAATTAGAAGTGCTCAACAATATGCAATAGAACAAGACCTTAGAATATTAGATTTAAATAATGATAGAAATCAGACTAGAAAAATAGAGGAGAACTCAGAATTAAGTTCTTCTGTATTAAGTAATATCGGAATCGAAAATGTAAGGGTTAGTGCTGCAAATAAAATTAGAAATATAGATATTCAAATTGCACAAATTCAAGAATTAAATGATGTTAAACAATTACAATATATTGGATCAACAATTCCAGGTCTAGTTAAAGAAGGTTTGCCGCAGATTTTAGAAACTATAGAAACTAACCTTATAGAATTACGTTCCAAGTATACTGATAAAGATAAATCAATCATTCGTCTCTTAGAAAAAAGAGATTTGTATATTGACTTGCTCAAAGAAAGGTCAATTGGCTATTTAAAAGCAGATAAAATGAGTACTGAGGCTTTAATGCTTTCAGCAATGCGGCCTAAAGGTGTTCTTTTAAAGTATAAAGAACTAATGCGAGAGGCTAACAGAGATGAAAATATGCTTATAGAACTTGAAAATCAATTGAAAATTCTAAATCTTGAAAAAGCTCGTACAGAAGATCCATGGAAATTAATTACCAAACCAACCTTAAAAGAAGATCCAGTAGCTCCAAATAGAATATCAATTAGTTTATTTGGGATTGTTTTAGGATTTGCTGTTGGTTGTTTAGTTTCTTTTATAAGAGAAAAAAAATAGTAAGGTTTAAAATAAATTAGATAAAACTTTTAAAAATTTTTTATTTATTTTGATATATTAATTCTGGGTTATAAGAATGAACAAATAACATTGGCTCTTCATTATCTACATCAGTAACTATGTGAAATTTATTATCATCATAATTTACTTCTATTCCTCCAGCCCAATTCATATAGGGGATTTTATATTGATTAATAATTGTATTTGAATCCCAATCATAAATATAGATTTCCCTATTTAAACCACTCAATATCCAGATTTTTTTATTTATTACATCATAATCAAGCCCACTAATATCAAAACTATTTTTTTTTTAAAAATATTTAAGAATTTTTATATTTCAAGTAAAGTAGATTTAGAAATTGAAGTATCCTCCCTATGTATAGTCATGATTATAAGTTTTTTTTGACTTAATTCGCTTATTCTCTCAAAAAATAAATTTTGAGTTGCGCTATCTAATCCACTTGTAGGCTCATCTAAGATTATTACGTTTTTACTATATAACATAGCTCGCGCTAAACCAATCCTTAACGCTTGTCCTCCACTTATTAATGAGCCATTTTCTCCACATCTTCTTTTTAACCATGATTTTTCATAACCACATGTTTTATCTAGGCAACTAAAATACAAAATCTCATCAATATCAATATCATTTATTTTCTTTGATCCGTAGTATATATTATCCATTACGCTGGCATCTTTTATATAAGGTCTTTGACCTGCAAAGCCTATTGATTTTTTCCATTTTTCCCATATTTCAAAATTAATTATTTGGCCTTCTCTACATAAATATTTATCATTAATAAGAATATCTCCATTAGTTGGTTGCCTTATTGCTGAAGTTATATCTAGAAGAGTAGTTTTCCCTTTACCTGAAGCACCTTTAATTAAATTGATAAAACCTTTTTCAAAGGTATGGTTTATATCTTGAAAAACAATTTGATTATTTGGACGCGAGTATGAAACTTTTTTCAATTCAATTTTCGATATATCTTTGAAATCTTTATTGGGGATAAGTATTTCTTTAACTTTTTTAATATCTTTATATGACTTTATCTTTAAATTATTTCTATTATTTTCACTTGCTCTTGAAACTACTTCCTCTAAAGATTTTTTGAATGAGGTGAAGGAATGAATGCCATGATAAATTTGTTGAAGCATAGGCAATATTTTTAAGCCTCCTATCCCTAAAGTAACAAATGAATCTGTAAAATTTGTAGCTGTAAATCCTTCAAAACTTCTATAAATTCCAAAAGAACCCAAAAAGAAAAAGATTAAAGATTCTATTTGAATTCTTGGAAGCATTCCAATAAATTCTTGCCTAGCATGATTTTGTCTTAGTTCTTTATCAATATTATTTACATAATTAATCTCTAAATCTGCAGTATCATAAATTCTTATATACCTAGATCCAAGATAACATTCTTGAAGCGCATTAATTAGTTTTGCTTTTTGCTTAACAAATCTTTCACTGATTTTGTTTAACTTTGGTTTGTAATATTTATAAATTGAAAAATAACTAGCTACTAACAAAGTTACAGAAATTAAAGTGGTTTTGATATCTATAAGGCACATAAATATAAATATTAAAATAGTTGAGAAAATAGCTGCTAAAGCTCTTAACGATGGGGAAATAACACAGCTACCAGCTAAATCAGTTTGCAAAGCGATTGATGATATTTTTGAACTACTTTTATCCTGATCTGCAAATTCAATATCTTGAGATAAACTATTAGACAATATTTATTGAGATAGTATTTATAATTCTTGCAGAGGCAAAAGGTATCATTTTTGTTGATTTTTGTCTCAAATATAAATTTGCTCCTACAATTATTAAAAAAGGTAAAACTGGAGGTAAGTTTGCCAAACTAGGAAAATATTTTTCAATTAAGTTGGAATCATAATTACTTGTTAAAAGATTAATAATAAAATTTGTGCCAAATAATAAAAATAAACCATCACTAATCCCAGAAAAAACAATTACGAAAATGCATTTATTCAAATATTTCCTGTCAGAACTTGAACCTAAATTGTAAGACTTTAAAAGTAATTTGAAATCTTTTAAAGAGATCATATTTTCCTTTTTTTCAGTTAATTTAATATACTATAAATTACTTTTTGAAATCATGGTTAAATTTTATTAATAATATTTTTCTTCGTGATTAATAACACTTTATAAAGTCATTTACCTAAACATTTTTTATTTTCAATCTTAGCCTATCAGGATTGTATCCAGATTTGGCTAAAACAGAATTTAATCATTTTTGATTTGAAAGGCACCATTGAATTGTCTGTCTAAGTCTTTTATCGAAAGACTCTTTGGGACGCCAACCTAGTTTTTGTTTAAAACAATCCAAAAATCTATTTAATCTCAACTCTAAATCTCTAACAGTTGTAGCTCTGTGATTTTTAATTTCTTCGTTTAAATAATCTATTTTTAATGCTTCCCATGTAGAAAAATTATTATCTTTATTTTGTCAAATTGGTTCAATTCTTAACTCAACAGCTTTCTGTAGGGATAAGTTTTTTTTGCGTCATTAAATCATTTAGAGCCTCCACAGCTGTTATAATTTTTCTTGTGTTTTTAGCGTTCCAAGCTAACTTCACATTCGCATCAGTCCTACCTTGATTGTCTGGGTATAGGAAAGTTACTTGGGTTATTAATTCGCCTTTGGATTCCCTCCCTCGAACAGACCAACATGTTCCAGAAGTGTTTTTTATACTCTGGCGCATATTCTGTCGCAGAATTGAGTATTTAACCACTATAAAGCACTATCAAGCGCATCAAGGTTTTTATTCTGAAATGCTAGGATTAGTTGATATAACTGCTATTACAACGATTTGGGGCCATAGCTCAGCTGGTAGAGCACCTGCATGGCATGCAGGGGGTCAGCGGTTCGAGTCCGCTTGGCTCCACTTATTTTTTTCTGAAGAAGATAGATAATGAAGGGTTTTCTCATCCCTCATTGTCACATGTTTATATTGTCACTAAACATGAATAATAAGCAATTTACTCTTTAAAAATTGCTAGTTGCAAAACATATGCAAAATTTGAAGTTTAATGAAACTACTATTACTGCAGTGCAGATAGTTTGTAATTGAAAGAAGATATAAGAATAGGATGAAACTATACTCTTAATTAAATGAAAAGATTTTTAATTTTACTTATTACCGTTTTTGTTTTACCTACTATTATTGTTGCTGAAAGTCATACTCAATTAAATGCAGAAAAATAATAATGAGATTGCTGAAAGTTTTACTAACTTGAGTTCCGAAAGCTTTTATCAATATTTTCGTACTTATGAATCGAAGGAAAGAGCTTATAAAATTGAAGATAGTCCTACTCTTTATTCGCGATCGTTTAGTTTACTAATAAAATGTGTGGCGGCAGAAAAAAGTTCACGATAACATATTTAAGCCAATTAAATTTTTTTTGGTCTTTGGTTTTTGTTGAGAAATAAATTAGATGCTTAACAATTCAATTAAAAGATACTTATGTTTTCCGTACAATTTTTGATGTAAGTTTTTTAAAAGATTAAAAATAATATAGAATTTTAATCTCAACATAATTAAGAAAAACTTGATTAATGATTACTTTTTGTTGGGTTTTGCAATGAAATGAATGTTTTTAATACTGGTTTTTTTAAACTCAACTTTATACCCATGGCTCATAAGTAAGTATTTTAAATAAGAGTATGTAAAGGTTGACTTGTGAACATCCCAATAACCAATATCTTGGCCTCTTTGCCAGCCATTGAAACCAGCAAATGAATGATTAAATATTGCGCCTCCAGGTTGGCTGCATAATAGTTGAATTATGTGATATTCAGTACTCGGAACTATCCCTTCAAGTATTCCATTATCTTTTAAAAGTATCTGACAATCTTCAAGATGTTCTGAAAGTTCATCTTTCGTTAAATGTTCTAGAAAATGTCTGCTATAAATCGCATTTACACTATTTGGTTCTAGTTTATCTAGGATTTTATCCGCTCTACAAACAATATCTACTGTATCAAGGCTTCTTAAATCTACATTTAAGTAACCCTCATTTCTCTTCATTGGGTTATGACCGCCTCCAAACTCTATAGATAATGAAGAATCATAAGATTTGTATTCTAGGAGGGAGGGTCTATGTCTAAGTTGTACATATGTTTTGTAAAGAAGTTTCATTATTTTATAGATATTTTTAAAAATATTAATTTTAATAATTTGAATTATAGGTTTATATTGATTAGAAATAATTGCATACATTTCTTTTTGCAGAAATGACTTTTTGGGAGATTGAAATTCTATTGGTTGAAGAAAATTATTATCATAATGATTGTCTTTGTGTAATAAAGTTTTTGTAGAAATTGTTTTGAAAGTTTTTGGGTATTCGAGACAACCTTCTTTATATGAATAGGTTGTCATTTCATAGAATTTTTGATTGTTATTTAGCAGTTTATTAAGACGTTTTGAATCTAATTTGAAATTATTTTCTTGGTTAAATTTATTACTTCTATTAGTTTTATTAATGGGAATTCTTGCATTTTTTAAAATATTTTTTTTATTGAAATTTTCTTCAGAATACTCTAAAAAAGAAATAAGACTATTTGATAAATTTTCGAAATATATTATATTTAATTCCTCAATATTAGGAATGAATTTGGAATAATAATCAAATATTGGATTATCTAATTCTATAACTTTGTCTAGAAATTCATCAAAATTTTTTGATTTACCTTTCTTCTCTAATATATATTTGTTTTGCCAATTAAAACTTCTTACACCATATATTCCTTTTTTTGAGCTCTATGATGCCATAAGGAGTGTAGCCAAGTGACAGGATCTCTTACACATAAAAATACTTTTTTCCCGTTAATGGTATTAGGGATATCATGAGCGTTATAAGTTGAATCTCCTATGTAATAGGCACCTTTAACATTTTTTATATAAGTTTCAGATATCCATCTACCCGCATTTTTTGGAAAATGAATAAATAATGACTTTCTCGTAGCTACTACCATAATGGTTTGGGGGAAAAGAAGAAATCTCCGTCAGTAATTTTTGCGACTTTATTAGATTTTGATACCCTTAAAAAGGTATCTTCGTTATTTATATTTACCATTCCGCATCAAAAAAAGCAAAAATTGATAAATTTGTAAATTCTAAAAATAAATAATACTTTACTGAAGTTGTCGAACGGGGAGTAAAGCTAAGCGGAGGAGAAAAACAAAGAATAGCTATAGCGAGGGCATTTTATAAAGATGCAAAGGTTATTTTTTTGACGAAGCTACAAGTGCCTTAGATCGCAAAACTGAAGATTCTTTATTAGAAACTATAATTGAGTTGGAGGATGATATTACATTAATTATGATTGCCCATAAAATGCAAACACTTAAAGAGTGTGATTTAATTTTAAAGTTGAGAATAATAAAATAGATATTGAAGAAAAAGATATATTTTTTGAAAAATTAAGAATGGGATAAATAATTAACTTAAGATTTTTAAAATTTTAATTTTAGTTTTCTATAAATTTTATTTACTTCCCAAAATTGAATCTATTAGTTCCTGATAGCCAAGTTTCAAAAGAATATCTGAATACTTGTCTAAAAAATTTAGAAGAGGTTTTTTTGAGAAGTAATCCCAAAAATATCCTGCTTCAGCTTTATTAAAAAATGCTTCCTAATTGTTTCTCTCTTAAAACATTTTTTCTTTGTTCTAAAAATGAATTCTCAAGGATTTTTGGATCACTAGAAATAAAATCAGCTATTTTTCTTGATACTAATTCCCAGTTGTCTTTTTCTCCAGATACAAGATCTTCAAATTTAATTAATAATTTAGGAGTTTTGATAGGCAAATATGATTCATAAAAATTTTTCCAAGAACTTGACATACTATCAAATAGAGGGGAAAAGTTTCCTCCTTTAGTAAAGTTATCTAACGCATTATCTAAATGCCCTTGATCTCTAAGATTATCTAATATAAAAAAGTCAGGAAATGTTTGATTATTTATTACTTTGATTTCTGGATAAATTAAATTGATACTTTTTTGAAATGATTTGGTTAAACCATCCTTTTTTAAACTTATTCTTAAATAATTTGTTGCGCTTAGTAAGGTATCAAAAGGATTTCTAACTATTAAATTAAGATGAGAAACCTTTTTGGTATTGTACTTAAGCTCCAAATTTGTCCAAAATTTATATCTTTCATGAGTTTTGAGATGCCTAGTATTTTCAGGAAAGTAAGGATTTCTGAAAACTCAAAATTTTTATTTTTAGAAATTTTATAAAAATCAAAATTTGGCTCTTCCCAATCTTTTAATATTTTTTTCCCTGCAATATTAATAACTTGTCCTAAAAGTGTATTGCCAGACTTAGGATAACCCGCGTTTAAAATAACATTTATAGATTTGTATTTCTTAT
>MWOR01000213.1 GCA_002025865.1 Prochlorococcus sp. HOT208_60m_813I02 | reverse complement strand
AGCCGCATAAAAGAGTGATGAAACCTGACTACCATCTGCCTCACCAAACTGGTTTGCGAGCATGGAGGAAATAGTATATCCAGGAGACAATAGAGACCAACTAAATACATTTGAATTACCAATAATCATTGTTACCGCCATAGTTTCACCCATTGCCCTTCCTAAAGCTAATAAGACACCTGCCATAATTCCTGATAATGCTGCCGGCAAAATTACTGAAAATATTGTTTTCCATCTACTTGCTCCAATTCCATAGGCTGCATTTCTAAGCTTTTTAGGAACTTGATTGAGTGAATCTCTTGCAATGGAGGTCACAATAGGCAAAAGCATCACTACTAAAATTAATATTGCTAACAAGGAATTCCTACCTGTAGGTTCTGAACTAAATAAAGGTATCCAACCAAAAAAATTATGTAAAAAGACAAAAAATGCCCTAAAAAAAGGTTCCATTACAAATATTGCCCAAAGCCCTAATACAACTGATGGTATAGCTGCAAGTAATTCAACAAAAGAACCTATTATCTCTCTGACAACTTTCGGTACAAAGTCTTCGGTTATAAATATTGCAGTTCCAACGCTCAAAGGGATAGTTATTAATAACGAAAGAAATGAGGTTACTAATGTGCCATATATTGCGGTAAAAGCTCCGTATTCATCTTTTACAGGATTCCATTCAGAGGTTACTAAAAACTTCAAGCCATACCTTGAAAAGGATTCAAATGACTGAAAAAAGACTACTAAAATAATTCCTAGAAGTATTATTGCTACGAAACTAGACAAGACTAAGGCGGAATTCTTGAAGATAATATCTATATTTTTTTCGATACCGAATCTTTTACGATTCTTGAAAAGAGTTAATTTCTCTTCCATTAAAAAAAGAATATCTCTATAAATCTACTACTAAATGTTGTAAAAGACTTTAAGAGGGGTTAAAGGTATATGAAAGTCATGATAATTTGACATCTATTAAAAAAATTTATCTACCTATTTTTTTAACTGCAGCTCTTGATTTTTCAAGGATATTCCCTTTCAAGGGAACAAAACCTAAGGCAGGAGCTTTTGATTGGTATTCATCACTTAGCAATTTATAGAATGTATCTTGAATTGACTTAGTATTTCTTCCATTACCTGTTTCATAAGCAAGTATCCAAGTCAAAGTTGCTATTGGATAAGCTCCTTTAGCAGTAGGATTCGGATTTTTACCAGCCAAGTTTTCATCAAGATTTATCCCATTTAAAGCTATTGCGCCTGATTCAGTATTGGGGGTTACAAATTCACCAGAAAGATTTTGAAGTGCAGCAGCCTTAACATTACTTTTAATGTATGACTGGTTTACATAACCAATTGCGCCAGGGGTGTTTTGAATAACACCTGCAACGCCAGAATTACCTTTAGCACCAACACCTGCCGGCCATTTTACAGACTTACCTGTACCTAATGTCCAGGTTTTTGAAAACGCTTCCATAGAGTTTGTGAAAGCTTTAGTTGTACCTGATCCATCAGAACGATGAGTCCAAGTCAATTTCCCTGATTTACAACCTAATTCTTTCCAATCTTTAATCATTCCCATAGCAACTTGTACTGCTTGCTCTTGAGTAAGTTTCAAATC
>MWOR01000212.1 GCA_002025865.1 Prochlorococcus sp. HOT208_60m_813I02 | reverse complement strand
AGCAAATAATCTCAGGATTTAAAGAAGTTTTTTCTTCGTATGCTAAAGCGATATTCCAATTATTGAAGTTAATCTGCGAATAATGTAAATGTATGTTTTTCTGCTTATGAATTAACTCTTTTGGATTTTCAAAAAATTGCCAATGGTTAATGTCTTCAGCTAATTTTCCATGATCCCATTTTATAGCCGCTTCAACAGCACACCATTGATTCAGTATCATATTTTTTGTTAAATAATTATTATGGTTTGATTTATTTGTATGAAAAAAATATTTTTCTGCAAATTTTATATGGTTAAAATCTCTATCTGTTCTCTCAATATCAATCCCTATTTTGCCTTTATGCCAGACTATAGTAATAGCATCTTTACAATGACTTAAACTTATATTTCCCATGCCAGAAGGTAAACTTGGTGGTTCTCCAGGAAGAGCATTAATTGGAATTTCTAGGGGATCTAAATCAAAAAGTGTTGAAAGTGATTGTCGCAAATAAGCTCTTGTTTCTAAAAAAATCTTTGATCTTGAATTTGTTAGCTTTTTTGCAGTTTTAATTTCTTCTACCGTTGCGATATCTTGCACACCTTTAATCTCATAAAACCAAATTTTTGGTATTTTATATTCATACTCATTTAATAATTTCAATGGCTCTTAAGGTTGGCGACAAAGCACCAGAATTTAAATTAAAAGATTCTTTTGAGAAAGAAGTTTCTCTTAGTGATTTTAAAGGTAAAAGAATAATACTATATTTTTATCCAAAAGATAACACTCCAGGATGTACTAAAGAAGCTTGTAATTTCAAAGAGAATTGGGATTTACTCCAAAAAAATAATATTGTTGTGCTTGGTATTAGTAAAGATAATGCCTCCTCTCATCAAAAGTTTATAGAAAAATTTAATTTACCTTTTATTCTTTTAACTGATCCTGAACCTTTTAAAGTTTCTTCTGATTACGATAGCTATGGACTTAAAAAATTTATGGGGAAAGAATATATGGGAATGATGAGAAATACATTTTTAATTGATACTGATGGTAACATCGAAAAAATTTACTTAAAGGTAAAAGCAGCAATAATGGCTGATCATATAATTGCAGATCTTGGGTTAAGCTAATTTTTTTACGGACAGGTGGTGAATTATCATCCCTTCCATGACTAAATTAGGAGCATTGATAATATTTTCTTTCTGAGTCTTTAGAGATTTTGTAAGGAATTCAGAGTCTCCTCCACAAGTTAACAAGATATCCTTTAATGGATTAAATGAATTTTCAATAACACCAGTAAGAGAATTGATCACTCCTTTTAAAATTGCCTCTTCTGTATTAGTTAAAAAATCTTTGGAAGGTATTTCAAATTTTTTTGGTACTTTAAGATTTTTTGTGTTTTTTTCCATTGATTTTAACTGTGTAAGAAAACCTGGAATAAGTTGACCGCCGAGAATAGATCCATTTGAATTTAATTTTGTTATCGATAATATTGTTCCAAAATCTGCAATTAGTAAATCTTTTTTTAAAGGGTTTTCAATATTGTTTAGAGCTGCGAGACAAGCAAGAGCTCTATCAACTCCAAAATAATTAGGGAGATTTGATAAATGAATATCTTTTGTTTTAATTTCATTTTCTCCCTTCAGTGAAAAATTTGGTAGTTTTCCTACAGAAGCCCAAATTAATTGATCAAGATCTATATTTTCGGGAACCTTTTGTTCTTTTTTGGTATGAAAAAATTTAGATTGATTTTTAGAATATTTTGCCCAATGAAGCCTACTATTCCCTACTAATAAAAAATTTATATCTGAGACCATTGTTCTATGATCAATTTAATTATTTGTGTGTATTCCACATTCTTGTTTAATCCCCCCAAATCTTGTATCTCTGCCCTTAGTTTCAATACCATCGGGACTGCTTGAATGCCAATCGCCCACAGAAGAATAACCTTTGATAAAAAGTGGATGGGCAGGTAAATTATTTTCTTCCATATAATAAAAAATATCTTTATTTGTCCAATTTAATAAAGGTCTTAAAGAAAGTCTTTGACGAATTACGTCTATGAATTTCATTTTGTTTCTATTTTCTGTTTGACTTGATCTAACACCACTTGCCCAGCAGGAAATATTATATTTTTCTAGACCATTTTCTAAAGGCTTTATCTTTCTCAATTCATGATACTTATCTAAATCACTCTCTTTTTTTGTTTCCCAAAGTTTTCCGTATTTGGCCTCCATTCTTGCTGGAGATAATTCACTTTGCAGAACTTCAACTTCTAAGGATAAATTATCAATAAGCTTTTCAGCGTAATGGTATGTTTCTTGAGGAAGGTAACCTGTATCTATCCAAAATATTTTGATTTTTTTTTGTAGAGATAATTTACTGACCATATCTAAAAGGACTGATGACTGAATACCAAAACTTGTTGTGATAGCAAATTGATTATCAAACTTTTCATAACCCCACGTAAGCATTCCTTTAGGCTTCATATCTACAAGCTCTTGATTATATTTCCTCAAGTTAGTTTGAATATCTTTGTGAATTTTTTTAATCATTCTTCAGTTTGATTATGAGTTTAATTTTATTTCGCTCAATTTAAAAAATATTCGTATAGTTTAATAATACATTTACGCATAACAATATTTCTCTAATGAAATCAATACAAAAACCAATAGTAATAGTTGGAGCAGGTTTTGCAGGTATGACATTTGCTTTGAATTTAAAGAATCTTAATCCTTCTTTACCGATTCTTGTGGTTGATTCTGAAACTAACTTTATATTTAAACCTTTAATGTATGAAGTTTTAAGTAAAGAAATAAGAAGTTGGGAAGCCACCCCAAAATTTGCAAATATTTTTTCTGATGCGGGTATAACTTTTTTAAAAAATTGTTTAACCAAGATTTCTTTCAAAGAAAATATTCTTGAATTTAGTGACGAATTAAAATTAAGTTATCAGTATCTCATTATCTGTACAGGATCTATTCCAAATAGTTTTTTTATAAAAGGTGTAGATGAAAATTGTTATTTTTTTAATGATGTTCACGATTTAAACAAATTAAATTCTTTTTTAAAAAAATCACAAGATACTGCTTTGCATAAAAAGTTATTCATAGTTGGAGGTGGTCCCTCTGGCATCGAGTTGGCATGCAAAATTAAAGATATATTTACAGACCAATTTGAAATTAATGTAATAGAAAAATCAAACGAAATCCTCAATAAAAACAAAATTTTTAATAGAGAAGAAGCTGAGAAAGCATTAGAAAAAAGAAAAATCAACGTTCTTTTGAATTCCACAGTTAAAGAAGTCTCAGAAACTAAGATTAGTATTTCTAGTGAAGTTGGAATAACTTCTCTAGATAAAGATATTGTTATTTGGACAGCAGGTGTTAAACCTAATTTGTCTTACTTAGAAACTGATCAAATAACAAAAAAATTTGGACGAATTTTAGTTAATAATAATTTGCAAATAGAAAACCATAAAAACTGTTTTGCTATTGGTGATATTTCAGTGATTGAAGGAATGGAGGATTTACCCATAACTGCTCAGGTCGCAATGCAGGAAGGAAATTATCTCGCTAAAAATTTGGAACTTTTAATTCAAGGAAAAGATCCTTTACCCTTTGAATTTCAAGACAACGGTGAAATGATCAGCTTAGGAATAGGCGATGCTTCAATTTCTGGGCTTGGGGTTACTTTATCTGGGAAATTGGCTTTCGAGACAAGAAGACTTATATATGCTTCTAAGTTGCCTGATATTACAGAAAGCTTAAAATCTGCATCTTCATGGATATTCCAAAAAAAATCTATTTTTAAAAAGTTTCTTAAAAAAGATTATTCGAATTAAACTTTTTTGAAATATTGTTTATGGGTATATTGAGTTAAATAAGTTTTGTATGAATTTAGTTGCAGTAGTTAGTAATAATTTTGAGGCGTTTATAACGGTAGTTGTTTTAATAATGTCAATAATTTTGTTTATTAGGAATACTATTGCCCCTGAATTGACTGGTTTGTTATGTGTTGGAATATTTATATCTACTGGGGTTCTTTCTCCTGAAAAAGCTTTAGCTGGATTTGGTAGTCCTTCTTTAATTACCCTTATGGGTTTATTTGCAGTTTCCTCAGCATTATTTAAAAGTGGTGCCTTAGACAGAGTAAGAGAATTGATTTCTTCTGAAAGTATTCGAACTCCAAGGAAATTAATTTCCTTAATAGCTTTTTTGATTGCTCCAATATCTGGAATTGTACCTAATACTCCAGTAGTAGCATCTTTGTTACCTTTAATTGAAAGTTGGTGCGAGCGAAGAAATATATCACCATCAAAAGTTTTATTACCTCTTTCTTTTGCTACTTTACTCGGTGGAACTCTGACATTATTAGGTAGCTCAGTAAATCTTCTTGTAAGTGATATTAGTCAACAATTAGGTTATGGAGGTTTGGAATTATTTAGTTTGACTTCAATAGGAATTCCTGTGTGGCTTATAGGTACAATCTATATGATTCTAGTTTCTGAAATGCTTTTGCCAGATAGAGGGAGAGATAAGGAGTTTATTAAAAATGGTGATATGAATATATATTTTACCGAAGTTACTATTCCCTCTACTTCAGAATTAGTTGGACAATCTGTCAGAAATAGTAGATTGCAAAGACGATTTGACGTTGATGTTCTGGAATTACAACGAAATGGAAAAGTTATTCTTCCTCCTTTGGCAGATAGAAAGATTGAACCGGATGATAGATTAATAATCCGCGTTACAAGGGCAGACTTATTTAGACTGCAGCAGGAACATACCATTCTGTTAGGAGAAAACAAAACATCTTTCGATGGGACTAATGTTTTCTCAGATGATGAAGGTACTAAGACCTTTGAAGCCTTGTTACCAGCTGGTTCAACTTTAGCCGGTGCAAGTTTGAGAGAATTAAGATTTAGACAGCGTCATAATGCAACAGTTTTAGCATTAAGAAGAGGTCAGCAAACTGTTCAGGAGAGATTAGGCCAAGCTGTTTTAAGGGCTGGAGATGTTTTATTATTGCAAGCACCGCTAGATTCAATAAGAGGTTTGCAAGCTAGTAATGATTTACTTATTTTAGATCAATTCGAAGATGACTTACCTTTTTTGATAAAAAAACCTATATCGATTGCAATTGCAATAGGAATGGTGGTTTTGCCTTCGGTTTCTAATATTCCATTAGTAGGTTCAGTTCTTTTGGCAGTGATTGCAATGGTTGCTTGTGGATGTTTAAGACCTGCAGAGATACAAAAATCAATTAGGTTAGACGTCATTTTATTGCTGGGATCATTATCGTGTTTTAGTGTAGCTATGCAGATAACTGGATTAGCAGATGTAATTGCAGTTAATCTAAACTTTGCCCTCAACGGAATGCCTCTTTATTTTGCACTAGTCGTAATTTTTGTATCTACAGTTATTCTTACGCAATTTATAAGTAATGCTGCTTCGGTTGCTTTGATTTTGCCTGTTGCTATTGAATTCTCAAATGTTTTAGAAATTTCACCAAGCGCTTTAATAATGCTTGTTTTATTCGGTGCAAGTCAATCTTTCTTGACTCCAATGGGTTATCAAACAAATTTAATGGTTTATGGCCCAGGAAGATATAGATTTTTTGATATCGCAAAATATGGAGCTGGATTAACACTTATAATGTCATTTACTGTGCCAGCATTGATAATTTTAAATTACGGGTAATATCGTGAAATTCACAAGTAAGGTTTATAAGTTAAAAGATGCTTACAAAAAGCTATCTGTACCTCAATTTACTATTGTTACAGGCTTGTTTATTATTTGCCTTGGAACTTTAATTTTGAGCTCTCCATTATGTTCATCTTCAAAGGTTGGTTTGTGGGAAGCATTTTTTACATCTACTTCTGCAATAACCGTTACTGGCTTAACCATAATAGATATCGGTGTTGATTTAAATTTCTTTGGCCAAGTTTTCTTAGCTTTTATGCTTTTATCAGGTGGTCTAGGATTAATGGCCATTACAACATTTTTACAAGGGTTTGTTGTAAAGGGGACAAAGCTAAGAACTAGATTAGACAAAGGAAAGACTTTAGATGAATTTGGAGTTGGAGGAATTGGTCGAACTTTTCAAAGCATTGCTATTACTGCGATTATTATCATATCCTTGGGCGCAATTCTCTTATATTCTTTTGGATTTGTAGATATTCAAAATAATTGGGAAAGACTATGGTCCTCGATTTTTCACAGCATTTCTGCATATAACAATGCAGGATTTTCGTTAATGTCAAATAGTCTTCAAGACTATAGAACAAATTATTTGGTGAATAGTGTTTTTGTTTTTCTCATTGTTATGGGTGGATTGGGCTGGCGGGTTATTGATGATATTTGGAGTCATAAAAAAAATCTTTCTTATAAGAAATTAAGCCTTCATTCCAGACTAGTTATTAGGACAAGTTTGTCTCTAATATTGTTCGGATCATTAGGATTATTTATCACTGAATCATTGCTAAATAGTCAATTTTTTAATGATTTAAATTTGTTTGAACGGTTAATGTCATCTATCTTCGAAACAGTGAGTGCAAGAACTGCAGGCTTTACAAATTTTCCGATTTCTTTGAAATCTATCTCAGATACGGGCCTCTTATTATTAATGACGCTTATGTTTATTGGTGCAAGTACAGGAGGTACTGGTGGAGGCATAAAAACAACTACATTTATTGCTTTAATGGCTGCAACTAGATCAACTTTAAGAGGTCAGAAAGATGTAATTATCAGCAATAGATTAATTTCAGATAAAGTTATTCTAAAGGCAGTTGGAATCACAGTTGGATCTTTGCTTTTTGTTCTTTTAATGGCAATGTTGCTAAGTACAACTAATACTTTTGTTAAAAAAGAATCATTCACATTCCTAGAAATTCTGTTCACTTGCATATCTGCATTTGCAACAGTTGGTTTTGATATTGGTTTAACCGCAAAATTAAATCATTTTGGTCAATTTATTCTTATTGTCGGTATGTTTGTGGGCAGACTTGGGATCCTTTTGCTTTTAAGTGCACTTT
>MWOR01000211.1 GCA_002025865.1 Prochlorococcus sp. HOT208_60m_813I02 | reverse complement strand
ACTAATTTTGTTTTTTAAAGATAATTCTGAAATTAAAGACTGGTTTTTAATTTCGTCTTTCAACTTGATTAATTCATTATTCAAAAAATTAATTTTATTTGTTGCTTGATTTTTTAAATCATTAAGGGCATTTGTTTTCTTTTCTTCAGCTATTTTTAATTTAGATTCAAGAGTTTGGATCTCAGACTCTTTAATCCGATTCTGCTCTATTAACTGTATTTTTAACTCACGTTTTAAAATTTCTAAAGCTTTTTTATTATCTTCTTCAGCCAAGATAAGTCTTTCTTTTATTTGTTTATTAAATTCTTCGTCTTTTATCTGAAGAAGTATTTCTTCAAAGCTGCTGGGATCAATTCGGAAAGTTTTGCCGCATGAAGGACATTTAATATCTTTCATTTTTTTAATAACAAAATTAATATTAGAAAGGATTTAATATTCGAATTATGAAAAAAGAATATTATTCTTGACTAAGAATAAACAATGAACCAATATTATGCATTAAAAAATAAAGTAATTACTCAATAAAAGTTATATTAATCCTGATTCCTTAAGAATGTTTATTTTATTTGCTAATTCTATATCTGCAGAAGATATTGAGCGGTCTAAAGTTTTGTGAGATGAAACTGTGTAACCACTGTCATCAACAAATTCGTCTTCCCCATCCTTAAAGTGGGCATTTTCATTTTTGAGATCTTTAAAATTATCCGATTTGAATATATTTGACTTGCTGATATTACTATATCCAAAATTCGCAATTCCTCTGGCATCTAATGCTTCCTCAACTAATATTCCAACTACTTTAGATCTACTTATAGATTCGCTCCTGGATATTTCATCAATAATTTCAAGTACTCTTTTTCTAGGAAGATAACCTATCCTTTTAACTTTATTTTCCATAAGTCTTTACATATGTCAATATTGTAACACTTCTGTCAAATCATTTCAGATTTTGATTAAAAGCACTTATGTATAAATTTAAATACTGGGATTAAAGTATAATTTCAAAGAACATTCATTCAAAGTTATTTCTCAAATACTCATGGGAATAGTTTTAAATGCTCCTTCTAATTACTTTTTCAGTTTGGTTCTGATTTTTGAAATTTTTAAATTTAAATTCCAAATATTATGAAAGATAAACTATATGATAATGCTGATAGCTTTGCAATGTCATTTGATGAGGAATGGGAAAATGTTGATTGTGATGATATACGATTAAGGATAGACAAGGTATTAGAACTTTTATCAGATCACCCTTTTTTG
>MWOR01000210.1 GCA_002025865.1 Prochlorococcus sp. HOT208_60m_813I02 | reverse complement strand
CAGGAAGAGCAAAAGCAAGAATTAGAGAAACAGGAAGAGCAAAAGCAAGAATTAGAGAAACAGGAAGAGCAAAAGCAAGAATTAGAGAAACAGGAAGAGCAAAAGCAAGAATTAGAGAAACAGGAAGAGCAAAAGCAAGAATTAGAGAAACAGGAAGAGCAAAAGCAAGAATTAGAGAAACAGGAAGAGCAAAAGCAAGATTCAATTGATATTCCTAATAAAGAAAATATTGCTGAACAGTATAAAACTGTTGCTGAACCAGAATTAGGAGAATTTGATGATAATTTTACTTGGTCCGCAATGGTATTAGCTGCTCAAGGGAAAAAAATAAATCAAATATCGATTGATGAAATTGATTGGTTAACTAAATTACGGAGAGGATTAGAAGAAACCCGAAAAGGATTTGTTGCTGAATTATTGGATAAATTGGGAGATGATCCTCTTACTCCTGAATCTCTTGATGATTTAGAGACTCTATTAATAAGAGCTGATGTAGGGATTGATTCAACCGATAAAGTTATAAGTTCTCTTAGAACAAAATTAAACGAGGAAGTCGTGGGTGGAGAAGCAGGAATAAAATTTTTGAAGAAGGAATTAAAATTAATTATCGATAAACCAATAAAAAATTCGGGTTCTGATCTTTTAGTTCCTCAAAAGGGTAAATTAAATGTCTGGTTATTAGTGGGAGTTAATGGTGTTGGTAAAACCACTACATTAGGGAAATTAGCATATTTGTCAGCAAAAAGTAATTATAAAACTTTGATTGCTGCTGCTGATACTTTTAGAGCGGCTGCAGTAGAACAACTTAAAGTGTGGGGAGATAGAAGTAATGTTGACGTTATATCTAATCAATCAAAAAATGCTGATCCAGCTGCTGTAGTTTTTGATGCAATTAATTCTGCAAAAAAAAGAAATGTTGATTTATTACTTGTTGATACAGCGGGTAGATTGCAAACAAAAAATAATTTGATGGATGAATTAGCAAAAATAAAAAAAATTATTGATAAAAAGGTCCCAGATGCACTTGTTGAATCATTATTAGTTTTAGATGCAAGTCAAGGACAAAATGGTTTAAAACAAGCAAAAAGTTTCGCTAAATCAGCAGATTTAAGTGGAGCAATTATTACTAAATTAGATGGCACTTCTAGAGGAGGTGTTTCTTTAGCAGTATCTGAAGAAGTAAATTTGCCAATAAGGTTTATTGGTGCTGGAGAAGGTATAAAAGATTTGAGACCATTTAATAGTTATGAATTTGTAGAGGCTATGCTTGCAGATAAATAAAAATTTAATTAATTTTTTTTAAAAACTTAAATTTAATGTTAAAACATACTTATCTATCAGATTTGTTTTGGCAAATAATCAAAAAGAAAAAATATTTTCGAATAAAATTGTCCAAAATTTTTTAGAAAATGATTCTAAATTCACTCTAAAAAATAAATATAAATTTGCTGAAATTGCACCTTCTTTAGCATATTATTTAAAATCATTTTCCAACATAAATAAATTACTGGATTATGTTTGCCTAATTTTTAAACATATTTTTTCCGAGAATATAATTTTAATTATTCCTTTAAATTACGAGGGGGAGATATGGAATGAAAATATAAAAATTTCTGTTAATTATGAATATTCAATAATTCAAGAAGCGATTAATAGTTTTTTGGATCAATTTCATTTTTCAAAAAATTTTAAAATAAAAGAAATTGTAACTTTTGAAAATGCTTTAAAAAATAAATTTAAAGAATATAAAATTGAAGCAAAAAAAATAATATCCAGAGGCAAATGTAGAGGATTTATTTATATTTTTAGCGAAGATATTTCTAGACAGTCGATTACTGAAGATAGTAATTTTAATTTTATTGAAAATTGTTTAGCTGTTGGATTAGAAAATTACTGCTTAATTAAAACAAAGAAAAAGCATGAGAATGTAGATAGAGAAATTTCCACTGGTGCTGAAATTCAATCTCAACTACTCCCGGATTATTGTCCAATTATCCATGGTATAGACCTAGCTGCACATTGTAGACCAGCTCTTCAGCTCGGTGGAGATTACTATGATTTTATGTGCTTAAAGACTAATATTTCTGAAAAAAGGAAAGAAAAATCAAGATGGGCCTTTGTAATAGGTGATGTCATGGGTAAAGGGATTCCAGCCGGTCTTTTAATGACTATGTTAAGAGGCATGCTTCGTGCAGAGGTTCTTACAGGTCTTCCTCCAGATAGAATTTTGCATGATTTGAATCAACTAGCACTAAATGATTTAGATCAATCGCATAGATTTGTGACATTATTTTACTCTGATTATGATCCTAGAACTAGAAAATTGAGATTCGCTAATGCAGCACATAATCCTCCTCTGCTTTGGAAAAGTTCAGATCAGAAGATTGTTAGACTAGATGCAAAAGGATTTGTACTTGGACTACAAAAAGATGCTGAATATCATTGTGGTGAAATCAAGCTTAATCAAAATGATTTAGTTCTTTATTACACAGATGGAGTAATTGATACTTCTAATTCTTTAGGACAAAGATTTGATGAGGAAAGATTAATTAAAACTCTTACAAAATTGTGCAAGCAGTCTTATACATCCCAAGAAATATTAAATAAAATATTTAAAAAGCTAGACGATTTTACAGGTCAAAATAGACATCTTGAAGATGACGCCTCAATGGTTATTTTTCAATTGAAATAGATATTTTTGTCACTTATATAAAAAAATGCTTTAGTAGAGATACTTAACATTACTAATAGATATGGCAAAAGTTTGGAGTAAAAGGTTTGATAATGCACTTGACCCTTTTATTGAAAAGTTTAATGCCTCAATTGGTTTTGA
>MWOR01000209.1 GCA_002025865.1 Prochlorococcus sp. HOT208_60m_813I02 | reverse complement strand
CATCAAGTGTAGCTTTTTCTCCAACTGTATATGCAGTAATAGTTACAGGAGATGATCCGGTGACGCTTGAGAAACCATTTGAATCTGCAGTGTAACTACTATTAATTTCTGCTACTGATACTAGAGACGATGAGCTTGAAGTGTCAGTTGATGTGTCAGTTGATGTGTCAGTTGATGTGTCAGTTGAAGTGTCAGTTGAAGAGTCGGTTGATGTGTCGGTTGATGTGTCAATAGTTGACCCTTGGAAATTAGTGGAGTCGGTTCCTGATGCTGTTATGTAAGCAGGGTCTCTAACAATCCCAAGTTCTGGATCGGAATCGTATCTACCATTATCTTTTACAAATACGGTGAGGACATTCGCATCTTGATCCCACTTAGCTCCTTCTCCAGTATTTGGATCGTATTGAAAATCAAAATATCTTCCAGAGGGATCTCTTTTGAGGTAATTAGGATCTGTAGTGCCTTCAGGTAAAACCCATGAAACATTAACTATTTTTCCATAATTTTTTTCATCCTCTATATTAACGCTGAAATCCATCAACCCCGTTAAAGGTATAGTGTCGCTTGCTGTTAGGCCAGAATCTCTAGTGATTTTTTCTATAACAGCTGGATTTGCCTCTTGAACTATTTTTACATCTATTTCGTAACTACTTTTTGCTAGGCCATCGACCCCTTTAACAAACATTTCGATATCATCATCAGAATTTGCTTGTGAGTTTTTTATGGATACAAAATCTGATTGAGCGGTATTTCCATAAAGTTGAGTGACAGAGGGATCAATATTTGAAGTTCTAATAAGCTTAGAATAAGTATCCGTTTCACTAGAAGAAGAACCTTTACTGATAATCCCATCTCCTGTTATGTCTTGATTAAATTCTCTTTCATTTATTTCTGATGCAGTTCTAAATAAGGAATTATTCCAATCTAATTTGCCCGTATTTGAGAGCGTAAAGATTTGATATGAGACATCTAAGCTATCTCCATATATTGAGGATTCTCTTATGGCTAATTTATACCCATCTCCAACTTTTTGAACTGCAAGAGCTTCAGATTTAAAAGAACCAGTACTCCAAGATTTCTCTACATCAAAAGAAATGAAACCGTTATCGGGACCTGTAATAGAAAATATATTATCCCCATCTTGGATAAATAATGATCCATCAGGGGTTTTCTTTAGTCGAGCTCCATTTGTATCTGTTGAGACTTCAAAGCTTGATGTGGAACTAATTGTTGTTATGGAGCCATCATTATCAAGATCCAGGGAATAAATATTTTCTAATTTTTTTGGATCTTCATGCCAAGTAATTGTTGACCAATCAATTACCATTGATGATGAATTAACATTCACTGTTTCATATAAGTAAGATGTATCTCCATCTATAGTTTCAGATATTTGGGTGAGAAGTTGATAATAATTAACCCCAGATATTTCTATTAATTCTGAGGCAATAAGCTCACTTTTGTATGTTCTTTGAGAACCTAGACTTATGTCATGAGTAAATGAGATGGCATTTCCAGCGCTGTCTATAACTTGTAATTTATTAGCTGATCCTTCAGGTTCTAGGAAAGCTTGATTTTCGGAATCTAGATAAACAAGAGTTCCCTTTGTATCAGTAGAAACTTGAGTAAATGTTTCTGCTGATTCAGTCCATATGGTCCCATCCCCATCTAAGTCTTGATTGAGTGACGATTCATGTCTCCTCCCATCGCCATAAGTGGCTGTTGAAAAATCAATAATTGCAGTTTGGGTATTTTCATCAAGACTTATTTGTAGTGTCTCCCAATCCTCAGAAGGAACATAACTATCGCCCTCTGATTCTGATTCAGATATATCAGTAATAGTATGCCTGATTGCCAACTTATAATGATCTAGGATTCCGTCGTTATCAATATCCACACCTTCTACCGCAAAAGCCTCTGACTTATGGGATTGACCAGCCCAATTATATTGCCAATCAAAATTAGCTGAGGATCCGTCTTCATCAACTATTAAGTAGTCACCTGAATTAATGCCAAGATAAATCGCCCCATTAGTATCATTTTTTAACGAGGCGCCTAAAACACCAATTGAGCTTATATCTGAACTGATCTTTGAAAGGATGCCCGAAGCATTTATTGAACTGTCCCCATCAAGATCCTGCTGAAGAAGTGTTTCAATAGTTCCCGCAGATGCTGAAAATGTTGCAGTTGACCAGTCTAATCCCCATGAACCATTGTTTTTAACAATGTCAAAAGTTTCCCAAGCAGTATTTTCTAATCCAGCAAAAGTATAAATAGATTTAATAGCCAGTATATATTTTTTGGAATCACCTTCTCCAGAAGATTCAACTGCATAAGTTTTTGAAGTGTGTTCCCAAGAATAATTACCACTGCCACCTGAGTTGCTGTAGTCAAAACTAGGAGAATCTCCAAATTCATCTACAAGGGAGATAATTTCATTTGTCTCCGAATCAACTATAAAATAAGCTCCTGAATTATCATTTTTAAGTAGATCGCCAGTAGTATCAGTAGCCAAGGTTGTTAAATTTGCAGATACAATTCCTTTAGCTCCATCACCATTTAGGTCTAAATCAAAAGAACTCTCATAATCATTGATTGAATCAATGAAGATTGTTTTGCCCTGGTCAATATATCCTTGAGAATCTAAATAATAAATTCCCCAATCAAGATATTTTTCTTCTCCATATGTGGTTTCATTTTTGACAGCCAAGATAAATCCATCAGATACAGTAGCACCTCTGGAGTCTGTATAGCTATGAGATTCTACGGCGAGCGCATTTGATTGAAATGATCCGTTACCCCATGAGTACTCATACTCTAATTCTGCACTTTCTCCGCTATATTCTCTTATTTGTAGATATTCTCTGGAATAATCAGTGTATATGTAAAAATTGCCTTCTCTATCTTCCCATAATTGATCTCCCACTTCATCAGTTCCTGTTGAGGCTAAATTATCAGTACCTATACCTGTTAAACCATCTCCATCTAGATCCTGATTAAATATAGAACTTTCGTAAGCAGAAATATCATCAGTCCAAATGGTGCTTGAAAAATCATTAAAGTCAATAACTCCTTTAGAGCTGATATTTAAAATCTCCCAATCAGTAAATGTCTGCCTTCTATTCGTATTCGTATGTTTTATAGCAAGAGAAAAAGATCCATCTGAGTTTTTCTCCACTGCTATAGATTCTGATGTATGGTTACCTGAGCCCCAATCATCATTAAAATCAAAAATTGGAATTCCACCGAAGTTATCAGTAATTGCAAATGTTATTTCAGAACCGTTCTCTATACCACTTATAAATAATGAATTATATTGATCTTTCTTTAAGATCCATCCTGTCTGGTCAGTAGAGATTTCTGACAATCCATATAAATCCCCAGTACTTCCTGATGAATCTAAATCATCATTAAAAATATTTTCGTAATTCGAGATAGATTCTGTAAAAATAGATTTATTCCAATCTATATAACCGCTTTGATCAACAGCATAAATTTGCCAATTCTCATCAGTTACAAGCTGATTCGTAAAATAATCACGCCACGTATTTGTCTGCTTAACCGCAATTTGATAATAATCGTCTGATGTATCTGAAGTATTTCCAGAATTAAGTGCTACAGATATCGCAACAGATTCATATGAACCATCTTCCCATGCCCAAGAATCTTCTATCCAATCATCATTAATTGATAGTTGTTTATTATTATCAGTATCTACGATGTAAAGAGCACCTTCACTATCTTCACCCAGAAGAACACCGCTTGTATCAGTTGGACGAATTTCTAGATTTAAATTTCCACTAGAGTCGCCATCTCCATTAAGATCTTGACCAAAGATTGGTTCCCAATTAGTAATTGAATTTGAATATTCAGTTTGACTCCAGTCAACAATTCCATTAAGACCAATTTGATAAACTTCCCAACTAGAATCGGATTCTTTTGTACCATCCCAGATCCAAACATCTTCTGTTTTTACGGCTAAGTTATAATATCCACTTCCTTTTGAATTAAAAGTTTTAGCTACCGCATAAGGTGATACGGTATGTGAACCATCTCTCCAAATATCAGACCATGAGAAAGACACTGGTCCGCCCCAATCTTCAACAACTTGTATTAAATTTCCTGAATCTTTAATAAATAGATTATTGTTTGAATCTAATAGTAATCTTTCACCAACATTATCAGTCGCTAACTCACTTAAAGTATTTTCATCAAATCCAATAGCTCCATCTCCATCTAAATCTTGGTCAAATTCTTCTTCATATTGTGTTATTGATTCGGTCCATGTTGTACTATCCCAATTTAATATTCCTGAAGATGATAAAGAAAATATTTCCCAAGAGGAATATGTTGAATATGGCTCATCATTTACTTGGCCAATTGTCGCATAGACTAAATCGCTTTCTCTAAGTTGAGGGCTTGTATAAACTTTAAAATCTACGAATTCTCTTCCTTCATCAATTCCATCTTGCGTAAATTCTACATTGAATTCAAATTCTCCATTTTCAATAACTCCAGACTTAACACCATAACTTTGATTGGTAAATCTGACGTTTTCACTTTCTAAAAATTTAGCATCATCAGGTGTAAAAGTTTCCCCACCTATGTACGCATATACTGTTGAACCTTCAGCACTCTCATCAAAAGCTTGAATAGTTAATTTTATAGTATCTCCTTCTCGTGGAAGATCATTATCACTAAGAAGTCTGTTAGTAGAAATAAGTTCTAGGGCTACATCGTAATTTGGATCTCTAAACGAGACTGATTCATCAGAATCGTCATAAAACCACCTGTGATCGAAATCAAAATATTCATCTGTAAATTTAGTTGCTAATAAATATCCTCCATCATCTTTCTCTGTGATAGCCCATGCCTCTCTCTTATTTAATCCAAATTCCCAAAAAGAATCGTAATCTAAACTTGGATTACCTCCCCATTGATCTCTTACTAAGGTTATTTCATCACCATCAATAATATATAAGCTGTTTTCATTCTTATCTTTTTTAATAGTGACACCAGTTGTATCAGTATTAATTGACTGTAATGCATTTATATTAAAACCTTTTACACCGTCATTATTCATATCAGAATTAAAGGTTTCTTCATATTCCGTTATTGAAACACCCCAATCTCCATCCCAATCAAATCTTCCTTCTAAACTGATTTCATGGATATCCCACCAAACATTAGATTCAATTGCGCCATTCCATAACCAAGTGTCCTCACTCTTAACAGCTAGCTGATAATAATCATCAGTTAATATTTGTGGAGTATTATTATCGCTCCTTTCTACAAATAATGGCAATCTAGAATGAGAACCATCTTCCCAAGTATTTGTAACCTCCATGGATAATTTATTACCCCAATCATCTACTACCGATATCCAATCATTATCAGAAGTCAAAATATATAGTTCATTATTAGAATTCTTATATAAATAATCTCCATCATTATCATTAGAAATCTTTTCAAGGGCGTTGTAATTAATGCCAATACTATTATCTCCGTTTAAATCTTGAACGAAAATTGATTCTTTATCTGAAATATCTTCACCAAAATATTGGCTTAAGTTCCAGTTAACAATGCCATCTGCATTTAAATATTGAGTGGACCAACTTTCGTATTCAACGCCACTCCAAGTATCTGTCCAGGTATCTTTTAACGCGACAATAAAGCTTCCGTCACTTTGACTTTCAACAGCTTGAGCTTTATATGAACCATCACCCCAATCGTTCCACCAACTTAATCCATATCCCCATTCATCTTTAATAAGAAGATATTCAAATTGTGAATTATCATCGTTTTTTAAAATATAAACATTATTATCATCGTCTCTGTAAAGAGCATCACCATAAGTATCATTTTCAATCTTTGTATATCTAACTCCAATTACACCATCTTCGTTAACATCTTCGTTAAAAAGTGATTCTCTTTTGGAAAGATTATTCCATTCACTTGTATTCCAATTAATAACACCCTCGGAATTTAATTGCACTGTCTCCCAGTCAGTCCATCTAGTTCCATTCCAGCTGTCTACATTCTCTTGCTTTATCGCAATAATATAACCACCATCCTCAAGTTCCTCTACCGCCTGTATTTTTTTATATCCACCATCATCCCATTCCTCCCAAAGCCAGGTAACTGCCCATCCCCATTCATCTCTTATGGCTAAATATTCATTATTTGGATTGTCATCTTTAAGAATATATACTTTATTATTTTCATCATAATAAGCAACATCTCCAAATTGATTAGATTTGGCTGGTTTATAATCAGGGCCAATAGACCCATTTCCATCTACATCTTGTTTAAATAAGTTTTCATATGTAGCAAGCTCATTCCAAGTTGAGGTACTCCAATTGATTTTGCCTTCATAATTTAGTTGAACAGTTTCCCAATCAACATTGGTTTGACCTGACCAGAAATCTGTATTTTCTCTCTTAATCGCAATAATATAACCACCATCCTCAAGTTCCTCTACCGCCTGTATTTTTGTTGAACCATCATCCCGTTCTTCAAATAACCAACCTTCAGGATCTCCCCATTCATTTTTTATTTCTATAAATTCATTATTTAAGTTGTCATCAATAAGAATACTTACGTAGTTTTCTTCATCTACGTATATTGCATCACCATAGGTGTCTGAATTTATTTTTATGCGTTTTGGACCAATTGATCCATTGTTGTCGACATCTTGATTAAAAAGTTCTTCTCTTTTGGCAAGATTGTTCCATTCGCTTGTGCTCCAATTTAAAACCCCTGAATCACTTACTTGTACAGTTTCCCAATCGATATTGGTCTGACCTGTCCACCAATCTGTATTTTCTCTCTTAACAGCCAATATGTATCCCCCATCTTCTAGTTCTTCAACAGCTTGTACTTTGGTTGAACCTCCATCCCAAGTGTCATATAACCATGTTTGAGAGTTACCCCATTCATCAATAATCATTAAATAATTATTGGAAGAATTATCGTCTTTTAGGATAAAAATATTTTCGTCTTCATCAACAAAAAGACTATCTCCTATTTTATCAGTAGTTAATTTCGTATATTTGGGTCCTATGGCACCATTATTATCTAAATCTTGATTAAAAAGTTCTTCTCTTTTGGCAAGATTATTCCATTCGCTTGTGCTCCAATTTATAACTCCTGAATCACTTACTTGTACAGTTTCCCAATCAACGTTTGTTTGACCTGTCCACCAATCAGTATTTTCTCTTTTAATCGCAATTATAAAGCCGCCGTCAACTAAAGATTCAGCAGCTTGTATTTTGGTTGAACCATTGTCCCATTCTTCATATAACCAAGTTACAGAATTACCCCACTCTTCAATTATTTTTATATAGCTTTGAGAATTTTTATCAATGATATAAACATTATTGTTTTCATCTACGGCAATTCGATCTCCTGTTGTATCTGAATTTAAAATATTATATTTGGGCCCTATGGCACCATTTTCATCTAAATCTTCGTTAAAAATTAATTCATATTCTGCCAAATTATCCCAGTCTGAAGTGTCCCAATTTACAACCCCATTATCATTAACTTGAGATACCTCCCATCTTGAAGAAGTTTCACCGGTCCAAGAGTTATAATCACGCCATTCAAAAGCAATTATGTATCCCCCATTAGTCCAAGATTCCACTCCTTTTACTTTTACAGAACTTCTACCATCATCCCAATCCCTATAGTGGTCTTCAACATTATTGCCCCATACAGTTTTAAGTGTAAGGAGTTCATTGCTAAAGTCATTATCTTTTAAAATATAAATTTTTCTATAATCTTCTGAACTATCTTTAACTTCAAAATAGGCTGCATCTCCATATTGATTATCTTTTACTGGGAGAATGGCTACATTATCAGAACCGTCAAAAACAGATATAGACATATTTAAAAATTTTTTTTATTTTATACCAAAAGCTATCTTTTTTAAATGTTTTTTTGGTTATTTAAAGTTAAAGGTAATAATATAACTTAATTTAACTAAAACATCATTTTTAATTAATCCATATAAAATTTAAAAAGTTAACTTCAAAAATGAAAAAAAATTTTTTAGTCGCTTTAATGGCAGCAATTACTGGGCTCGCGATTGGTTACAAAATGCCAAAAAATAAAAATGTAGGATACGTCATGATTTCTGGAAGGATCACTAATCCAGAACAAGCAAATAAATACTTTGAGAAAGTAAATGAAGTGGTTGTAAAAGGTTGTGGAGCAACTACATTAACAGTTGATACTGATACTGATATAAGAGAAGGATATGATGGACCATTTACCGTTCTTTCTCAATTCCCAAACAAACAATCCGCAATAGATTGTTATGAAGGTCCTTATCAAGAAATTATTTCCTTAAGAGAAGGGGCTATAGACATGAATTTTCGAATAGTTGAGAGAAATAGGTGAAAAGTTTCATTTAGATAAAATAGATAATTTCAAAATTAGCTATATTTCAAAAAAGATTTAGATAGGGATGATTAGAAATTATTGATAGTTCTTCTCCTAAAAGAAGTAATTAGCTTCTCCTTACCCAATCAGGAGATCCACAAAACCAATCAGCAAGATCATCATTTTTGAGGTCAAAATGATTTTCAGTCTCTAAACCATCAAGCCCAAGATTTTGTATTAGTCCATTTATTCCGTCTGAATTTTGTTTCCCATATCTCCTCAAACTGTTGGCTTTTTTAGGCCATGTCCATATTATTGAATTATGTTTTGAAAGCTTTTCAATATAAATTCTTTGCTCCAACGAAACTTGTTCATTTAATGAAATCCTTTTGACAATATCCTTAATTTTCAAACGAGTTTTGTTTGTTAAAAAAATATTTATGAACAGAAGTTAATGTTTTATGGAAGTTTTTTTATGAATGTCTTGTCAATTTTTGTTTCAAGAAAAATTATTTTTTTGGGGGGTTTTAAGGGCAAAATTATTCATTTAAAAACAGTTGTATGTATCTGTTAAAAACGAATACTTAAGTAGATTTAAAAACTTATATAAACCTCCTCTATATAAGATCATTTAACAAATCAAGAAAAAGATATGATGAAATAAACATTGACAGTTGATCTAAAATATTAACTATAAGCATGTTTTTAAAGTAATTACTCAAGAAATTTTAAAAAATATGTGTGGAAGATTTGAGCTAAAAACTAAATTTAACAGGTTGCCAAAAGTTCTAAAACAAGACTATCCAAGTGGTCTTGATAGTAAATACGAAACTCAAAATTTAATAAGGCCAACTGATCCAGTTTTAGTGATTAAGAATGAAGGGAAAATGAAAACTACCTTTATGTATTGGGGATTTATTTCACCTTGGACTAAAGACCCATTTGATAAAAAAAGACCAAGACCCTTTAATGCGAGATCAGAAACAGTAGAAGAAAAAAAATTATTTAGTGTAAGTTGGAAGCACAAAAGATGCCTAATACCAGCAAGTGGCTTTTTTGAGAAAAAATTTCGTATTCGTAAAGAAAATTACGAGACTTTTTGGCTAGGAGGAATCTGGAGCAAGTGGACTTCAGCTGACGGAGCTGAAATAGAGAGTTGCTGTGTTTTAACAACTGAACCAAATAATCTAATTAAACCTTTACATCACCGAATGCCTGTTGTTGTACCTAATGGATATGAAAAGCAATGGACAGAGCAGGTTAAAGATTCCGATGAATTAAAAGGATTACTTCCAATTATGATGGGTTGGTCACCTGATGGTTGGGTAGTAGAAGATGTAAATAAAGAAGAAACTGATCAAATTTGTTTATTTTAAAAGAAACTCTTACTACCTGAAATGCTTAATTAATGGCTAAATCTTATTGGTTGATTAATTCACAAAGAACAGAAGTGAAAAGATTCATAAAAAACGATAAAAGTATTGATGGGGTCTTCGAGTTTATGTTTATAGATACTGGAAAAATAGTCAGCGAATTAGAAAAAGAACCGCCTGTAATTACAATAACAATCTCTGTAGAAATAGATTTAGCTAGGGAAATTTATAAAAGATTACTTGCTCAGGGATGGAAGAAAACTAAAGAAGTTTGGAAAAAAAAAGAGTAATAGGATTCAATTTAAAAAAAAGTTTATCTTTGAACTTAATGAGATTAAAATTTTGATAACTAAAATTTACTAACTTTGATGTCTCATTGTATGTGATGAGATGCAACCTTAATAAGTATTGCCATCAAATAATTTTTAATTGAATTTATACTGCCTTAATTATTGACAGTTGATCTAAAATAAGGGTCAAATAGTTTAATTTAGGGAAGTTAAAAAGAAATATCCATAATGGCTACTAGAATAAATAAA
>MWOR01000208.1 GCA_002025865.1 Prochlorococcus sp. HOT208_60m_813I02 | reverse complement strand
CTTGCTTTTGCTCTTCCTGTTTCTCTAATTCTTGCTTTTGCTCTTCCTGTTTCTCTAATTCTTGCTTTTGCTCTTCCTGTTTCTCTAATTCTTGCTTTTGCTCTTCCTGTTTCTCTAATTCTTGCTTTTGCTCTTCCTGTCGTTTTTTTAAAAGTGCATAAGCTTGTGCAGCCCATTCACGAGAATTATCAAAATTAGTCATTATTAGCTATAGTTCGTAATTAAAATTTTTCTAAATACTATTTATTTATATCAAATAATTATGACAATTAAATTGTTTGTAATCTCCTTAAAACTCCATTAATAAATTTTCTTCCTTGCAAATCACTATATTTATTAGCTAAATTTACAGCCTCATCACAAGCAACAGCGATAGGTGTGTTCAAAAAATTGATATCCACGTACGCTAGACGCAAGATATCCCTATCGATTCTTGGTAATCTTTTTAATCTCCAACCATCCATTACTTGATCGATATCTGAGTCAATACTTTTAAGGTTGTTGATTATATTACAAATCCTTTGATTTACATCCTCTCTAATATCAATTTGACCGCTAGAAACAATTAATTTTGGAAAGTCTAGAGTGACAGAGAGTGTATTCATTACGGTTTCAATTTTTGTCAGAGATTTTTTTAACTCATCTCGAACATTTGAATAAGAGGAATCAACACCTTCTTGCAATTCACTATCTAATATTTTTTGTGAAGCATTCTCTAACTCTGACTCGCAATTATCTAATTCCTCTCTGCAATGACTTATTAGAGAATCCAAAGCAGATTCAAAAATTTCTTCTATCTGAAATTTATTTAATTTAAAATCAGCTTTATCTTTTATAAGGCCAAGAGAAATTAAAGATAATTCTCTAGAAAGGGATCTATTATGCATCAATTAAGAAGAAGTATTAGTGGAAGCTCGTAATTGAGAAAACAATTTTGAAAATGTTGGATTTGAGGTGTTATTTTTCTCATCTGGATTAACTATCCCAGCAGAAATTATTGTTCTAAAAGCATCTTCAACAGAAATATCCAAATCCTTAACAGAAGACTCAGGAACAAGTGTATACCAGCCAGTAGTTGGGTTTGGTGCTGTAGGGATAAAAACACTAAGTAACTTTTCTTCCAATTCTGGCTGTAGAGAAGGTCCTACATCTCCAGTTACAAAGCCTACACTATAAAGTCCCTCACGAGGATATTCGACTAAAACAACTCGTCTAAATCTATTAGATTTGTTGCTTAAAAAAGTTTCTAGCAACTGTTTAAGAGTTTTATAAACCGCTCCAGCTACAGGAATTTTTGATAAAGTACCCTCTCCAAATTCTAACAACCATCTTCCTACAAAATTTCTTGCCATTAAGCCTATAAGCAAAATAGCTAATAAAGGAACAGTTAAACCTAAAGTGAGATTAATTAAATCTTGTAATAAGGGATTTAAAGTAATAAAAGGATTTAGTTGCTTTGGGACTGAAGTAACTAACGTTAAAACAAATTTACTAACTAGCGATGAGAGCCAGATTGTTGTTGCTAAGGGTATTACAACTAAAAGCCCAGCAATAAGATCATTTTTGAGATCTTGTTGAAGCCTAGATCCTAGATTGGAATCTTGATTTTGATTAGATTCAACCAAAATAACGTTTTAACTATATTAACTTTACTAATAATTTAACTGTTTTTACTAAGTTAGGATATATTTTTTTAAATATATCTATTTTATTTATAAGTTTATTCTGCAAAAAGAACTTTTAAAAGAAATGCTATAAAGAAAAAGAAATGATTAATACGATTCAAGACAAAAAAGAAATAAGTAAAAAATTAAAAGAAAGAGCTATTTTTGAAGGTTTTACAGTTGCCGGAATAGCTTCGGTACCAGGAAGTTCGCGCGTAAAATTAAGAACCAATGCATTAGAAAGATGGTTATCAAATAACTATCATGCTGAAATGAAATGGATGGAAGCAGAAAAAAGAAAAAATATAGTCTCACTTTTTGAGGAAGCAAAAAGTGTTTTAAGCGTTGGATTTACTTACATTAATTCACAAAACATCAACAACAATTTCCTCAAGGTAGCTAAATTTGGTCAAGGTGAGGATTATCATAAAGTAATTCACAAAAAATTAAAGAATATTGGTAAATGGATCGACCTAGAAATTCCTGATTGCAAATGGAAAATATGTGTTGATACCTCTCCGCTTCTTGAAAAAGCATGGGCAGAGGAAGCAGGGATTGGTTGGATAGGTAAAAATAGTAATTTAATCAGCAAAAAAAATGGTTCTTGGTTTACTTTGGGTTTTATGATTCTCACAAAAGATTTAATGCCAGATAAACCTCATGAATCACTTTGTGGAAAATGTGATATTTGTATTGAACATTGTCCTACAAAGGCAATCGTAGAACCATTTGTAATACAATCAGATCTTTGCATTGCGTATCACACAATAGAAAGCAAAGATAAAACTATTCCAAAGAAAATAGAAAAAAATTTAGATGGATGGGTTGCAGGATGTGATATTTGTCAAGATGTTTGTCCATGGAATAAAACAGTGCCACACAACAATAATCATGAAACTAAACCAAAAGAATGGATTAAAAATCTTAATATTGAGTCCCTCAATTGGGACGATAAAACGTGGCAAGAAAATCTTAGAGGTACTACTTTAAAAAGAATTAAACCATGGATGTGGAAAAGAAACATTCAAGCAAATATAAATAATAAAAAAATTTAAATATGAAGAAGTTTTTAAAAAAAACAATCTGGATCTTCTTGATCTCTTTTTACTTTTTTCAAATAGAGATAGTTCGAGCAATAGTTCCCTATTATTATTTCCCAACAATAACAAATTTACAAAAACAAAGTTTATATATTGGCAAAAATGCATATCAACTACTGTATTTTGGTCAATATGAAGACAGCCTTAACTTAGCCAAATTAGCAGTAAAAATAAATGCAAAAGATGAAAAACTATGGTTGATTTTGGCTGAAGCACAAATAGCTAACAAAAAATACAAAAACGCATTAAATTCTCTAAATAAAGCAGAACAGATTAATTCAAGTATAAGCGAAATATATTTTGCTAAAAGTAATGTTTATCTAAAAACTTTGCAACAAACAAAGGCAAAGATTGCTTTAGAAAAAGGGATAAAGATTGAGCCTAATAACCACAAAGCTATTTTTCAATTAGGAAATATTTTATTAATGGAAAAAAATTATTTGGGAGCTATCAAATTGTTTGATAAATCAATAAAAATTAAACCTGATTTCTGGCAAGCAATCAATAATCAAGGTTTAGCTTATTTCGAGAGGAACAATATAAATCTCTCAATCAAACTTTTTGAAAGTGCAATCTCAATTGAGGAAAATGCTGAACCATTACTAGGACTAGCCTCATGTATAAATATCCAAGACAATAAATTAGCAATTCAGCTAGCAAAAAAGGCATTGGCTAAAGATCCCAAATATGTCGATTTTGATTATAGAAAAGAACAGTTATGGGGAGAAAAATTACAAGCCTCTACTGAGATTCTTTTACAAAATGAACAACTAAAAAAAGATGTAATACTAGCAAAATCCAAAATAATTGAATCATCTTAATGTTCAATACTGGTAAATATTGTTTTACCTATTAGTCTTAATTTAGTTAATTAATAATTATTTAAGTATGCGCTCTAATGGATAAGAAAAACTTCACTTCCATCTCTCTTCAAGAAGAAATGCAACGTTCTTATTTGGAGTATGCAATGAGCGTCATAGTTGGACGTGCGTTGCCTGATGCAAGGGACGGTCTTAAGCCTGTACAAAGAAGAATTATATTCGCGATGTATGAATTAGGTTTAACTCCTGATAAACCATTCAGGAAGTGTGCAAGAGTTGTTGGAGATGTACTTGGAAAATACCATCCTCATGGAGATCAAGCAGTTTACGATGCATTGGTAAAGCTAGTACAAAATTTCTCAACTAAATATCCTACTCTTGAAGGGCATGGAAATTTTGGATCTGTGGATAATGATCCGCCGGCAGCAATGAGGTATACAGAGACCAGATTAGCTCCAATAGCTCATAAAGGATTTCTTGAAGAAATCGCATCAGAAACAGTAAACTTTTCAAATAACTTCGACGGTTCTCAAAAAGAACCAGATGTTCTTCCAGCTCAACTTCCATTTTTATTGTTGAACGGCTCATCGGGTATTGCTGTTGGCATGGCAACAAATATTCCCCCTCATAACCTTGGCGAAATTGTCGATGGTTTAGTTGCCTTAGTTAAAAATAAAGATATTAGTGATAAAAAACTTTCTAGCATTATCAAAGGACCTGATTTTCCTACAGGCGGAGAATTAATTTATAGTCATGCAATAGAAGAACTTTATCAAACTGGAAAAGGATCTATAACTATAAGAGGAGTTGTAAATACGGAAGAAATAAATTTAGGCAAAGGGAAACATAAAAAGAATGCAATAATCATTACGGAACTTCCTTACCAAATTAATAAAGCAGGTTGGATTGAAAAACTCGCGGAACTTGTTAATTCAGGCAAGATTATTGGGATTTCTGATATTAGGGATGAGAGCGACAGAGATGGAATGAGAATTGTAATAGAACTAAAAAAAGATTCTAATTCTGAACTTGTTATTTCTAATTTATATAAAAAAACAACTCTCCAAACAAACTTTGGCGCAATATTCTTAGCTTTAATTAAAGGCAAGCCTGTACAACTAAATCTGAAAAAATATCTCAACTATTTTCTTGAATTTAGAGAAGAAACAATTAGAAAAAGAACTTTTTATTTTCTAAAAAACACTCTTGATAAACTAGAAATATCAGAAGGTTTATCTAAAGCTACAAAAAACATAAAAAAAGTTATCGCAATTATAGAAGAATCAGAAAATTCTGTGCAAGCTAGATCAAAATTAGTAGAAAATTTTTTCTTAAGTGAAAAACAGGCAAATTCAGTTTTGGATATGCCACTAAAAAAATTAACAAATCTAGAAAAAAATCAAATTGCTGACGATATAAAAAATTTAGAAGAAAAAAAGAATTATTTTCAAACATTGTTGAACGAAAGAGAATTATTACTTGAATTACTTATGGAAGAATTATTAATATTAAAGAAAAAATACAATGTTATACGTAAAACAAAAATTATTAAAAATATAAATCAAAATCAAGAATTAGAAACGCTTAATAATCAGATATTAGAAGACTTTATAAATAAAAAAACAAAATTGTACATAGACAATAGACTTTATTTAAAAAGGATGATTTTAGGTAATTACAAAAAATCATTTGAGGTTGTAAATAAAATTATAGATAATAAAAATATTCAAAAATTTATATGTAATATTGAAAAAAATATAAAATTAATTGGAATAACAAATACGGGAAAAGTATTTAACATTGATTGGGAATCAAATATTAATAAAGATTATAAATTAGATAATAAAATTCTTGGAAATATTCATCCTAGTGAAATAATAAATTTTCACGCAATTAAAAAAGACATTAAAAATTATTTATGCATATTAAATTCAGATGGAAGATTTAAAAAAGTTTTATTTGATGAAGATATGATCAAAAGCAATAGATCTTTCGCTATTACAAAATTAAAAAATAATTTAATAACAATTGATTCTTTTATTTCTAATGAAAGGAAAGATTTAATAATATTAACCTCGATAGGAAGAATTTTTAAATTTAATTTATCAAATAAATTTTTAACGCCAACTTCTAAACAATCCCAAGGATTAATCATTGCAAAACTTTTACCATCTGAAAAAATCGTTTCTTGTTGTACATTTAATAATGGAGAAAATATTTTTTTAATATCTAAACAAGGAAAAATCTTTTGCATAAATAGTAATGAAATTTACTGCTCAAATAAATACAGTTTGGGATATTTGAATGAAAAAACCCAACTTAAAAATGATAACTTCCTCAAAATAATATCAAGTAACTATTACCTTGATATTGAAACTAATAAAAATAAATCTGCAAGATTAGACCTAAATAAATTAAATTTCAAATCTAATAAATCAAACTTTTTAATTGATTTTTTAAAATTTGATAATGATGAATACCTTGAAAATTGTTTCCGACTTGAAAACTTTCTCGACTAAGATTTATATTCATTTTCAACCCAATTTAAGTATTCTTGATTTACTGTTCCAGTTACATAATCACCAGTAAAACAACTCATCTCTAAACCTTTAATAAGAGAATCACCAATTATAGATTTACGCAAACTTTCAACACTTTGATATACAAGGTTATCAATTTCAAGTTTATCGGCGATTTCACTTATTGTCCTATTATGAGCTATTAATTCATCTCTATTAGGCATATTAATTCCATAAACGTGAGGGTAACGAACAGGAGGAGCTGCTGATGTAAAAAAAACTTTATTTGCTCCTGCATCTTTAGCCATCTGGACAATTTCTTTTGAAGTAGTACCTCTTACTATCGAGTCATCAACAATTAATACATTTTTATTTTTAAACTCTGCACTCATAGCATTTAATTTTTGCCTTACAGATTTCTTACGTTTCTGCTGACCAGGCATTATAAATGTTCTGCCAACATATCTATTTTTAAAAAAACCTTCCCTATATTCTATCCCTAACTGTCTTGCAACTTGCATTGCCGCTGGTCGAGAAGAATCAGGAATAGGCATAACTACATCAATATCTCCAGAATTGATTGTTTCTTTTATTGTTTCTGCTAAATAATCTCCCATTTTTAAACGAGCTTTATAGACGGAAATTCCATTCATAATTGAATCTGGCCTAGCTAAGTAAACATATTCAAAAGCACAGGGAAATAACATTGGATTTTCAGAACATTGCTTAGAGAAAAACTCCCCATCAAGATTTATAAAAACAGCTTCTCCTGGATCTACATCTCTCACTACTTCATAATCATTATTCTCAAGTACTAAAGATTCGCTTGCAACCATCCATTCTTCTTTTTTTGTGGTTAATGAAAGTCTTTTCCCTATGACTAAAGGCCTAATACCAAAAGGATCTCTAAATGCTAATAAACCATGTCCTGAAATTAACGCAATTGAAGCATATGACCCCTGAATTCTTTTATGTAAAGATTTGACCGCATTAAAAATAATATCAGGCTCTAATTCTTGATTATGAATTTGTTCTTGTAATTCTGTCGCAAATACATTTAACAACATTTCAGTATCACTTGAAGAATTTGTATGCCGCTTGTCGACATTAAATAACTGTTTTTCTAAATCTCTGGTATTAGTCAAATTTCCATTATGTATCAAAACAATTCCATAAGGAGCATTAACATAAAAAGGCTGTGCTTCTTCTACACTTTCTGCTGATCCCTTTGTTGCATACCTAACATGACCCAATCCAATTTTGCCAATTAAATTCCTCATATCTCTAGTTCTATAAGCAGTATTAACTTGACCTTTAACCTTATGTATATGAAAAACAGTATTTTCCATTGTTGCTATACCTGTTGAGTCTTGACCTCTATGCTGCAAAAGCAAAAGACTATCGTAAATTTGTTGATTTACATCATTTGAAGAAACAATTCCAACTATTCCGCACATGACTTAATATCTTAAAAAAATTAATAGTTGAGAAATGTATTTCATATTTAAAAGTAATCTGAAATACTATTATTAAATTTTTCGGTTAATTCCTCAACCCTAATATTGCAAATATTTTTTTCGTTGATTTTTATCTTAAGCGTGTCACTTGATACGTATCCTATTTTTTTTACATAAACACTTGGTGGGAAATTTATTTGATTTTGTTTTAAAAAATTAAACCATTCATTTTGTTTCATTTTACTAATTGAAAAAATAATTCTTGACCCCCCTTCGGCAAACAATAAATTATCAAGTCTATTTACATCTTTCTCTAACTCTATAGTTGCACCCATCGATGACAAAATGCAAGACTCTGCTAAAGCTATAGCTAAACCTCCGTCGCTGATATCGTGCGAGGAAGCTACAAGACTATTTAAAATCGCATTTCTTAAAAAACTCTGGCAAAACTTTTCATCCAACAAATCTATTTTTGGAGGCCGACCTGTAATTTCTCCATGAAAATATTCCAGATAAGAACTAGCTGCAATTTTTATTTCTGATTTGGAAGAACCAATTAACCAGATTTCATCTTCATTATTTTTCCATTCACTACTTATAGTTTTTTCGACATTATCTATCTTTCCCACCATTCCAATAACAGGTGTAGGATTAATAGGAGTAATTAGATTATCTTTATTTTTTGATTCATTATATAAAGATACATTACCTCCTGTTACAGGAGTTTCTAAAGCTTTACAGGCTTCAGCAATTCCATTACATGAAGATGAAAGTTGCCAATATCCTATTTCATTCTCAGGGGAAGAAAAATTTAAATTATTTGTAATTGCTACTGGTTCAGCACCAACACAACTAACATTTCTAGCGGACTCTGCAACGGCAGCGACAGATCCTCTAAAAGGATCAAGCGCAACCCATCTACTATTGCAATCAACTGAAGCAGCGACACCAGAAAATACTTTACTTTTATTTTTTTTATTTTGTTCCCTTAGTCTTACTACGGCTGCATCTGATTTTCCAGGTTTAAAAACTGTATTTGCCTGAACTTGAGAATCATATTGTTTATAAATCCATCGTTTAGAAGCTATTGATGGATTAGAGAGTAGTTTTAAAATGATTTCTGAAAATGAAAAATTCTTATTTTCCTTCAATGAAAATATTTTTTGCTCATGAATTTCTGGTAGATCATTTTCTTTCCATTCCCATTTATTTAAAAGATCATCTGGTGGCTTATTAATCACATTGTGGAAATTTACAGGAGTATCATCAGATAAAGCAGAAGTAGGTATTTGGGCCACAATTTTACCTTTATGAGAAATAATTACTTCATTAGTTCCTATTACTTCACCAATAACACTGGCATATAATCCCCATTTATTAAATTTTTCAATAAGATCATTAATTTTTTCTTCCTTAACTACAAACAACATTCTTTCTTGTGATTCAGATAATAAATACTGGTATGAGGACATGTCATCTTCTCTAGAAGGAACCAAATCTAAATCGATAGATATTCCTAAATTTCCATTTGCGGCCATTTCTGCGCTACTGCATGTTAAACCTGCAGCACCCATATCTTGAGCTGCAATTACATCCCCTGTTTTGAAAGCATCCAAACAAGCTTCAATAAGACTTTTCTCAACAAATGGATCACCTACCTGAACAGCAGGTCTATCATCCAATGAAGTTGTAGTTAATTCTGAACTAGCAAAACTAGCACCACCAACACCATCTCTACCAGTTGTATTACCAACATATAACACTGGTGATCCTACATTTTTAGCTCCAGAACAAACGATTTCCTCAGTCTCTAAAAGTCCTAAAGCCATAACATTCACTAGAGGATTTCCAGAATAACTATCATCGAAGTCAATTTCACCTCCAACAGTTGGGACACCTACGCAATTCCCGTAATGTGAAATACCGGATACAACTCCTCGTAGTAAATCAGCATTTGATGATTTATCAAGGTTACCGAATCTCAATGAATTCAAAACTGCGATTGGCCTAGCACCCATTGTGAATATATCTCTTAAAATTCCTCCGACACCTGTTGCTGCACCTTGAAAAGGTTCAATAGCAGAAGGATGATTATGACTTTCTATTTTAAAAACAAGTTTTTGATTATTTCCAACATCAATAACACCAGCATTTTCTCCAGGTCCAACTAAAACATTTTTTCCTTTAGTGGGAAACTTAGATAGTAAAGGTTTTGAATTTCTATAACAACAATGTTCGGACCACATAACGCCAAACATACCTAATTCGGTTCTATTAGGTTTTCTCTTTAATCTTTTGCAAATTTCTTCGTAATCTTTAAGTGTTAAATTTTCCACTTGTAATGCTTCATTAAGATCATATAGAGCAATATTGTCTTGATTTATCATTATTTATATCCAAGGGTCATCTTCTTTTTTTTCACTAGACGGTGTAGATGTTCTGCCATTATTATAAAAACTTTTTTGTTTAAAATCTAAGTTTTGGCTAATATCTTCATCTTCTTCGAGCCATTCCTCTAATCTATTGGAAGCAATATTTTTCATATCATCAAATCTATCAAAAATTTTTTTCCCTTTTTGCATAAATTCATTTTTAATACTTGATTTTATTAAAGGTAAATCATCTAAAGAATTACTTTGACAGAATACCAATCCAGGTTGTTGGTCATTGATATTATCAATAGTTAATTTCCATCTACTAGACCCAGGAATCTTAGGATTAGATCTAGAAACTAAGTAATATTTAATTTTTCCCGTTTTCATTTCAAATAAAAAATCTGCAATGACTCCTATTTTTGAACCATTTATATTTACAAGATTAGCTTCTATTAAAGTTGGGAACCTATTTAAAGTTGCTAAATCAGAAATAGCTGGATCACCTTTGACATAAATTTCATTATCTATTATTTGAGTAATTTGATTTAATCGCCAAACATTTCTTTTTAAATCAAAATTTGAAGGACGAGAGTACCATCCTAGAATCCGGTGAACTGGAGGATGCATCCAAACATTTTCACCATTTCCATAATTAAGGACCATATTACCCTTAACACTATAATTTAATAATTCACTTAATAAAATTTCTTTAGGTAATTTCAAATTAAGAACGAACCTGTACAGGCATAACTAAATAAGTAAAAGAATTAAGATTATCTTCAGGTACAAAAACCGCTGGAGTAGTTGCAATATTACACTTTAAAAGTACATTTTCAGAAGCAATAACTTTTAAACCTTCTAACAAATATCTTACGTTAAATGCAATATCAAAATTTTCTCCAGAATAAGAAACAGGTATTGATTCATTTGCATTTCCAATATCTTGAGCATCTGCACTGATTGACGCTAAATCTGTATCATCTAATTTAATCTTTACAACACTACTTTGCTGATCAGCTAAAACAGCAATTCTTTCTAATGCATCAGTTAATTTTTTTGTATTAAAATTTAGAATTTTAGAAAAAGAATCAGGAATTAATTGTGAATAATTAGGATAAGTACCTTCTAAAGTTCTTGTAGTAATTATTTGATTAGAAGATATAAAGACTACTTGACCTTTGTCATAGAAAAGCTTAATTGAATTTTCTGAGCTTCTCAAAGATACTAGTTTTTCAATTTCTCTCAATGATCTAGTTGGGATAGTTACCGATAAATCATCAACATTTGAAGATAAGTTTCCTTTATTTTCAATATGTTCTTTATTACCAATTAAGGCAACAGCCAATCTATGACCATCTGTTGAAGCAGACTCTAAATAATTTGGTTTAAAAGTAAAATTGACACCTGTGAGTAGTTGCTTTGAATCATCATTACTACTGGCAAAAATGGTAGATTTTAAAGCCTTTAAAAAAGAACTAGGATCAATATTCAAAGAAGTACCACTTTCAACAAATGGCAAATTAGGATATTCATCAGAGGGGATCCCTTTTAGATTAAAAGAACCTCTATCACTTTTTATTAAGATATTATCTGAATTCTCGTCTACTTCTAGAGAAACAGGAGTTTCATTAGGTAATTTGTTTACTATTTCTGATAAAAGTTTTGAAGGTATAGTAATAGCTCCACTATTTTTGACAGTTCCATCAAAAGAAGTTTGAATTCCTAAATTTAAGTCAAATCCTGTGACGCTAATTTTATTAGTTCCTTCGTCAGCTGTTAAAAGTATGTTTGCAAGAATTGGATGCGTTGGCCTTGAAGCAACTGCCTTGCTTACTAGTTGTATAGAATTATTTAATTCATTTTGATTACAAATAATTTCCATCAGAATTTGGAACTTTTTACAAATACAATATACTTTTTCCGTAAATTAAATTCAATAAATTTATTTTTTACTCTTTTTCTAATATAAAAATAAATAATAAAATAAAAAATTTAGTAGTAGTAGTTCTTGTGGGAACTGTGGAATTTTTCAATTAAACAGCTTGTCTATTTGTTTTATGAAGAAAAAAATATGTGAAAAAAAATTTTTATTTGTTGAATAAATTTAAAATTTATTAAAAAAAAAAAAAAAATTCAACAAATAAAATTTCTTATTATGTACTTTTCAACAAATGCGATTTGTTTTTAATTGATTTCCACAGACACTATTTTTTGTGGATTTTAATATCCTAAGATTTTAGTTATATTTTTTAATGAAGGTTCAACATTTTTTCTAAAAATAGCATCGTTATTTTTTATGGCGCAATCAGGATCTTTCAAGCCATTTCCAGTCAGAACACAAACAATAGTCGATTCTTTCTGAATTCTATTTTTATTTTTAATCAGTCCAGCAACTGATGCTGCACTTGCAGGTTCACAAAAAACTCCCTCTTTGGCAAGTATTTTATAAGCATCGATTATCTCTTCATCTGTAACTGACTGAAAGTCTCCTTTACTTTCCTTTCTCACTTTTTTGGCTTTTTCTCTATTTACAGGATTTCCAATTCTTATTGCAGTTGCAATTGTTTCTGGATCTTTAACTATTATATTTTTTACTAACGGAGCAGAACCTTCGGACTGAAAACCCATCATTATTGGTAATTTTAAATTTCTTTTTATTTTTGAATATTCTTTAAATCCCATCCAATAAGCAGTTATGTTTCCTGCATTACCCATTGGAATACAAAGCCAATCAGGAGCATAACCTAAGTCATCCACTATTTCAAAAGCTGCCGTCTTTTGACCTTGTATTCGATATGGATTAACAGAATTAACAAGTTCTATAGGATGTTCTGAGGATAAATCTCTAACAATTTCAAGAGCTTTATCAAAGTTTCCATTAATAGATATTATTTCAGCGCCATACATTAATGCTTGAGCAAGCTTTCCTTGTGCAACAAATCCTTCTGGGATTAAAACATAAGGTTTTAATCCTCCTCTCGAAGCATATGCAGCAGCAGCAGCAGACGTGTTTCCAGTACTTGCACAAATTACTGCTTCACGGCCTTCCTCTTTTGCTTTGCTAATTGCCATAGTCATACCACGATCTTTAAAAGATCCTGTTGGATTAAGGCCGTCATATTTTAAAAAAACTTTTGTTCCATTTCCAATTAAGTTGCTTATTGACTCGCTGAGAATTAATGGAGTATTTCCTTCATTGAGGGAAATAATAGGAGTTTTCTTTGTAACCGGGAGATATTGTTTATAAGCTTCTATTAGACCTGGCCATCTTTTTTTTCTGTAATTGATACGCAGTTTATCTTTAATTTTATTTAATAACACCATGGTTGTTTAATTTGTTTTGATTTTTTCTAGAGGGGAATTGGTGAAAAAGCTTAATAATTCTGAAATTGATTCTACTTTATTCATAACTTTGCTCAAAGCGCTCACATCTAAAATTACAGTTTTAGTTGGATATCCTTCAAAAAAATTTATTAGATTTATTTTTCCATTTCCTATATTAATTCCTTGAATTACGCTCGCTCTAAGGGCTAGCTTGCCCGTTATTTCATCAGTTGCTCTTGGTGGATGGATAATAGATGAAAGTCTTGTTAAAAAAACATTTCCTATTTCAGAGTATACAAGTTTGCTTGCAATGGTAATAGGAATTTCAAAATCTTTGTTTAAAACCGTTCTAATTTCTTTATCAGTAGACCCGGTTGATTTCAAAATCCTCTTTAATTTTCTTGTGGATTTACCTTCTTTAGCAAAAGTTTTTAAAGATTTCACTTTAATTGTTCTAGAAAATATGCTGTATGTGATCTTTATTTCTTCAGCAGTATTAGCTTTTGGAATATTTAAAAATAATGGAGAAATTACTAAAATAAAAAATATTTTTAATATTAAAATTTTACTAAGCTTCATTTAGATATTTGCACCAGCAACAATCTTAACAAGTCTAACTACTCCTTTTTCAGTTACATTTTTTGCAATTTTTAAACCCATTTCTTTTGTATAGGGTTCATTTATAAGTCTTGGTACCCTTTTTAGAAAAATGTCAATTGAATACCCGGGTACTTTTTGCAAAATCTCTAAAAAGTTTCTCAAAGGTTCTACGTACATTATAAGATCATTCAAGTTGTTATTTTCGTTATAAGTATTTAATTTAATTGATTGTGGAAGATAGTTATTCAAACTTTTTAATATTTTTAGACTAAGTAAATCTATCTGATTTGTTAAACCTTCAACTATCTCATTTCTAAGAAATCCTCCATTTGGAGAAAAGAGGAGATTTATAACTTCGTCTAAAAGTTTTTCTAAATTGAGATTTGTTTGCTTTGCAGCGTTAGAAAGAAGATCTTCTAAACGGTCCCATTTAAATTTTTTATTATCAAAAAGCATTTCTTTAAGGCTTTCCCTTAATTGTGGATCAGGATCTTCCATCAATCTTCTTGCAAAATATGGATAAGCCGCGCCTAATATCTTGAAGTTTGGATCTACGCTTAAAGCTATTCCTTCTAATGTTAGTAATGACCTAATTATAAGCGCATAATATGGGGGTAGTTTGAAAGGGAATTTATACATAACACCCGACATATCGTCTGTAACGCTTTTAAAATCCATTTTCGAAACTCCTTGTTCAACGGCATTAATGAAAACATCTTGAAATGCTGGAACAATTGGTTCTAGATTAACTTCCTCTGATAAAAATCCCAATTTTACGAAATCTTGAGATAATTTATCGAAGTTTTTATTTACTAAATGTACTACCGCTTGAATTAATCCTGATCTAGATTCTCTGGAAACCTCGCTCATCATTCCAAAATCTAAGTAACATAATCTTCCATCTTCTAAGGCTAATAAATTACCTGGATGTGGGTCTGCATGAAAAAAACCATGTTCTAAAAGCTGTTCTAAACTGCATTGCACTCCTATATCAATCATTTCATCAGGATTAATTCCTAATTTTTTTACGTCTTCTAAATTTGTTAATTTTGTACCGTCTATCCATTCCATTGCTAATACTCTTCTCGACGTTATTTCTTTATAAATTTTTGGTACGGCAATCATTTTGTTATGTTTATGCATATTTCTAAATTTTTCTGCATTTGCAGCTTCATTTAGATAATCCATCTCTTCAAAAACTCTCTTGCCTAACTCATCAATTAAGGCAACTAGATCACTTCTTATTAATCCGATATTGTTTTTTAGCCAGTAAGCAATATTCCTTACTATGTAAAGATCTAAAGTTATTTGTTCTCTTAATCCCGGCCTTTGAACTTTAATTGCAACGAGCTCTTCGTTTTTTAATTTAGCTTTATGTACTTGCCCTAAAGAAGCAGCGGAAATTGGCTCTTTATCAATTTCTAAAAAAATCTCATTTATTTTGCATCCTAAATCTTCTTCTATTAATTCCATAGCTTTATTGCCATCAAACCCAGGGAGTTGATCTTGCAATTCAGATAATTCTTCTAGAAGAATTCCTGGGATTATATCTGGTCTTGTTGATAAAGCTTGGCCTGCTTTAACAAATGCAGGACCAAGTTCTACTAACAAATTTGTTAATTCTCGTGCTCTAAATCTTGCTTGATGCTCATTTTTCAACCTTCCAGTTAATTTATCCCATCCCACGGAGAAGATGTAAGTAAAAATAGGTATGAGTGTTTGCCAAAGTCTTTTTAAAAGTCTTTTAGGATTTTTTTTGTAAATTTTAGAAATTGTATCTGGATCGTAATTTAAGAGTCCAGATACCTCAATAAAATCAGTAAAATCTTCTTTCATAACTTTATATATTTAAAACCTTTATTTTTTTAAAAAAGAGGTTAATTTTTTTATATGGAAGATTTATCATGTTAATACAACTAAAAATAGAAAATATTGCATTAATAGAAATTATAGAAATTAATTTCGAAAAAGGTTTGAATATCATAACTGGGGATTCAGGTTCAGGAAAATCATTAATTTTGGATTCCCTAAATGCTTTATTTGGTGGAACTAATATACCTCTAAAACATTTAATACGTCCAGGAAAAGATTTTTGTGTTATTGAGGCAATATTTTCTTCTTCTTCTCAAATTAATAATTGGTTAATTAGTAATGGTTTTGAAATAACTGCTTCAGAACTACAAATTAAAAGAAAATCTTATAAAAAGAACAATAAAATTTTATCCAAATATAGCCTTAATGATTTGCCAATTAATAGACAATCATTAGAAAAACTTGGAGGATTTTTAATAGATTCTGCAGGTCAATCTGACACTTTTATCTTTGATTCTTTGGATAAGAGAAGATTAATTATTGATGATTTATGTTCCCAAGAATTCAGAGAGACTAGCGAAAAGATTAAAAGTATATGGGGAGAAACTAAAGTTTTAAAAGAATTAATGGATAAAAAAATAGAATTTTCTAAGAATCAAGAAGAAAAAAACTTGGCAATTAAACACATGTTGAAGAGTTTAGAAGAAGCTGATTTAAATTCCAGTGAAGAAATTTTAGAATTAGAGTTAGTAGAAAAAAAACTTGTTAATAATTTAGAAATTAATAATTCAATTAAATCATCATTAGAAAATTTAAATAATTTCAGTCATGATGAGCCGTCAGTAACTTCTTTCATAAATCAATCAATAAAGGTTTTAAATAAAACAGCAGATTTCGATTTAAAGATTAAAAAATTTAGAGAGAAGTTATTAAATATTTATGCCGATATTGAAGATTTAATTTTTGATTTAAATTCATATTTGCAAGAAATAGAAAATCATGAATCTAATCTTCCAGAAATACAAAAAAGATTATTTTTTTTAAAAAACTTAGAGAGAACTTTTTCATTAGATCTTACTAAATTAATTGAAAAGCGCGATCAATTAAAGACGTATTTTCAACAAAATTATCAATGTAGTGATATTTCCAGGATTCAAGCTCAGATTGAGAATTTACAAAGTAATTTAAATTCTTTATTTGTTATTCAATCTACTGAAAGAAAAAAAATTGCTAAACAGTTACAAAATTCAGTAATGTCGATTTTAAGCAATCTGGGTTTAGAAAATGCAAATTTTTCAATTCAATTTTCTGAATGCAAGCCTTCTGGCGATGGAATTGATGATATAAATTTTTTGTTTTCGGCTAATCCTGATCAGAAGCTTGCTCCATTATCAAATGTTATTTCTGGCGGAGAAATGTCAAGATTTTTATTAGCTATTAAATCTAGTATTTCTAAACAACCAAATACTTTCTTTTTAGATGAAATTGATAGTGGTTTAAGTGGTAAATCTCTATTTTCTTTGGTTGAGCTTATAAAAGAAATTTCTAAAAATCAACAAGTCTTATGTATTACACATCAGCCATTTCTAGCTGCTAGTGGATCAGCTCATTTTAAAGTTAATAAAAACGTAACTGATGGAATAACTTATACTTCAATTGCAAAACTAACTACAAAAAATCAAAGAAAAAATGAATTAATAGAACTCATAGGTGGAGGTTCATGTGAAGTAAGCGAATATGCTTCTAGACTTCTTGATCGCTCAGCTGCGTAAAATAAAAAAAATTCTACTATAATAATCTTTTTAAATCATAATTTAGATTTAAACATGGTTAATAAAGGTGATAGTAGTTTTGGAAAAGATAACTCAATTAATATTAGGGGAGCTCGTCAACATAATTTAAAAAATATTGATCTTTCTCTACCTAGGAATAAATTTATAGTTTTTACAGGTGTGAGTGGAAGTGGTAAAAGTTCTCTGGCTTTTGATACTATTTTTGCTGAAGGTCAAAGAAGATATGTTGAGAGTCTTTCTGCATACGCAAGGCAATTTTTGGGTCAAGTAGATAAACCAGATGTTGACAATATTGAAGGTTTATCACCTGCTATTTCAATTGATCAAAAATCTACAAGTCATAATCCTCGATCAACAGTTGGAACAGTAACAGAAATACAAGATTATTTAAGATTATTGTTTGGTCGTGCTGGTGAGCCGCATTGTCACCACTGCGGGATTCCAATTGCGCCTCAAACAATTGATGAAATGGTGGATCAAATCCTTCTTTTACCAGAAGGAACAAGGTACCAATTGTTGGCTCCTGTTGTAAGAGGTAAGAAAGGAACACATACAAAATTAATAAGCGGATTAGCTGCTGAAGGATTTGCTAGGGTAAGAATCAATGGAGAGGTAAGAGAACTTGCTGATAGTATTGAATTAGATAAAAATCAAATTCATAATATTGAGGTAGTAGTTGATAGATTAATCGCAAGAGAGGGAATACAAGAAAGATTAAATGATTCACTACAAACTTGTCTCAAAAGAGGCGATGGCTTAGCAATAGTAGAAGTTGTTCCAAAAAAAGGAGAAGATTTACCTTCTAATTTAGAGAGAGAAAAGCTTTACTCAGAAAATTATGCATGTCCTGTACATGGTTCTATTGTTGAAGAACTTTCTCCTAGATTATTTTCTTTTAATAGCCCATATGGTGCCTGTCCAGATTGTCATGGGATTGGTTATTTAAAAAAATTTACTGCTGATAGAGTTATACCTGATAAAACATTGCCTGTTTATGCTGCAATAGCTCCTTGGAGTGAAAAAGATAATACTTATTACTTCTCTTTACTTTATTCTGTAGGTCAAGCTTATGGTTTTGAATTAAAAACTCCTTGGAAAGATTTAAGTGACTTGCAAAAACAAGTTCTACTTTTGGGATCAGATAAACCAATATTAATTCAAGCTGATAGTCGTTTTAGAACTTCTAGTGGTTTTGAAAGACCTTTTGAGGGGATTTTACCAATACTGGAAAGGCAATTGAATGAAGCCAATGGAGAATCAGTTAAACAAAAATTAGAAAAGTACCTAGAATTAGTTCCCTGTAAGACATGTTCTGGAAAAAGATTAAGACCTGAGGCTTTGGCAGTTAAACTTGGTCCATACAACATTACTGACTTAACTTCTATAAGCGTTTCCGAAACCCTAAATCACGTAGAGCGCATCATGGGTTTAGGTAAGACAAAGAAAGAAAATATATCTTTATCAGAAAAACAAAAGCAGATAGGTGAATTAGTTTTAAAAGAGATTCGTTTACGTTTGAAGTTTTTAATTAATGTAGGTTTAGATTATTTGACTTTAGATAGACCTGCTATGACTTTGTCTGGTGGTGAGGCTCAGCGTATTAGATTGGCTACACAAATAGGTGCTGGTCTTACTGGTGTTTTATATGTATTAGATGAACCAAGTATTGGTTTGCATCAAAGAGACAATGACAGATTATTAGAAACATTAAAAAGCTTAAGAGACTTGGGAAATACTTTGGTTGTGGTTGAACATGATGAAGATACTATGAAATCTGCAGATTATTTAGTAGATATTGGTCCAGGCGCAGGTGTTTATGGTGGGGAAATTATTGCTAAAGGATCTTATCAAGATGTCTTAAATTCAGAAAGGTCATTAACTGGAGCTTATCTCAGTGGCAGGAAGTCTATTCCTACTCCAAAAGACCGTAGATCATCTGTAAAAAAAAGTTTAATTTTAAATAATTGCTCTAAAAATAATTTAAAAAATATCTCTGTGGAATTTCCTTTAGGAAGATTAGTTTCTGTTACTGGTGTGAGTGGAAGTGGGAAGAGCACCTTGATAAATGAATTACTTCATCCTGCTTTGTGTCATTCTCTAGGATTAAAAGTTCCTTTTCCTCAAGGTGTAAAAGAGTTAAAGGGTATAAAGGCAATTGATAAAGTTATCGTTATTGATCAATCTCCAATAGGAAGAACTCCAAGATCAAATCCTGCTACATATACTGGTGCTTTTGACCCTATAAGGCAGATATTTACTGCCACAGTAGAAGCAAAAGCAAGAGGATATCAGGCTGGTCAGTTTAGCTTTAACGTGAAAGGAGGAAGATGCGAAGCTTGTAAAGGGCAGGGAGTAAATGTTATTGAAATGAATTTTTTACCTGATGTGTATGTTCAATGTGAAGTTTGTAAAGGAGCTCGTTTTAATAGAGAAACTCTTCAAGTTAAATATAAAGGTTTTAATATATCTGACGTTTTAGAGATGACTGTTGAACAAGCTGCAGAAACTTTTTCTGCTATACCTCAAGCTGCTGATAGATTATCTACATTGGTAGATGTCGGCTTAGGATATGTCAAATTAGGTCAGCCAGCTCCTACGTTGTCAGGTGGAGAGGCTCAAAGAGTTAAGTTAGCTACCGAATTATCAAAAAGGGCTACTGGAAAAACTTTATATTTGATTGATGAACCAACTACAGGCTTAAGTTTTTATGATGTTCATAAATTAATGGATGTGATACAACGCTTGGTAGATAAAGGTAATTCAGTAATTGTTATTGAACATAATTTAGATGTTATTAGATGTTCAGATTGGATTATCGATTTAGGACCTGATGGAGGGGATAAAGGGGGTGAAATCATTGCAGAAGGTATTCCTGAGGATGTAGCTAAAAATCCTACAAGTCATACAGCAAAATATCTTAAAAAGGTTCTAAAATAAAAAAAACTTTGTTGTATTTCTTTGTATTTTTAATTATTTCAGCAAAACTAAATGTTTTTTAGAGGGGAACAAAACTTGTCTATAACTCCTTTTTTAAAACTTTTGTATTAAAAAATTTAAAAATCATAATGCTTTCTTAATATTTCCTTAGAAAATTCAGCTTATTTGTATTAAAGGCCGTTGAACGGAGGATTTTCTGAATGAGGTTGAAATTTTTACATTTACATTTACATGGTCTTATACGTTCTAAAAATCTTGAGTTAGGCAGGGATGCAGATACAGGAGGGCAAACACAATATGTTTTAGAGTTAATTAAAAGTTTGGCTAATACTTCAGAAGTTGATCAAGTTGATTTAGTTACTCGTTCAATAAAAGACCCTAAAGTAGAAGATGAATATTCTCAAGAAGAAGAATTTGTAGAACCTGGAGTTAGAATTTTAAGATTTAAATTTGGACCTAAAAAATATTTAAGAAAAGAATTGCTTTGGCCTTATTTGGATCATTTAACTGAAAAACTAATTTCTTACTATAAAAATAAAAAACCTAATTTCATTCATGCACATTATGCAGATGCTGGATACGTAGGAGTTAAACTAAGTAAATCCTTAAACGTTCCTCTTATTTTTACTGGTCATTCTTTAGGAAGAGAGAAAAAAAGGAAATTGCTTGATACTGGTTTAAAAAATAATCAAATAGAAAAACTTTATTTTATAAGTAAAAGAATTGAGGCAGAAGAAAAAGCATTGAAGTCTGCAGATATTGTCATTACAAGCACAAAACAAGAGTCAGTGTATCAATATTCCCAATATTCTTCTTTTTCGCCTCTCAAAGCTAGAGTGATTCCTCCTGGTGTTGATCATAATAAGTTTCACCATATTCATTCCACAACAGAGACAGCCGAAATTGATAACATGATGAAACCTTTTCTAAAGGATTCTACTAAACCTCCATTTTTGACTATTTCTAGAGCTGTACGAAGAAAAAATATTCCTTCTTTGATTGAGGCATATGGAAGATCTGAAAAATTAAAAAGAAAAACTAATTTAATTTTGATTTTAGGCTGCAGAGATAATACTTCTAAACTTGACCCTCAACAAAAAGATGTTTTCAATAATATTTTTGAAACAATTGATAAATATAATTTGTATGGAAAGGTAGCATATCCAAAAAAACATCTTCCAAGTCAGATACCTTCAATATATAGGTGGGCTGCTAGCAGAGGTGGTGTATTTGTAAATCCAGCTTTAATAGAACCTTTTGGTTTAACTCTTCTCGAAGCTTCTTCATGTGGATTGCCAATAATATCAACAAATGATGGAGGACCAAAAGAAATTCGTTCAAAATGTGAAAATGGACTTTTAGTAGATGTTACTGATATTAATGATTTGAAAGTTATTCTTGAAAAAGGAATATCAAATAATAATCAGTGGAAAATATGGAGCAGAAATGGAATTGAGGGTGTTAACAGGCACTTTAGTTGGAACACTCATGTACGTAATTATTTATCAGTACTTACTGAAGAATTTTCAAGTTCAAATAGTTATTCTTCATCTGACATTAAACAAAGTTGTTTAAAAGGGACTTCCTCACTTATAAATCCCCATTGATCAAAAACCTCAGAATCAGGGTGAAGAATTAGTTGATTATTTTGAGTTTTCTTCAGTTTAAAGCCCTTCTTAGATAGCTTTTTCATTAAGTTAGCAGTTTCTTCAAATCTTGATGCCATTGCATCAAGACTTGAGCAGTCACTTGTTAACCCATTATCTTTCCATGTAAAAAAATTCATAATAAATTCTTCAAAGGTTGATTTTTAAAACTATACCTAAAATTACAAGTAAAATGTTGATTTTCCAAAAATTTTCAACTATTTCTTTTTCCTTCACTCCTTTAAGTTCAAAGTGGTGGTGTAGTGGAGCCATTAAAAATATGCGTTTACCTCTATGAAATAATTTTTTTGTAATTTTAAAAAACCCTACTTGAATCATTACTGATAATGATTCAATAATAAATATTCCTGAGAAAATAGATAAGGTAAAAACGCTATTGGTTAATAACGCTATAGAACCCAAAATTGCTCCAATACTTAGAGATCCTGTGTCACCCATAAATATTTTTGCAGGATGACTATTATACTTTAGAAATCCTAAGCATATCCCGGACATCGAAAAACATAAGATACTAAAAACAAAAAGTTCTTGTTGTTCTTTCAGTAATATTTCTGTTCCTAATCCATAAAAGACAATCCCACTGCATCCAGCAGCTAAGCCATCTAGCCCATCAGTCAAATTTACTGAATTACTTATGCCAACAAGTACTAAAAAAGAAACTGGCAATATGAAAAAATTCATATTTATTCCCCAGGAGTCAGAAACTGCTATTAATGGACTGATTAAGTTATTTTCAAAGGCTAACAATATAAAAATTGTTGAGATGACACTTTGTAGGGTAAATTTTTCTTTTGTTTTTAAACCTGTGTTCTCTTTTTTTTTAATGCTTAAATAATCATCTAAAAATCCTGTAATAAAGAAACCAAAAATAGTTAGTAATAAAAGAAATAATTTTAGAGAACCTAAATTGATAGTTATTATCAAAAGCAAAATTAAAAAAGGGATTATCATAAAAACCCCACCCATTGTTGGAGTATCACTTTTTTTAATATGATTAGATGGGCCTTCACTCCTAATATTTTGAAGTAAATTAAATTTTTTGATAATCTTTAGACCATTTTTCGTTGTAAAAATAGAAATAAAGAAGAATAATATGTAAACTCCCGTAAAAATAAAATTATTAAAAAGATAGGAGGTAACTATTAAAGCAAAAGTATTTAATATAAATAAAGATTCAAAGTTAAGCTTTTTAATCTTCCCAATCATCTTCTAATGAAGGATCTTCTTCAGTTTTATAATCTTCTTTTTCTCCCATAAGAGCTGAAAGTTCTTCTTCTTCTATGGTACTAATCTCTTGTGAATCTCCATCTTTTTCTGCAACTAGTCTACCTGAATTTTCGAGCCAAGATAGCAGATCAGGTTCTTCTCTTAATGGCAATACAGGAGCTGGATCATCTCTGTGGTAGCAAGTTAAAGCAGGATTGACTTCAGCAATGTCGTCCAATCTAAGTTTTAATTTATTTGAATCCATTAAAGGTTTTGTTCTATCTATAGGATAATACATAATGATGCGCACAAAAAACTTTGTTTGATAAAGCAAATTTAAAATATTTTTTTATTTGGCTAATTTCATTGTTGCTGGCTGGATTATTTAAACTTATTGGATACTCATACCCCGATGTTTTAATAATTAATAACTTTCTTATAGTATTACTAGTTTTTGGTCCAGCTCTTTTAGTTACAATAATATTAGTTTTTAATAAATTTTCAAATTCTTAATTACGTCAAAAATTTAAATTTATGGAGCAAATTTAGATGCAGCAGATAAAAAAAGTTATATTAGCGTATTCTGGCGGTGTAGATACGAGCGTCTGTATTCCTTATCTAAAAAATGAATATGGAATTTCAGAAGTGGTTACTTTTGTAGCAGATCTTGGACAAGGTGAGGATTTAGAACTTATTAGGCAAAAAGCTTTAAATTCTGGTGCATCTAAATCAATCGTTGGTAATTTAGTTAATAATTTTGTTGAGCGATACGCATTCCCAGCCATTAGAGCAAATGCATTGTATTTAGATAAATATCCTTTGTCTACTGCTCTTGCTAGGCCTTTAATTGCTGAAAATCTAGTGAATATTGCTAGGGAGATTAATGCCGATGCAGTAGCTCATGGATGCACTGGTAAAGGGAATGATCAAGTTAGGTTTGATTTAGCAATTAATGCTTTAGGACCTGATTTAAAAATAATTACGCCTGCAAGGGAGTGGAACATGAGTAGAGAAGAGGCAATAGTGTATGGAGAAAAATTTGGTATACCTGCACCAGTATCAAAAAAATCACCATATTCAATAGATGTTAATTTACTTGGTAGGAGTATTGAAGCGGGCATATTAGAAGACCCAATGCAAGAAGCACCTGAGGATATATTTTCGATGACATCATCAATTGATAATTCACCTGATTCCCATCAAGATATAGAAATTGTTTTTAAAGATGGGCTTCCAATTGGAATTAATGATGAATTTTTAACTCCAGTAGAGATTATTCAAAAAGCTAATGATCTTGCAGGTAAACACGGTTTTGGAAGAATAGATATGATTGAGGATCGAGTAGTAGGAATTAAAAGTAGAGAGATTTACGAAACACCAGGTCTCTTACTTTTGATCAAAGCTCATAAAGAATTAGAGAGCATAACCTTAAACCCAGATGTTGTCGACTTTAAAGGAATAGTGGAGAAAAAATGGGGTCAACTAGTTTATCAAGGTTTTTGGTTTGGACCTCTTAAAGAAAGTTTAGATGCATTTATATCATCGACTCAAACTTCAGTTAATGGAAGAGTAAAGATTAGACTTTACAAGGGGAACGCAATTGTCATTGGAAGAATATCGGAAAATAATTCACTTTACAGAGAAGATTTGGCAACTTATAGCAAAGATGATGTCTTTAATCATTCTTTAGCAGAGGGTTTTATTTATATGTGGGGTATGTCTAATAAAATATGGGCTGAGTTAAATTCAAAAACAAAAGATTGACATTTAAGATTCTGCATTTTCTTTTGTTTCAGCATCATCCTTTACCAAAGTTGAAGTAACTGAACTTGCTACTGGCTGGTTTTCTTTAGATTCAACTTTAGCATCTGGATTATCTTTTTTCTCTGATTGAGATGTACTCTTGTTCGTAGGTCTTGGGGTTGGTAAAGGACCATCTTGTTTAACGGTCATGTATCTAATAACATCTTCACTTAGTCTCATTGCCTTTTCAATTTTGAAAATATGTTGCCCATCACCTTGGTGACTTAGTTGCACGTAAATACCTTCTCTATGTTTAGCTATTTGATAGGCTAATCTTCTCTTACCCCTCATTTGACTATCGAGAATCGTACCTCCAAATTCTTCTAAAAGTTTATTGTATTTATCAATGTGATTAGTTACTTCATCTTCCGCAATGTCTGGGCGGAGGATATACATGGTTTCGTAATAAGATTGTTGATCGTTCATAGTTTCAGACAAGGTCTTTGGCTCATAAATTGATGTGATGAGCGTCTGTTCATTATTAACGATACATTACGATAGGTAATTTATTGACAAATAGGTTTATTTTTTTAAAGATATTTTTTTAGTGCGTCATTCATTACATGAAAAGGTACTTCTAAACCATCTGTCCAAAATGATAATGATTTTATTCCTTGAGCAACAAGCATTTCCAAACCATTTATAGTCATGCATCCTTTATTGGCGCAAAATTTTAATAAACTAGTTGGGGCAGGATTATAGATTAAATCGTAAACGATTGTTTGCGAGTTAAGAGATCTCCAAAAAGCTTCGCCATATGGCATTACATTATATTCATATTTAGTTGTTTTCATCCCCGCGGGTGTTGTATTTACAATCAAATCTGCTTCCCGAATTAAAATTTGGGCTGGATCATCATCATTTAAAAAACCCTGCAGTTGAATTTGATTATCAAAGTTTTTTATTAATTCATCTAGTGATGATTTGTTACGTGATATTACTGAAATTGTTGAAAGATTTAAATTTATTAAACCTTGAATAACAGATCTTGATGCACCCCCAGAGCCAAGAACTATTGATTTCTTCTTTGCTAAGTTTAAATTTTTTAATGGATAAATAAATCCTTCTACATCGGTATTAGTTGCGCTCCATTCTTTTTCAGAATTTAATTTCAGGGTATTAATTGCTTTAAGTTGTTTAGCAATAGGGGAGATTTCACTACAAAGGTTAAATACTTTTTCTTTGTGGGGAATTGTAATGTTTAAACCTTTGCAATTAATTTTTTTTAAAGAATTAATAACTAATTCTAGATCTTCATTTTTACAAGGTAAAGCGATATAGATTAAATCTAACCCTAAATATTTAAGGGCAGCATTTTGCATAATTGGGGATAAAGAATGGCTTACTGGATTGCCAATTAATGCTATAAAAGATGTCTTACTTGAAATCATTTTTAGAATTTTAACCTTAAAAGTAGTGATCTGTTCGGGAACCACACCCCGTCTTTGAGTAACAATAAAGACGTCAATGACCGATTATGGATAATAACAAACATAAATAATTTACCCATGGGTAAGGTAGTAGGTATTGATTTAGGAACAACTAATAGTTGTGTCGCTGTAATGGAAGGTGGTAAGCCTACTGTAATAGCAAATGCTGAGGGTTTCAGAACTACTCCATCAGTTGTTGCATATACTAAAAATCAAGATCAGCTTGTTGGACAAATAGCAAAAAGACAAGCTGTAATGAACCCTGAAAATACTTTTTATTCTGCAAAACGTTTTGTTGGTAGAAGAGTTGATGAAGTTAATGAAGAATCTAAAGAAGTTAGTTATTCTGTTGAAAAATCTGGTTCTAGTGTCAAATTAAAATGTCCTATTCTGGATAAACAGTTCTCCCCTGAAGAAGTGAGTTCTCAAGTTTTAAGAAAGTTAGCAGATGATGCAGGTAAATATCTTGGTGACAAAGTTACACAGGCTGTAATTACAGTCCCAGCATATTTTAATGATTCTCAAAGACAGGCTACGAAAGATGCTGGAAAGATTGCAGGTTTAGAAGTTCTCAGAATCGTTAATGAGCCAACTGCTGCCGCTTTAGCATATGGTTTGGATAAAGAAAATGAAAAAATCCTTGTTTTTGATTTAGGGGGAGGTACATTTGATGTTTCAGTTATTGAAGCTGGTGATGGAGTAACTGAAGTTCTATCTACATCTGGAGATACACATTTAGGTGGTGATGATTTTGATAGATGCATAGTAGATCACTTAGCCAATACTTTTAAATCTAATGAGGGAATTGATCTCAGACAAGATAAGCAAGCTTTGCAAAGATTGACTGAAGCTGCAGAAAAAGCAAAAATAGAGCTCTCAAATGCTACTCAAAGTGAAATAAATTTACCTTTTATTACAGCGACGCCCGAAGGACCAAAACATTTAGATTTGAACCTTACTAGAGCAAAGTTTGAGGAGTTAGCGGCTTCTTTAATTGATAGGTGTAAGACCCCAGTTGAGAGAGCTATAAGCGATGCAAAAATTTCTACAAGTGAAATTGATGAAGTTGTTATGGTAGGAGGCTCATCAAGAATACCTGCTGTCTTAGATTTAGTTAAAAAAATAATTGGTAAAGAACCAAATCAAACTGTTAATCCTGATGAAGTAGTAGCTGTTGGAGCTGCAATTCAGGGAGGAGTTTTAGCAGGAGAAGTTAAAGATATATTGTTGCTCGACGTTACTCCACTCTCTTTAGGTGTAGAGACTTTAGGGGGAGTAATGACAAAAATGATAAATCGAAATACTACAGTACCCACAAAGAAATCTGAAACATATTCAACTGCTGTAGACGGTCAAACAAATGTTGAAATTCACGTTTTACAGGGTGAAAGAGAAATGGCTTCTGATAACAAAAGCTTAGGAACTTTTAGATTGGATGGTATACCTTCAGCACCAAGAGGCGTTCCCCAAATTGAAGTTACATTTGATATTGATGCAAATGGTATTCTTAGTGTTACTGCTAAAGACAAAGGAAGCGGTAAAGAACAAAGTATTTCTATTACTGGTGCTTCAACTCTATCTGATAATGAAGTAGAAAAAATGGTAAAGGATGCTGAATCAAATGCATCTGCAGATAAAGAAAAAAGAGAAAAAATCGATTTAAAAAATCAAGCTGAAACACTCGTATATCAGACAGAAAAGCAACTTGGTGAGTTAGGTGACAAAATTGATGCTGCAGCAAAGTCTAAAGTTGAAGAAAAAAGTAATGCTTTAAAAGAAGCAACTTCAAAAGAAGATTATGAATCAATGAAAAAACTTCTTGAAGAACTTCAGCAAGAACTATATTCAGTTGGTTCATCTGTTTATCAGCAACCAGGTAATCAGCCACCATCACCTGGTGCTGCAGGCGGTCCTGATCAGAGCGATTCAAACGAAAAAGGCGGAGATGATGTAATTGATGCAGACTTTACTGAAACAAAAGATTAGTAAAGGTAATTTTTAATTTCATTAGCAACCCATTTAGAACAAGCCGGAGCTAGTAAAATTCCATTTTTATAAAAACCTGTACATATAATTACTCCATCTCCAAGACTTTTCATTATTGGTGAAGGCTCACCATCTGGTCTTGACCTTATTCCGTACCATTTTTTAGAAATTTTTCCTCTCATCAGCCAATTTGGTCTTTTATCGAGAAAATTTGTGAGTTTTTCGAATGTATTTTCTTCTGGCTTAGTACTATATTCGTCAGTTGATCCAATAATTAGCTTATTGTTTGATTTTGGAATTATATTTTTACCATTTATATTGAATTGTTTTGGTAGCGATAATAAATCAACTTCTGCATCATTTATCTCAATTTCTATGGCTTGACCTAAAACAGGTTTTAATTTGATGTTGTGCGATAGGCTATCTATTAAATCGATCGCTTTTAGTGAATTACACAAAATAACCATGTCAGATTTGATGTTTTCATTATTCTTTGTTGTAGAAATCCATTGATTGTTTGATTTTCTTATTTTTATTATTTTTTCTCCCAAATAATTTACTTTTTTATGTTTTAGATATTTATCTAATGTTTGAAGTAAAGAAAAAGGATTTATTCTTCCATCTTTGAAAGAGATCATTCCTTTTATATTTTTTGCTTGGAAGGCTTTATTTATATTCTTGATAAATATTGAGTCTCTTTCTAATATTCGCAAGTTTTGATCATTATTTTCATAAACAAATTTCTCTAATTTTTTAAATTTTTCTTTATCAGTAGTTAGTTGTATTAATGGTTTTTCGATATTTAATTCATAATTAAATTTTTGTAGGAATGTAATCCATTGTGGCCATAATTCAATACTTTGTTTTCTGAGATCCCAGCTTCTACCTTTTCTTTTTTGATACATATTACCCATTAGTAACCCTAAAGCTGCATTGCTACTATTTTGGTGTTGAGCTGGATCTATTATCGTTACCTGGAAACCTAATTTTGATAATTCTAAGGCATTAAATTTTCCAATAATCCCTGATCCAACAATAACTATGTGTGCTTTTTGAAAATTTTCTTTTAAGCTTTTCATTGATATATTAGATATACTTGCTTATTTGATTTAATAGTTAAAGATTTTTTGGAACATCCTTCAATTATATTCAAAATTGTTTGTCCCGATCGTCCTGGCCTTGTAAGTTTACTTACAAGTTGGATTTCAACTTATGGTGGCAACATAAAACATTCCGATCATCATACAGATCAAGATGCGGGTTTGTTTCTTAGTCGAATCGAATGGAATAGTAACAATGAATCTCTTAATAGAGATGAAATTTATAAAGAATTTGAAAAAATTGCAAATGCAGTAAATGGAAAATTTAATGTAAATTATTCTGATGAAATTCCAAATGTTGCTATTTTCGTGAGTAAACAAAATCATTGTTTGATTGATTTACTTTGGCGAGTAAGAAATGGAGAACTCAAAATGAAAGTCCCGTTAATAATTTCAAATCATTCTGATCTTGAAAATATTGCAAATGATTTTAATGCAAAATTTGTCCATATTGACACCTTTAAAACTGATAAATCTAATGTTGAAGATCAATTTTTAAATTTACTAAAAGAATATGAAATTGATCTTGTTGTATTAGCCAAATATATGCAAATTTTGAGTGATTCTTTTTTAAAAAAGTTTTCTTCAATAATAAATATTCACCACTCTTTCTTACCTGCATTTAAGGGAGGGCAGCCATATCATCGAGCATGGAAGAGAGGTGTTAAATTAATCGGTGCTACTGCTCACTATGTTACTGAAGATCTTGATGAAGGCCCGATAATAGAGCAATGCACAGTTAATGTAAGTCATAGGGATGAAATTGATGATTTGATTAGAAAAGGAAGAGATATTGAAAGAATAGCTTTAGCAAGAGCAGTTAGATTACATCTGAATCATCAAGTATTTGTTTATAACAGTAAAACTGCTGTTTTTGATTAAAGATAGTTTATTAGTCTTCTAATTCTATTAGTATTTGTCTCTCATAAATTGATTCTTCATTAAAAGCTCTTGCTATCAAGAAACTGGCTATGCAGCTGATTAACACAGGTTTCATTATTAATAAATTTTTTGTTAAAGCAAAAGCTAAAAACATTGCTGTTATTGGCGTTCGCGAACACCCTGCTACGAAAGCTCCCATTCCCGCAAAAATGTATGTACTTGGTGCATGTCCTGTAGCAATTTCTACCCAGCTCCCCATTATTAGTCCGATAGAACCTCCTAAAGTAAGCATTGGATAGAATAATCCTCCAGGAGCTCCGGATGCTGCAGCTAAACCTGTCGTGATAAATAGTACTAAAACTGCTAATAAAGCAATTCCAATACTTGTATTTTGTTCAGCTATTATTTTCTGTAATTCATCTAAATTATGAAATGTACTGGGTAAAAAAGAGTAGATACTTCCTAAAATAAGTCCACAGATACTCATTTTTAAAACAAATTTATTTTTATACCACTTTTTCCCAAGATTTTGCATTAACAAAACATATCTGCTGTACAATTCTGCAAATATCCCAATAATTATTCCTAGTAAAACTAGGTAAATAAAATCTACAGGTAAGAAAAAAACTGATGGGTCGTATTCTTTTTGAATCAAAAATCCGAGGTTAAAATCAAAGCCTCCTGCTTTAGGATCCAAACCCAAGGCTTGTATAATATCAGCAGATGAATCTGCAATAAAAGTTGTAATTACTACTAATAATAAAATTACTGGTCTAGCAGAGTTTAATAACTCCTCTATTGCATAGATAAACCCTCCTAATGGAGCGCTAAATACTGCAGCTATACCAGCACCACCACCTGCTGCTACTATTACTCTTCTGAAAGCTGTAGGAGCTTTGAGCCACTTGGCCATTTGCCATGCTACGGATCCTCCCATTTGAACTGATGGACCTTCTGGACCTAAAGGGAATCCACTACCAATCGCAATAATTCCTGATATGAGCTTTACTAATCCTACTTTTAAATTCATTGGAACTTTTTTATGTCTTAAGAAACCCATGATTTGACTCACACCTGAACCTTTTGCGGCAGGTGCTACATTTTTTATCAAATATCCTGCAATAGCTCCTCCTAGAGCTCCAAAAATAGGTAAGACCGCAATAGATGGTAATTGGTCTAATAATGCTAATCTCCAATTATTAATAAAATAGATTCCAGTTTTAAAAGATATGCTTGTAATTGAAGCCCCTAGACCTGTTAATAAGAGCGAAAATGCAACTACTAGAGATCTTTGTTTTAATAATTTTTTGATGCTAAGAGAAGAATTATTACTTGTTTTTTGAATATTATCTTTTATGAAGTTTGGCATGGTCCATGATTACTTTGTCAAGCTGAAATCGTGTATTTCATCAAATTGAAGATAGCGATAAAGTTCATCTGAATATGGATTAATTTTATTTTTAGTAATATCCTGATATTCTTCTATTTCAGGTATTTTTCCAAGCAGTGCACAAACTGCTGCCAATTCTGCACTCCCTAAAAATACTTGCGCATTCTTGCCAAGTCTATTATCAAAATTTCTTGTACTGGTAGAAAATACTACAGAACCTTCATCAACTCTAGCTTGATTTCCCATACATAAAGAACAGCCTGGCAACTCTAATCTTGCACCGCAGTCTTCAAATATTTTATAGTAGCCTTCAGCTTTTAGAGTTTCTTCATCCATTTTTGTTGGTGGACAAATCCATAATTTAGCTTTTAAATTTTGTACTCCTTCAAGAACTTTTGCAGCTGCCCTGTAATGACCAATATTTGTCATGCAAGAACCTATAAAAACCTCGTCAATTTTTGTATTTGCAACATCAGTGATTTCTTTTACATTATCTGGATCATTAGGGCAAGCAACTATAGGTTGTGTTACTTTTGCTAAATCAATTTCAATGATTTCTTCATACTGAGCGTTTGAATCAGGTTGCATTAATGATGGTTTTTTTAACCAATTTTTCATATCATTTATTCTTCTTGAAATCGACTTTGAATCTTCATAATTGCTCTCGATCATTTTTTCTAGCAGGCAAATATTGCTTTTTAAATATTCTTGAACAGTTTCTTGGGATAAAAGTATTGAGCTACCAGCGCATGAGCGTTCTGCAGTAGCATCAGTAAGTTCAAAAGCTTGTTCAAGTTTTAGGTTTGGTAATCCCTCAATTTCCATAATTTTCCCGTTAAATATATTTTTCTTATTTTCTTTCTCAACAGTTAATAGTCCTTTCTTAATTGCGAAGAGAGGGATTGCATTAACTAAATCTCTAAGAGTAATTCCCGGTAATAATTCTCCCTTAAATTTAACCAGCACAGATTCCGGCATATTTAATGGCATTGATCCTATTGCAGCGGCAAATGCAACAATCCCTGAGCCTCCAGGAAATGAAATGCCAAGAGGAAATCTTGTATGACTATCTCCTCCTGTGCCAACAGTATCTGGGAGAAGCATTCTGTTAAGCCAGCTATGAATGATGCCGTCTCCAGGCTTAAGAGCTACTCCACCTCTTTGAGATATAAAATCAGGTAATTCTTTATGGGTAAGTAGATCTACTGGTTTAGGATATGCAGCTGTATGACAAAAACTTTGCATCACTAAATCTGCAGTAAATCCTAAACAAGCTAGTTCTTTTAATTCATCTCTAGTCATTGGCCCAGTAGTATCTTGACTACCAACTGTGGTCATAATTGGCTCACAGGTCATTCCTGGCCTAACTCCATCTAAACCGCATGCTTTGCCTACTATTTTTTGAGCTTGAGTAAATCCGGCACTACTTTCGGTTGGATTTTGTGGTCTAGTAAATGTTTCACTTGGTTGATAATCTAATTTGTTTCTAATTTTGTCCGTAAGAGATCTTCCAATCATAAGATTAATTCTTCCGCCAGCTTGAATTTCATCAGTAAGAGTTGATGGATACAACTCGAATTTGCTTATTAATTTTTCACTATTTGAATCTTTTTCAATTTTTTTAATAATGCCTTTATAGGGATATATTTTAATAACATCTCCTGTTTTCATTTGAGATACATCAGCTTCTATAGGTAAAGCTCCTGAATCTTGTGCAGTATTGAAGAAAATTGGGGCTATTTTGCTGCCAATTATTATTCCTCCTGTTTTTTTATTGGGAACAAAAGCGATATCTTCTCCTATATGCCAAATGAGTGAATTAATAGCAGATTTTCTAGAACTCCCTGTTCCAACAACATCTCCAACATAAGCTATTGGTAAATTTTGTTTTTTTAAATTATCAAGAATCTTTAGTCCATCTGGTTTTTTAAATTCCAACATAGCTAATGCATGCATTGGAATATCCGGGCGTGTTGTTGCATGTACAGCTGGAGATAAGTCATCTGTGTTTGTCTCACCGTCAACTTTAAATACTAAACAAGTAATCTCTTTCTCCAAAACTTTTTTATTTTTGAACCATTCTGCATTTGCCCAACTAGTTACAACTTCTTTTGCATAAATATTATTTTGAGATAATTCATAAATTTCATTAGCCGAGTCGTAAACAAGAATAATATTTTTTAAAACTTTTGCCGCTTTTTTTGCGAGAACATTATTTTCTCCTTTAAGTATTTCTACTAAGGAATTTACGTTGTATCCGCCTATCATTGTTCCTAGAATTTCAATTGCTTTTTCGGGATTAATTGATTTGCAATATTTTTCGGAATTAACAATAGCCGTAAGCCAGCTTGCTTTTACGTAAGCAGCCTCATCAACTCCTGGGGGTACTCTATTTATTAGTAAATCAAGTAAATAAGATGAATCGTAAGTACTATCTTGTTCTAATAATTTTGTAATACAATTTGTTTGTTCAGCATTTAAAGGTAAAGGAGGTATACCTTTGGTAGCCCTTTCAGCTACATGATCTGAATAATCTTTTAGCAATGTTTCCAAATTCTTCATTAGTAAGGTTTAATGCCTAATCTATTGTTATTTTTAATATTGAAAAGGAGAGTATTCATAAATGCTTTTTTAAATATTCAAACTTCTTAATTTATCAATGACGACATCATCAAATAATTCAGCTTTAGAAAAGACATCAGATCTACATGTTGTTGAGACACGTCCATTAATACCTCCAAGCAGATTACATAATGATATACCTTTAGATCACGCCTCTGCTAATACCGTATCTAAAACAAGAAGATCGATACAAAATATTTTGCATCATAATGATCAGAAGCTTTTAGTAATTGTGGGTCCATGTTCAATTCATGATCTAGAGGCAGCAAAAGAATATTCAATATATATTCAAAACTTTCGAGAAATTTATAAAGATAAATTAGAAATAATAATGAGAGTATATTTTGAGAAACCAAGAACAACTATTGGTTGGAAGGGATTGATAAATGATCCTCATTTAGATAATTCTTATGATATTAATACTGGTTTAAGAAGGGCAAGAAGTTTGCTTTCATATTTAGCAACTCGTGGAATACCTTCTGCTACAGAATTGCTAGATCCAATTGTTCCTCAATATATAGCCGATTTAATAAGTTGGACAGCCATAGGTGCGCGGACTACTGAAAGTCAGACTCATCGAGAAATGGCATCAGGATTATCCATGCCTATAGGTTTTAAAAATGGTACAGATGGTTCTTTTACTACTGCAATAAATGCAATGCAGTCTGCTGCAAAATCTCATCATTTCTTAGGTGTAAATGAAAATGGAATGGCTTCTATTGTTAATACCACAGGTAATCCAGATGGACATATAGTTTTAAGAGGGGGTTCAAAAGGGCCAAATTTTGAAAGTGAACATGTTAAAAGAATTTACTCTGAATTAAAGCAATGTAATCTTCCCCATAAAGTGATGATTGATTGTAGTCATGGAAATTCCAATAAAAACTTCCGAAAACAGTCGGAAGTACTGAAAAATATAGCTTCTCAAATAAGAAATGGTGAAAAAAATATTTTAGGAGTTATGCTTGAAAGTCATTTGAAGGAAGGAAATCAAAAACTTGTAAAAAAAGAAGATCTCCAGTTTGGCAGAAGCATTACAGATGCATGTATAGATATAGAAACAACAAAAGAATTACTTGCTATTTTATACAATTCATTTAGCTAGTTATAAAAAAATTAAAAAATAATGCTGAAGAAATTGGAACAATGAAATTATCTATTCCTAAAACACTAAATTGTTCGAGCAAAGTCGCAAAAAAAGCTATTGTAAAATAATTTAAATTTAAACTATTTTGCTGGGCATATCCTATTGAGCAAACTACTATCAAACTTGTTAAAAACATTGTCAAAGTTCCAAATAAAGATTTTTTTTGTTTAAAAAAAATCCAACTCTTTGAATTAAAGCTTTTTCCTATTAACCCAGCTAATCCATCACCAAAGGTCATTATGAAAAATCCACTAATTAATGCATATGGATCTTTATCCCAGAAAAGATAAATCAAAATAAATAAACTTAGACAATAAAATAATGTTCCATAACTCTTTCTTTCAACATCTTCAATTGTTGGAAACAATTTATAGGTGTAGTTGATGAAAACCATTATTGAAATAATTCCTGTAAAAATTAGAGCAGAGTTTTGATTAATTTTTAAAAATTGAGCAATTGGTATTAAAGGCCCTATTCCAATATGTATTATTTTTCTGACGATTTCTTTCCTATCTTCATTATATTTTTTAAAAACTATTGCTATTAAAAAAATTGAAAATAAATATAATAAAATTACAATAAATTTTATCAATTTGGTTAAGCTGCTTTTTGATGAGTTGTCATTACTCTAAGTTTTAATATTGCTTTAGCTTCTAGTTGCCTTACTCTTTCTCGTGAAACGTTAATTTGTCTTCCTATTTCTGCCAGTGTTAATGGTTCTTCACCATCTAAGCCAAATCTAAGCTTCATTATTTTCTGTTCTCTTTCATTTAATTGAGAAAGCCAAGTTCCTAAATGCTCTTTTTGAATAGTTCTATCCATACCTTCCATGGGCTCTTCACAGTTTGGATCAGGTATGAGTTCACCAAGCGTACTCCTATCTTCTTCGCCTCTTGCGTGAGCATCTAGGGAAGCGCAAGGAGCACTTTGCGAGATTAAATCTTCTAAATCTTTTTGATCAATTCCCATTTCAGTTGCCATTTCCAATCTGGTAGGCTGTCTACCAAATTTATGTGATAATTCTCTAGAAACTCTTCTCATTTTGGATAGTTTTTCACTTATGTGAATAGGCAAACGGATTGTTCTTGCACTATTATCAATAGCTCTTGTCATTCCTTGCCTAATCCACCAGTAAGCATAAGTTGAGAATTTATATCCCATAGCAGGGTCAAATTTATCTACTGCTCTTTCAAGGCCAATCGCACCTTCTTGGACAAGGTCCAATAATTCAAGCCCTTGGTTCTGGTATTTTTTTGCAACGGAAACAACTAGTCTTAGATTAGCTGCCATCATTCTATCTCTGGCTCTTTTGCCAATCTTAATTTGATAAAGATTTCGTTGAGTTCTATCAGTTTCAGGAATTTGCAGCAACTTTTTCATGTTCTGAACATGATGAGCTAACTCTATTTCCTCTGCTGGAGTCAAAAGAGGTACTCTTCCAATGCTACTTAAGTAATAGCCAATAGAATCTGAAGCGAGTCTGCCAGATTTTTTTTGGCTTTGTTTTGCCGTAAGACTGGATTTCGATTTGCGAGTCTTGCCCGCAGTGTTTGGTAATCTTGGCTCATCAAAATTATTATCTGAAGAGCTTTTCGCAGATTCCAGAGGGATCCCCATCACCCTGGCCTCCTAAATAATGGATTTTTTAAAAAGCTAGCACTGAAATTCAAATAAAAACTACTTTTACGTTGAAATTTTAAAGACAAAAAATTTTCATTTAATGCCTATTTCTTGAAATCCTTTGATATGAGAGGATTTTATAAAAATAAAAAAAAAATTATAAATATTAAGTATTTTTTAAATGTTGTAAAAATCAATATAAATTTTATTTTTCTATGAGGTCAATTTGAGAACGATTATCCGATGAATCTAATTTATATTTCGAATAAGAACCATCCTCCTTCATTATCCAAGAAAAGTAATCATCTTTAATGTAGGTTTGCAAGAGCGAGTATATTTTAGATTTCAATTCGTAATCCTCTATAGGAGTAACAGCTTCTATTCTTCTATCAAGATTTCTCCTCATCCAATCTGCACTCCCAATAAAAACCTCATTATCACCGTTATTACAAAACCAAAAAATTCTTGAATGTTCAAGAAAATGGCCAATGATGCTTTTAACTTTAATATTTTCACTTAAATTTTTTCTTTGGGGATATAAGCAACAAATTCCTCGTATGATAAGACTAATTTTTACACCTGAGTCTGAAGCTAAATAAAGAAGGTTAATTATTTCTGGGTCTACTAAGGAATTCATTTTTGCAATTATTTCAGACTTTTTACCTTCTTCTGCATTCTTAATTTCTCTCTTTATGAGAAATATAAACTTCTTTCTCATTGATGAGGGAGAAACTAATAATTTTTGATAACTTTTTTGTTTAGAAAATCCAGATAAGTAATTAAATAACTCAAGTAAATCGGATGCTATTTCAGGATCTGTTGAGAGTAATCCTAAATCTGTATAAAACTTTGAAGTATTAGAGTTATAATTTCCTGTTCCAATATGGAAATAATTCCTTAATCGTCCTTTCTCTTTTCTTACTGTTAAGGCAATTTTTGTATGTGTTTTAAATCCGATGATTCCATAAACAACATGAATGCCAGCTTGTTCAAGTTGTTTGGCCCATTGAATATTATTGTCTTCATCAAATCTTGCTTTTAGTTCAACAAGAGTCATTACTTCTTTACCATTCTCTGCAGCTCTCATTAAAGCTGCAATTATAGGGGAATCTTGGGAAACTCGATATAAAGTGATTTTTATAGCCATTACAAGTGGATCATCAGCTGCTCTGTTTATAAATTCTTCAACTGAAGTTTTAAATAGGTCATAGGGATGATGAAGCAGAATATTTTTTTTCCTAAGTATCTTGAAAATAGAATTAGGGTTTTTGTTTGAAGGCAAATCTAAATGTTTTAATTCTGGGTGAGTTTTTCCAATTAGTAGATTTTCTTTTAAATCATCTCTATCAATTTTTGTAAGTTGATTTAAATCGTCTAGGCCTAATAAACTTTTGCAAAAGTATATATATTCTTTCTGTATTGCGATACTTTCAATAAGTAACTTTAGAATATTTTCTGGCATATCTGACTCCACTTCTAATCTAACTACGTCTCCACCTAATCTTCTTTTTTGCAAACTTTGTTCAACAGCTAAAAGGAGATCATCAGCTTCAAGTTCTTTTAATTCTAAATCTGCATCTCTTGTCACTCTAAAAAAAGAGTAATTTATACATTCCATTCCGTTAAATAAAGTATTTATATTATTCCCAATTAAATCTTCAACACTTATGAAATAGTGAGAACTTTCATTACTAAGTTGAGTAATTTCATTGGGAATTCTTATAAATCGGGGTATATTTTTTGTTGGTATTTTTACTCTGACAAACTGATTTTTAGAATTCTCCTCATCCTTTATTAAAGCTGCTAAATTTAGACTTAAATTACTTATAAAAGGAAATGGATGTGCCGGATCAACAACTAATGGAGTTAATAAAGGGAAAATAGATGTTGTAAAGAAGTTATTACACCAATTTCTTTGATTATCACTTAGGTCCTTATATTTTTTTAAAATTACACCTTTTTCTTTTAATTCATTTTTTAATTCATTATTTACATAGTTTTCTTGGAGAATAGTTAACTTCTTTATTTCATTATTGATTTTTTTTAATTGTTCTTTAGGGGTAAGTCCGTCAATACTTTTTTTAGTAATTTCTGCTTCAACTTGAGCCTTTAATGAAGCTACTCTTACCATAAAAAATTCATCTAGGTTATTACTAAAAATTGAACAAAATTTTACTTTGTCTAGGATTTTGTACTCCTTTTCCATTCCAGTAAGGAGAACTCTTTTATTAAATTCAATCCAACTTAATTCTCTATTAATAAAAATATCAGCCTGGCGTTTCATTTCAATACTTTTGATTTTTGATTATTAAAAGAATTATTACTTTTACCCTCTGCAATAAGGTATATCATGAAAAGCAAGATAACGGAACCAGCTATAAAAGGAGATTTAGGACCAAAACTATCATAAACCCTTCCTGCCATTGCAATTCCTAAAACCCCCCCAAGACTCTGTAGACCTTGAAGATTACTTAAAATTGATCCTTGTTTATCAGTGTCTAATTTCTTTGATATTAGTGCTCTTAAGGTGGGCGTAATTAATCCTGCCCCAACGGCTAAAAATGATACAGCTGAATAAACATTAATTGTCGCATTTTCTTTTGGAGCAGTTATTAAAAGAGAACATGCTACAAGAATGAAGCCTGATCCGATAAGTGTTAATCGCATTTCTCCAAATTGTTTTACAAGAGGCCCAATTAGTCCTCCTTGAACGATAATTGCAATTATTCCTACTACAACAAGAGTTCCACTTGATGCTTTTGTCGTCCAGTTTAAAGATTCTTGAAGGAAGAATATAAGTATATTGGTCAGTCCAGTAAAAGCAATAAAGTAAATAAAAAAAGCTAATGATAATTTTTTAATCTTTTCTTCTTTGAAAACTGTAAATAGGTTTTTTAAAGGGTTTTTTATAAAAGGTTTTGATTTATTTGAGTCACTATTAGGCTTGGTTTCCGGTAAGTAAAAAAATACAAGGAGGAAATTTATTATTGGAATGATTGAGGCTATTAAAACTGGTACAATAAAATTATTATTTGTATTTTTGGCAAAAATAACAACAAAAATATTACCTAAGAAAAAACTTAAACCAAAAGCCACACCAATAAGTCCAAATGTTTTTGCTCTTTTTTCAGGGCTTGAAATATCTGCAAGAATTGTTGTTGCAGTAGCTGCAGTTCCCCCACTTAAACCGTCAATTAGTCTTGCTAAAAATAATAAAAATAAAGGAATAGAGGCTATTGAATTTGACCAATTAAATAGAACCGTAAAAGATAATATTGATATTCCTATGACTGAACCAGTAATACAAAAAAGAGTGACAGGTCTTCTTCCATATCTATCGCTCATAAGTCCTATAAAAGGAGAAGCTGTAAATTGAGCTAATTGGTAAGTGCATGATAATAAACCATATGTACTTGCTTTAGAATCAAAAAGTAAAACAAAAGAGGGTAATATAGGTAGTAGTATGCTTTCACTTAAACGATCATTTAGAAGAGTGATAAAGGCACTAAGGAGAGTAAATTTTTTATTTGGTTTTAATAAACTTTCTTTCACAATATTTACCTTCATTACCATTAACTTTTACTACCATACTTGTTAATGGAGATTATTGTGCCAGGCATTGTTTATTTAGTTGGAGCAGGTCCTGGTGATCCTGAGCTTCTAACTCTAAAAGCTTTACGCCTAATAAAAAATTGTGATGCATTAGTACATGATGCTTTGATCCCGGATGAAATAACAAAAGAGGCAGGAAAACATACAGAAATTTTCCATGTAGGTAAAAGAGCTGGAAAGTGTTCTGTACCTCAGAATGAAACTAATGCTCTTATTTTGAAATTGGCAAAAGAAGGCAAAAATGTTGTAAGACTTAAAGGGGGAGACCCATTCGTTTTTTCTAGAGGTGGTGAAGAGGTATCGATTTTAGAAAAAAATGGAATTTCAGTTGAAATAGTGCCAGGGATTACTTCTGGTATCGCTGCCCCTACATATTTTGGTATTCCACTAACCCATAGAGATGCTGCGAGTTCCGTAACTTTCGTTACTGGACATGAGCGTGTAGATAAGGAAAAAAAGACAGTGAATTGGAGAGATTTAGCTAAATCATCAGATAGCTTAGTAATTTTTATGGGTATAAAAAATATTGAATTTATTGTGGAAGAATTAATTCTAGGTGGTTTAGATAAGAGTACTAAATGCGCTGTTATTCAAGAAGCTACTTTAAAAAATCAAAAATGTTTGATAGAGAAATTAGATAATCTTCCAGATAAAATCAAAGATAAAGAATTTTTAGCTCCATCAATTATCATTATTGGAAAAATTGTTGAATTTAAGGTTAATAACAATATAACTAAAGTATCTGATGTCTATTTACCAGATATTAATAAAGTTCAACTATATAATAAATCCCAAAAGTAAATTGGATCGAATTTAGGTTTAAGCTTTAAATCATCAACTTGATAAATTTGTCTGCAAGATAAGCTATTAATTGCAACTATTATGTCATCATTTTGAAATTCTGGAGGAATTAATTCTTCTTTTACAATTTTCAATTTTAAAGCTTGAGAAACCATAATCCCCTCTAAACAGCCGCTCTCTTTTCTAGGAGTTATCCATTGATTATTTCTTTTAATTAGAAGATTAAATGTACTTCCACAACAAAGTTCACCTGAGGTATTCAAAAGGATAGAATCATCAAATGATTTTTCATTAGCTTCTGTCAAAACTTGTATTGCCTGATTATATGAAAATGTTTTGCATTTACTTATAAGACTGAATTCATTTATTTTTTCCGTTTGACTAATGCAAACGTTTATCGGATTAAAATTTGGTTTGACTCTATAAAACTCAAGCCATAAATTGTCCAAATTTTTTGTCTCTAAAGTGCTATCAATTCTTAGTGCTCGACCTTCATTAGTTCCTCGACTATAGTTTATTCTTACTGAAGCAAATTGATCATTTTTAAGTGATAACTTTTTAATTCCATCGTGAACAAGTTCTCTCAAAGTTAATTTATTTATTTTGAGGTTAATATTTAAAATCTTGCTACTTTTTTCTAATCTTTTCAGATGTTCATCAAAAAGAATAGGTTTGTTTTCTTTTATCAAAATGGTTTCAAATATACCATCAGCAAATTTTAATCCTCTATTATTAGCAGCAATAAATATTCTATCAATATCCAACCATTGATCCTTGTACCAGCCTAATGTTTCAATCATTTGAGTGAATCAATTAATGGTAAAAGTTTCCACTTTAGCTCATCAGTTTCCTCCTCCGGGTCTGAGTCAAAAACTATTCCGCAACCAGCATATATATTGATTTTTTTGTCTTTAATTAAAAATGATCTTATAAGTATATTGCTGTCAAACTCTCCATTCCAGTCAAGCTTCAAAAATGAGCCACAGTATGGTCCGCGTTCACATTCTTCTAATTCAAAAAGTCTTTGGCATGATCTTAATTTAGGTGCTCCAGTTATAGAGCCCCCAGGCCAACAAGCTTTTAGTAAATCAATCCAGTTCGTGTCTTTTTTTAATTTGCCTCTGATTACTGAAGTTAGATGATGAACTTTTAAGAAACTTTCAAGTTTTAATATTTCTGGCACCATAATACTTCCTGTTTCGCAAACTTTACTTAAATCATTTCTTATTAGGTCAACAATCATAATATTTTCGGCTCTATCTTTCTCGTTAGTTATTAAATCGATAGCATTAAGTGCGTCTTGATTTAAATCTTTATCTCTGGATCTAGTTCCTTTGATAGGTCTTGATTCTACAAAATTTTTATTATCTATTTTTAAAAATCTTTCTGGCGAGGTAGATAATACAGCCTCTTTATAATTATTATTTATTATTATTCCTCCAAAGGGAGCTCTTAATTTCCTTCTTATTTTCAAATAAATATCTAGAGGATTATAGTTTTTGGAAGATTCAATTTCGCATTTAGTTGTTAGGTTTGCTTGAAATATATCTCCTAAGGAAATTAATTTTTTCAATTTTAAAATATTTTTCTGAAATTTTTCAGCCATTTCGTCCAAATTTATTTTTGAAAAATCAAAATTCAACTTTGTTTTAATAATATTTTCTTCTTCGATATTTTTTATATTGTTGATTATGTTTTTATAATTCATCAGTTCAGATGAGTGTGTGCCTTCGATAATTATTTCTTTTTTTATTAGATTACATTTAATGATTGGATCATATGATGCAATCCATAAAGTTGCCATATTAGATTTTTTCCATGGGTTTTTTGGTTCTATGTAAACTCCAGCTTCATAACTTAACCATCCGATCCAAAATCCTTTTTCAATATTTCTTAAATTGTTAAATGGATTATTAGTTTTGTCTAAGTTATTGATATCTCTTGATTGGATTATTTTTTTAGGTTTAATTCCTATTATTGACCATTCCCCATTTTCTTTACCATCGCTGTCTAGCCAAGCTAATCCTTTATCTCCAAATTTTTTTGTTAGATGA
>MWOR01000207.1 GCA_002025865.1 Prochlorococcus sp. HOT208_60m_813I02 | reverse complement strand
CCGCCCATATCCCCATATCCCATATCACCTGGCATCATTCCGCCCATATCGTCATATCCGCCCATATCCCCATATCCCATATCACCTGGCATCATTCCGCCCATATCGTCATATCCGCCCATATCCCCGTATCCCATATCACCTGGCATCATTCCACCCATATCACCTGGCATTCCACCTCCCATATTTCCAGGGTTAGGCATAAAGAAAGTATCATCAAATTTCTCAGTATGCCTGATTACAAGGGTATATGTGTCATCAGCATTTTGAGTGATCGCATAGGCTTCACTTGTATGAGATCCTCCATCCCAGCTATCAGAATGCTCTAGGTGAGGATTGCCCCCCCAAGAATCAGTAATAGCTGTAATTACATCATCTGAAGTATCTTCAGTACTCTTATCGTTCCAGATAAATAACGTGCCTGATTCTGAATCTCTTTTAAGTTTTATTCCATCAGTATCAGTAGCAACTGATTCCAAAGCAGCATAATTAGCACCTATAACACCATCACCATTAATATCCGATGCAAATTTCTCTTCATAAGAAGCAATATTTGCATTATAGTCTGCGTTCCAATCAAGATTTCCATCTTGATCAACAGTATAAACCAACCACTCATCTCTGGAATGAGTAGTTGGTTCATTGGTCATCCAATCAGTAAAAGTATCTTCACTAACTTCTTTTACCGCAACAAGAAAATAATCATCTGATATATCATCAGCTGTTCCGTTATCGTATCCTTCTACCCATCTTGCCTCTCTTTTAAATGATCCAGAATTACCAGTCCAAGAATCTTCCCAAGTATTATTTTCATCTAAGCGAGCACCACCTCCATCCCAACTCCAAGGATCTTTAATTTTAATAGTTTCTCCTTCCTCAGTTTGGATATAAAGATCTCCGCCAGAGAACTTATTATCTATAGACCATGATTCACCTTCATGACTTATAGCGACGGCCAAAAGATCGCCAGAATTATCATATAATGGTGTTCCTGCCTTTTCTCCGCTTTCCCTATTTCCTGACTTAACAGTGAGATTTATATTTAAACCTATTTCACCATCACCATCTAGATCTTGACCAAATTTCTCCTCTTCTTCCTGAACGTTAATATTCCATTGTTCTGAATTCCAATTTACAATACCTTCTGAATTGGCCTTTATGGTTCTAAATTCTTCTTGTTGATCTCCAGACCAATAATCAAAAAAGCTTTCCTTCATTAAAAGCTTATATCCATCACCATCGCTTGCTACAGCAATATATTCTCTACTAAAATCATCATAACTCTCATTTTGTAGAGCTCCTCCCCAATCGTCTTTTAATTTTAAGGGGACTGTATCTGAATTACTAGGGTCAACAATATAAACAAAAGACCTATCTTCATTACTTGGCCCCCATGGATCAGACATACCTTGATCCATTGGTTTTGTTCTAAGTGAAATACCTTCATTGTCATAAATCTCTGTGTCATTGTTTCCTGTCCAAGAAACAATGTTGCTCATTATGTCAGCAAAAGCAACGACCTCATCTTCCTCTTGATTATGACCTCCCCCAAAATTGGAAAAATCAAAAGCTGTAAATTCTGGTTCTTCAACTGGACCAAAACCACCAAAATCGTAATCCATTGTTGGACCGTATGGATCTTCCATTGGTGGACCGTAGGGATCATCCATTGGATTACCATATTCATCTGAAGGAGGAGTTCCATATCCGCCACCCATATCGCCGGGCATTCCGCCGTAATCATCTCCATATCCTCCACCCATATCGCCGGGCATTCCGCCGTAATCATCTCCATATCCTCCACCCATATCGCCATAATCGCCATAATCGATATAACCAGGATCCCCAGGATCCATTGGATTACCATATTCATCTGAAGGAGGAGTTCCATATCCGCCACCCATATCGCCATAATCGCCATAACCAGGATCCCCAGGATCCATTACATAATCACCATATTCGCCATAACCAGGATCCCCATAATCATAATCGCCATATCCGCCGCCCATATCGCCATAATCATAATCGCCATATCCGCCGCCCATATCGCCTGGCACTACGTAATTCTCGTCATATGAATTATTGCCAGGGACTTGGTAATCATAATCCATTGGATTACCGTATTCATCAGAAGGAGGGGTTCCTGAATATGGATTATTGCTTATATCATTAATTGGGGGAGCGTATGAAGAAGCCATTAAATCAGCGATTTTATATCACCTAAATATATACGATATTTAAAAGTGCAGCTTATTTATTAAAATTATGTTATGTAAAATGTTTTTTTTAACACAAAATATAAGTTAAAAAATTAAATTTTGGATATGTATGTTGCTCAAAATTAATTTTTATATAATTTGGACAGCCCTATTTAAGAATTTATATGTATAGAATCCCCGTTTCATTGGGTGAACTTATAGATAAAATCACAATATTGAATATTAAGCTAAAATATGTTAACGATAAAAAAAAAGATAATTTAAAACATGAACACGATTTACTTTTAAATGAATTAGGTAAATCTTCTGTTCAAATTGATATTAACTTCATAGAAGAACTTCAGATAATAAATCAAAAGTTGTGGGATCTTGAGGATAAGATTAGAATTAAAGAGTTTAAAAAAGTTTTCGATCAAGAATTCATAGAATTAGCTAGATCTATTTATAAATTAAATGACAATAGATTTAAAAAAAAACTTGAAATTAATAAAAAATATAAATCGGAAATCTTTGAAGAAAAAATTTATCATAAATATAACTAAACTTGTTTTATAAATAATTGAATGATAAAAAAATATATTATTAAATTTTAAATTGTATTTTAGGAATAAAAAAAAAAGAATACCTAAAAATGGTACGAAAAGTGTAAGAAAAAAAAATAAAATTGCGACATTTAGATCATTAAAAAAATTTTCCCCATCAATAATTATTTTATTAGGTCTATTGAGTCTTTCTTTTACAATAGTTTTTCTTATAAAAGAAATTAATCCTTTAATAAAAAATCAAAGATTAAAGTACCTCTGTACCTATGAACTTGGAAACAAAAAAAATATTAATTATAAAAAGGCAAAACTCAAACTAAATAAAATTGTAGGAGACGATAATAAATTTTGCAGTAATTTTATTTTCCCAAAAAATAAAAGATCCAGATTTAATATCTTTCCGTTTCTCAAAGATATTTTTTTTAGGTTAGCTTTTTAGATGTAATGAATAATTTATGTGATGAAAGTCATTTTGTTATTTAAAAAAATTTACAAATACAATGAAGATAGTTCACAAAAATTATTAAATTAATCACTTTTTCTTAAGAATAATTTTATGAAGAATCTTTTGAGTAATCAAGTTATACATTATTTTAGTATTTCTATTCAATTGGAAGATTATCTATAAAAATTTCAGGATAAAGGTTCAATATTTTCAAGAATTTTTTTTAGATCGCCAATCATTTTTGCTTTACTTATAGAAATAAGTTTGAGTGTGTCTTCATGCATTCTCAATTGAGCTTCTGCTGCTTTCAAGCCACCTATTAAGTCTTTACCTTCTTTAGGTAATGAATCGAGAGAATATTCCTTATCTTCAAATTTAATTTTTCCTTTTTTAGAATTATCTTCCTGGTTTTCCATATTTTATAGATTTTAAATTTTAATTTATACTTTATCTTATCATTTAAAAAAATTTTGATTAAAAAAATTTTTAAATAAAAATAATTTGAAATTAATTACTCTTTAATTAATGAGTTTAAAGAATAAAGAAATTCCTTTTCAATTCTTTTTTCAAAAAGTTCATACCTGCTTATCCTGTATTTTGCAGTTTCTTCAAAATCAGCTTCAATTGGAGAAATAGAATTAAGGGATTTTATCCATCCTTGAAAATTGTTGATTTTTATTATATTAACAAAATCAGAAAAATCAAATAAATCATGTATTTCATGATGCGAAAAACAGTCACTTACATAAGAATTTAATCCTAAACATGAGGCATCAAATACAGGTAATCCAAATCCCTCTATAAGGGAAGTATTTATAGTCGCAAGTGCATAAAGATAAAGCTGAGATTTAATTTCTTCACTAACATATCCAGTACTAATTATTCCATTCGAAGATTTAATAACAGATAGTATTGATTCAGAATCCTTATTATTTGGTATTTTTCCGCAAATGCATAATCTTATATTTTTTTTATATAAATTTGATTGATTATAAGCGTTTAAGATTAAAGATAAATTTTTTCTGGGATCAACAGATGCATTAAATAAAATATATTGGAATTTGTAGAGATTTTTTTTCTCTAAAACTTCTACATAATTTTGTTTCTTTTGATTAATATTTTGTGGATTAAATACTAAATCATTACTTTTAGAAATCAATATTTGATTTGAAATTCTTAAAGTTGGTGGTTGAATTGCAACTTTATCAAAATTAGTATTTGATTTATCCTTTTGATAATCTAAATGATTAGAGTTAATATCAAAAAATAAATTATATTTTGATTTAGTAGTACGAGATATAAATAATCTTTTTGAATTAATCGTTTCATTTAATCTATTTAAGAATATAGAATCCATATAGGGATAAGGGGAGTGCTCTAATGGGATTAAATCATGAATAGTTTGAATATATTTTTTAATATTGATTGGCCTTATATTTAATGGACAAGCAGTAATTAAAACATCAAAACCTTTTAAATCTATTTTTACTGGTGATTTTATTCTTAAAATAATCCTAATTAAACTTGAGTAATAAATTTTCCTTGCAGAAATAAAACCTGTAATATATTTAAGATAATCCATTCTGTCTAACCTTGAATAAGGACTATCATATTGGATATTTCTAATAAATTTGAGCTTTTTATTTGGGTATTCTTTCAACCTAAAAGATGTAAAAAGTTTTAATATGTAATCTTTAATATTTAAAAAGTATCTTAGTAAAGAAAAGTTTTTTAATAGAGTATTTAATTGTTCAGGTTTTTTTGTAAATCCCTTTGATAGGAATTCTAAAATATACGATAGGTTAACAAAATTAATTTTTTTATTATTAAATTTTTTTGATGTGTAAGGGGTATAAAATTCAGTCAAAAGCCAAACTTCAGCACCAGCATTAGATAAGGTTTTAACTAAATTTTTTGTATAAGCAGATATCCCTCTATGTTCACTTGCTTCCAGTTCATTAGCAGTAACAACTATCTTAAGTCCGTTTAAATCAATTATCTCTTCATCTTTTATTGAATATTTTTTGCTCATCATTTGATTTTTTTCTACACTTTATTTTACAACAAAGTAGGTTTTTACAGCTGATTTAAGCTTTTTGTTTTGTCTTTAAATGTTCCGAGCAATAGATCTAAATAAGTTGCCTTTCTAAGTTTTATATTAGCCGTGAGTGACATACCTGGTTTTAAAGTTAAATTAATTCCTTTTTTTGTCTCAAGTTTCTGTGTTTGTAAACTAATCTTTGCCTTAAAATGAGGTTGTCTATTAATTTCATTAGGCTCCAATGCAGATGAACTTATTTCTATTACTTTTCCTTTAATGCTTCCAAAATCTTTAGCAGGGAATGAGTCAATGCTTAATTCTACTTCTTTACCAATCTTAACGAATCCAATATCAGAAGTATTTATGTCGATTATTGCAATTAAATTATCTTTTGGAACTATTTTTAAAATAGTTTCAGTAGAGTTTGCTACATATCCCTCTCCAAAAGGTTTAAGGTCGTGAATAAATCCATTTATAGGTGAATCTATTTGATTTATTTTCTTAATTTTACTGATTTCTGTTAATTTACTTTGAAGATCATTTATTTGCATATTAAGGTCACTAATTGATTGCTGCAATAGTGATATTTTTCTAGTTTTATCTGAAATAAGTTCCTTAAGTTGACTTCGCAATTTTATGACTTGCATTTCTTGTTCTAGATATTGCACCTCCGAAATTGCACCAAAATTAATTATTGATTCCATCTTATTAAAAATATTTTCTTCAATTTCTATTGAATTTTTTGCTTCAGTAATTTTGATATCAAATATCTCTCTTGTTTTTTTCAATTCAAGTTCTTTATCTTCTAGGATTTGCTTTTTTATATCTACTGCTTCATTAGTTGTTTTAGAGTTAATTTCTAATAAATCAGTATCAAGTTTTAGTAAAATTTGACCTTTTTGAACTAATTCTCCCTCTTTTATAAGTAACTCTTCAATAACTCCTTTCTCAGGAATTTTAACAGCTCTCAATCTATCTTTAGGCTCTAAAAATCCGTTCGATTGAATTATTTGATCAGTTTTTGCTGTACCAAACCAAATTAAACCAAGGGCAGAAGACCCAACGATAAATCCACTAAATATTTTTGCTATAAATATTGGCTGGTCTAGAAAAGAATTATTTGATTCGGTCGCTAATAAATTTAAAATTTTATCTATTAAATTCTTTCGATATTTCTCTATATTTTTTTTTATATTTATTGAATTTATTGATTCCTTTGATATTGAATTAGAAAGTTTATTTTTAAACTTCTTTCGATATTTCTCTATATTTTTTTTTATATTTGTTGAATTGACTGAATACTTTGATATTGAATTATAAAATTTACTTTGAAACTTGTTTAGATATTTATCTGCATTTTTCTTAACATTTAATGAATTATAAGATTCGGATTTTAATAAAATTGAAACTTTATTGATTAATATTTTTTGATATTTATCAATGTTTTTTTTAAAATTCATTTAATTAGTATTTTGTATTTTCGTTAATGCATAGAATTGCTTTTTATCAGCAATCAACTGATCATAAGAACCATTTTCAACTATTAATCCATCTTCTAAATAAAAAATAGCTTTCGACATATATAGACTTGTCGTCCTATGAGTTACAAATAAAACTGTAGATTCACCAAAATTTTCTAACAAATTAGAAATTATATTTTCCTCACTTTTATAATCTAAAGCACTCGTAGCTTCATCAAGAATCAAGATTTTAGGATTGTTTAAAACAGCCCTTGCTATTGCAATTCTTTGTCGTTGTCCACCTGACAAAAGACTTCCTCTCTCACCTATAAAAGTATCGTAGCCATTTGGTTGATCCATTATAAAATCATGAGCAGAGGCAATCTTTGCTGCTCTAATTATCTCCTCACTAGTTGAATATCTTTTAGTTATTGCTATATTCTCAGAAATTGTTCCATTAAATAGGTAGGGATCTTGCATGACAACCCCTAATTGTTTTCTATAGGAGTTAATATCAACCTTATTTATATCGTATCCATCTACTATTATTTTACCATTTGTTGGTGCATATATTCTTGACAGTAATTTAATTAAGGTGCTTTTACCACTTCCGCTTCTTCCAACTATTCCATTAATGGTATTTTGTTGGAATTCAATATTTATATTCTTAATAACAGGTTTATTAAACTCTGAGAAAGAATAACTTATGTTCGAATAAAGAATTTTACCTTTAAGTTTAGGCATCAAAATAATATTTGATTTTTCTTCTTTTTCAGTTTCTCTATCCATTATATCTGCAAGTCTCTCAAATGAGATTTTCAATTCTTCAAGTCTTTGCCATAAAGTTGATAAACGCAATATTGGTTGAGTAACGTATCCTGAAATAATTCTAAAGGCTATTAATTGTCCTAAAGTTAATTTACCGTCTATAACCATACTTGCACCAACCCACAGAACAAATAATTGAGAAACTTTTTGCAAAAATTGTGATGATTCATTGAGGGATGATCCCAAGATATTTTTTTGAAAAGATTTCCCTATATATTTTGAATAGTTTTTTTGCCATTTAGATCCAATAGTATTTTCAATATTTTGGGTTTTTACATTTTGAATACCCGTTATTGATTCAACAAGATGATTTTGAGTTATCGCATTTAATTTTGTAGTTTCCCTATGTTGATACTTAAAAATTGGACCACCTATCAAAGTTATAAGAACTTGAATAGGAATAACACTTAAAGATATTAAAGTTAGCAAGGTACTATAAAGGAACAACACAAAAATATAAATAATCGAGAATACAGCATCGATAGTAGTTGTAAGTACTTGGCCTGTAAAAAATTCCCTTATACGTTCTAGCTCTGCCACCCTTGTGCTTAATTCACCAACAGGTCTTTTATCAAAGTAATTCTGAGGAAGTCTCAAAAGATGATTTATGACTTCAGAGCCTACCGTAAGATCAATCCTATTTGTCGTCTCATTAAAGATATAGGTTCTTGCTAATTTAAGAATCGCTTCTAAAATTGTCACCACTAATAAAGTAATACCTAGAACCTGGAGAGTATCAAGACTCCTTTGGCTTATTACCTTATCAATAATAACTTGCATTAAAAGAGGATTTGCCAGCGTGAATAGTTGTATTACAAATGAGGAAATCAATAATTGAATTAATGTGTTTTTGTTTTTTACAAGAAGAGGAAGAAACCATTTAAAACCAAATTTATTAGTTGGTGCATTTATCTTTTTTCTAACAATTAAAACTTCGTAAATTTTGATTTCATCATTATGAAAATCTGATGTGTTAAAGTTTTCAATTCCGTTTGAAGAACTATAAACTTGAATACTATTTAATGAAGTCTTATTAATTATGTAGAATTTATTTTTAAATTCTAAGATTGATAAAGGAACTCTATTTAAATTTTTCGCGGAAACTTTTGTGTTACCTACTAATATCTCGCTCATAGTTAGAATCTCTGCCAAGAAATCAAGATTTATCTCTCTACCAAGATTAATTTCATCTCTAACGAACTTGTAAATTGAATCTCTTCTAAAAGATGTTGATAATTTATTGCAAATAATATTTACTAAATTTACAACTTCATCAACTGGATCATCAGTTTTAATTGCTTCTAATTTCTCATAATTTTTATCGAAATATTGAGATTTGAAGGGATACTCACCTTTCTTATAAATTTCTTTTTTGGAATTCTTATTTTTGGAATTATCTTGAATCTCTTGAATAAGTTTTTTTTCTGTTTTGTTAGTCAATAAAACTTTTTTTATTTTTATATACCTTTGTCTATTAATGTCAGAGGTATCTAAATTTATACTTTGATTATAAATATCTCCTATATCGAAATTAGTTGTTTTAAAAGCTGTGAAATAAAAATATGAATCTTTTAAATTACTTCTCGATGCAATTTTGAAGTTATTTTTTAGTTTACAAAACCAATTGTATGCGTTTAATTCATTTTTATTAAAGTATTCTGATTTTTCTATTAGATCTATTATTTCACTATAAAAAACATTATTAAAAATTAATTTTTTGAATTCATCATCTTGATCTATTAATTCAAAAAAGAATTTATCAGTAATAGAAAATAAATTAACTTTCGAAGAAGTCAATATATTTTCGCAGCCTTGATTCCTTAGCAGGGAAACAACACCGATTGGGAATCCATAACCACCTTTCTCTAAAGTAAAAATGCCATTATTATCCTCATAGATAGATCTAATTGTTCCTGAGATAATAAAAGATACTTTATTTGGCACCATTGAAATATCTATTAATCTTTCTCCAGGACTAAAACTTTCTAGCTTTAAATTATCTTTTATTTTTAAAAATAAGTTATCAGGAATTCCTTTAAAAAAACTTATATTCCTTATTAATTTTTCTGTTTCTCTTTCCATATTCGCTTGTCCTAATCAAATCTTAATTAAAAATGGTTTTTAATTCAATATTTGCTGCTTCTTTGACAATTGATTCTTCTAATAATTGCATAAAAATTTCTTTTTCAATTTGTTGATTTAATTTGGCCTCATTAAAGTTTTCAACTCTAATCAAAAACCACTTCCCTTCAATTCTAAATGGCATACTTAGAATACCATTTTTATATTCATTTATTTTTTCTTGAAGAAGTGGATGAATTCTATTCATTTGTACAGGTCCTAGTACTCCTTGACTATTTTTTTCGTGTCCTAGAGAAAAATTTGAAGCTATTTCAGAAAATGTTTTTTCTCCCTCCATAATTTGCAAGTAAAATTCCTTAGCTTCTGCTTCTTTTTCTACCCTTATTAATGAGTAGGTAGCAATGTCGAAGAAATTCTTTCTTTTTAAGAATTCAGAGTAAACTTTTTTTTGAAAGACTTTTTTACAATATTTATAAATTTTAAAAGGCAGTTCAATGTTATATTTTATTGATTTTTCTGTATAAAAATTTTTTTTCATATGTATATTTAAATCTTCTTCAGAATCAATCTTGTTAGCTTTTCTGTAGTTTATTTTTGCAGTTGCATATTCTTCCTCGCTTAAAGTAATCTCATTTAATTTTTTTTCCAATAATTTAGTCTTTAAAAACTGATTTAGTAAGCCATATTTAGCTAAATCTTCAATTATGGTTTCTTTATTTTTATTTATTTCCATCAAAAACTGTTTGAAATTAAAGTTTAAACCTTTATTAACTAATAGCAATAAGGTAAGTTATTTATATCTTATGATGTGATTTGGCATTAAGAAATTTATTAAAAGATAATCTAAATATTTATATGAGAAAGAATTCTACCAATTCAAAAATTGCAATTGAGATGAAATCTGTATCTCTAAATATACCTGTAAATAAAATTCAACAAAGGACCCTTAAAAACAAATTAGTGCGAACTTTCACTGGAGGTATTATTAAAAACAAAAAAGGAGGGTCTTACATTAATGCTTTAAATAACATAAATTGCAAAGTATTTAAGGGAGATAGAATCGCCTTGATAGGACATAATGGAGCTGGTAAAACAACTTTTCTCAGATTAATATCTGGTATTTATAGTCATACTTCTGGAGAGTTTTATAAGAGTATAAAGATTTATCCAATTATCGAAAAAAGTTTCATAACAAGTATTGAATTAAATGGTCTTACAGCTATAAAAGCTCACTATTTGCAAATTAATAATTGCCTTGAAGGATTTGAGGATTTTTGCGAGGAAATTGTAAACTTTACTGGTTTAGGAGAATTTCTAAAATTACCTATTAAAACTTATAGCGAAGGGATGAAAGCTAGACTGCAATTTGCTCTAACAACATCTGGCAAGCATGAATCTATTGCCTTAGATGAGGGATTTGCTACTGGAGATAAAAATTTCAAAATAAGTGCTCAGAAAAGATTAGATTCTTTTTTAGATAGGACAGGCACCTTTTTTTTTGCTTCTCATTCAGATGAACTTCTTAAAAGGTTCTGTAAAAAAGGATTCGTATTTCAGAAAGGTTCGATTTCTTTTCAAGGTTCTATTCATGAAGCATTAGATTATTATTATGAAAGCAAATAAAAAACACTTTAGCTTTAATAACGTATATTATTCACTTAAAAAAGGCTGGAGAATTAGAAATGTTTGTTTGTTTAGTGCCAATGCAAGAACTAAGGAACGTTTCGTAAGAACAAAGCTTGGAAGCTTTTGGATTGGCTTATCAAATTTACTATCTATTTCCTTACTATCTTTTGTTTATGGGACAGTATTTAAGGTTCAAGATATAAGCGAATATACCCTTTATTTAGGTATAGGAATGGTTATTTGGAACAGCATAAGTACAACCATTTCTGCATCACCAAATTTACTAATTCAAAATGAACAAAAAATTAAAAATATGAATACGGATCCCATTTTTTATTCCTTAGAGGAGTGGATTTTTCAAGTACAAAGCCTATTTCAGTCATTTTCTTTAGTTTTAATTGTTTTAGCTTTTTTAAAATTTAGCATTTTGATCAATACAATATTATTTGGATTATTACCTTTTATAAACTTGCTTTTATTTATGTTTTGGTTCCCACTAATTACTTGTCTTTTAGGAGCTAAGTTTAGAGATATCTATCAGTTAGTTCCAATATTACTCCAACTTATTTTTCTGTTATCACCGATTTTGTACATGAAAGAAAACCTTGGTAGCTTAACTTGGATAATAAATCTAAATCCATTTTATTTGCATATTGATCTGATTAGAGAAGCTGTTGTTTATGGAAACTTAGAAATTTTAAAAACATTAATTCTTATGTTTTTTAATATCTTGGGTTTGTATTTATCAATAGGTATTTTAAATAAAGAGAAAAAATTTCTCCCTTTTATTATTTAACTTTTTTAAAGGTGACATTTGTTGTATACAACGGCTCATATATTTCTAATCAAAATACTGGTTTAGGTGTAGTTTCTAATGAAATTTATAAATGCCTAGATAAAGATAATTATTTTTTTGCAAGAGACAAAAATAGCGGAAATTTTTTTAAACTCCCTTCTCATTTAAAAAGACAATTATGGCTACAGTTTGAAGTTCCAAAATTACTAAAAAAACTCAAGCCAGAATTTTTTCTTTCTCCGATACCAGAATCTCCTATATTTTCTAAAACAAGAAAAGTAGTTTTTGCCCATGATTTAATACCAATAAGATTTCCAAATTTATCAACGAAATTTATTTTTTATTCCACTTACCTTCCTCTTATTCTGCATAATTCAGAGTTAGTATTGTGCAATTCGAAAGCAACGGCTAATGAATTAAATAGTTTTTTTAAGATTCCATCAAAAAAGTTAGAAATTATTCCCTTAGGCATTAATCATAAAGAGATTTACCCGATTGATGTAGAAAGAAAAAATTTTATTCTCGTATTAGGTAGACATGATAAACACAAAAATCTTTTTAACATTATCGTTGCTATTTCAAAATTAAAAAATTGTAATTTTAAAGTAATTTTTGCTGGACCCTTTAAAGATCATTTAACCAAAAATCTATTACAAGCAATTAATGATTTTGGATTAAGCAATAAATGTGAATTTAAATCTTGGATCTCTACTGAAGAAAAATTAATCCTTTTAAATTCATGTAAAGCTCTACTTATACCAAGCTTATGGGAAGGCTTTGGATTACCTGCAATTGAAGCAATGGCTTGCGGAACGCCTGTAATTGCATCGAATAGAGGAGCATTAAAAGAATGTTTAGGAGATTATGGAATATACATTGATCCTCTAAATCCAGACTCCATTGCTTCTGCAATGGAAGAAGTCTTATTAAATGTGAGTCTTTTAAATTATTCACAAAATTCTGGACCAATAAATGCCAAACGTTTTAATTGGCAAAATACTGCCTCTAAAATAGATTCCTTATTGAGAAATCGTATCTAATGCTATTTTTAATATTTTTTGATTTAATGATTGACTATACTAAATTAAATTAAAGGGATAGTTTTTCGATTTAAATGTGTGATATTTGTGGACAACATCAAGTTGATCATTCTAATCGATTTTTTAATTTAAACTCTTCTTCATCAGGGACAAATCAAAGTTTAGCTAATTATCTAACCACAGGATTTTGGGATGATTCTGGTTTTACAGGATCTAAATTTAATCTATCCAACTCAGGGGTACATGCCAAAAATGGATCTATTACATATAATCATACTTCAAACAATTTTGACAATAACGGTTTAAGCGCCGATAGAAGATTTTTAGTAGATGAAGCATTTAAATATTTCGAGTTAATAACGGGAATTGATTTTCAATCTACTTCTGATTTAGATGCCGATTATCAATTTGGAGATTTCGACAATAACGCTTATAGCCAAGTTTTTTCATCATCTGGAAATACGAATTATGTAACTGTAAATGTAAATTCTTCCTGGAATAATTCAGCTAATGGTTTTGGTAACTATACATATCATACTTTTCTTCATGAAATAGGACATGGTCTTGGCCTTGGACATCAAGGAAACTACAACTCCGAGGGAGATTATCCTGATGATGTTACCTTTGCGAATGATAGCTGGCAGTCTTCAATAATGTCATATTTTTCTCAGCAAGATAACACATCAATAGATGCCTCCTATGCTCATTTAAGTTCATTTATGGTTGCTGATTTAATTGCCATAGATGATCTATATAGCGATCAAGGTTATGGATTAATAAATGCCTTAAGTGGAGATACTATTTACGGTTTTAATACAAATATAAATGCTTCAGACAGTCAAATTTTTAATGAAATGTCTACATGGATAAGTAGTACTGCCTTTACAATAACTGATGGTTCAGGTAACGATACTCTTGATTTTAGTGAATTTGCTAATAAACAAACAATAGACTTAAGACCATCGGAAAAGAATTCAACTAGTTTATTTTCTTCGGATATAGCAGGTTATACAGGTAACTTAGTAATTTCTCCTGGAACAATAATTGAAAATGCTATTGGAGGAAATGCTAACGATACAATAACGGGCAATTCTAATTCAAATACCCTTACTGGAAATGGTGGGGCAGATACTATTAATGGTGGAGATGGTGATGACATTCTTCATGGTAATGGTGGGGCAGATACCATAAATGGCGAAGGAGGGAATGATACCCTTAATGGAAATAATGCAAGTGATATATTAAACGGAGGAATTGGTGACGATATCTTAAATGGAAATAATGGAGACGATAATTTAAATGGAGGGAGTGGTGATGACACGATGGTTGGAGGGACTGGCGATGATACTTATACTGTTGATTCAACAAGTGATGTAGTTACTGAAAATTCTTCTCAAGGAACAGATTTAATTCAATCTTCTGTAACTTTTACAGCTTCAGAAAATGTTGAAAACCTTACTCTTACAGGCTCATCTAATATTAATGCCACTGGAAATTCTCTAAATAATACTCTTACAGGAAATTTTGGAAATAACGTCCTAGATGGAAGAGAAGGAAATGATACTGTTATCTTTAGCGGTGATTATATAAATTATTCAATAGATACAACAAATGGGATTCTGGTAATATCTGATAATCGTGATACAGATAACGAGGGAATTGATTCTCTTAAGAATATTGAGGAAATAAGTTTTAATGATACAGTAAAACAGGCATCATCTCTCCTAAGCCAATTGTCCGAAACAGGTAAGGCTAAATTTTCCGTAACTGGCAATGATTTACAAAAAGGTACAACATTAACAGCTTCTAAATCCAATTCCGATCCTAACGGTGATGGAACATTTTCCTATTCGTGGAAGACCTCGACTGATCAATCGTCTTGGAACGAAGCTGGAACAAATTCAACTTATACAATTTCGGAAGCTGATGAAGGCAAATATCTAAGGTTAGACATTAGTTATACCGATGGGAATGGAAATAATACTTCTATTCTAGGAACATACGACTCCCAATTAAGTACTCATACAGTTAACAATAAAGATCTCACTGCGGGAATTATTTATTCAAGTAACTTTGATATAAACAATAGTCCAACAAACATTGATATTGGTTACGATGGACAGCTTACACTTGGAACGTTTTTTGATAATCATATCAATCTAAAAAAGGATCTACTTGATCTAAGCGGGGATTATGGAACTAGTAATCACAACTTTGATATTTGGCTTTTTGATGAAGGTACTTATGCTGTTAAGCGTGTGTATAACAATGAAAGTATTCATAGATCTGGACCTAAAACAACAATTGAAAATTCAACAAATTACAGTAATCAATTAGCTGAATCTAATGATTATTTCATTGATACTTACGATCTAATTAGATCTTGGTCTCATACAAACCTTTTTATCCCACAAGATAATGGGGATGCCATTTTCGAGATTGTTGGAACAACTTCGGTAGGAGAGTCTTTAATTATCCGTGAATTTACTGCAGATCCAGATGGAACTGGAGCTTTATCTTATGTTTGGCAATCATCCTCTGATGAAACTACATGGACACAAATAGGAACAGATTCAACTTATACCCTTACTTCAGAAGAAGAGGGTAAGAAAGTCAGAGCAATTATCTCTTATACAGATGGAAATGGATTTTCTGAATCTGTTACTTCTATATTACTTGAGATAAAAACAGATGATGGCGATGCTGTATTTTCTATTTCTGGTACAACATCAGTTGGAGAGTCATTAAGTGTCTCAGAATCCACCCCAGATCCTGACGGGGGTGGAACTCTTACGTATGCTTGGGAGTCATCGTCTGATAATAGTTTTTGGACTCAAATAGGAAGCAACTCTTCATATGCTCTATCTTCATCTGAGCAAGGCAAGTATGTTAGAGCTTTAATTACCTATACAGACGGTCAAGGTTTCTCAGAGTCAGTAACCACATCTTCTGTTGAGTTAATAGATGATGGCGATTCCGTTTTCGAGATTGCTGGAACAACTTCAGTAGGCGAGTTATTAAGTATCAGTGTATCTACAGCAGATCCAGATGGGACTGGAACTTTATCTTATGTTTGGCAATCATCCAGTGACGAAACTACATGGAGTCAAATAGGAACAGATTCAACTTACACTCTTACATCATCAGAAGAGGGTAAGAAAATCAGAGCAATTCTCTCTTATACAGATGGTCATGGGTTCTCTGAAACAGTTAATACTTCATCAATTGATATCAAAACTGATGATGGAGATGCAGTTTTCGAGATTGATGGAACAACTTTAGTAGGTGAGTTATTAAACATTTCTATATCATCACTCGATCCTGATGGTATTGGTACTTTATCTTATGTCTGGCAATCATCATCTGATGAAACAACTTGGAATCAAATAGGAACAGATTCAACCTATACCCTCACCTCAGAAGAAGAAGGTAAACAAATTAGAGTTATTGTTTCTTATACCGATGGCCAAGGTTTCTCAGAAACTATCGAGACTTCTACGGTTGATTTAATTGATGACGGCGATGCTGTCTTTGCTATTTATTCCACTGGTGCTGTGGTTCGTGGTGATAACTTAAGTATTACTGAATCAACTGTAGATCCAGATGGAACAGGAACTTTATCTTATGTCTGGCAATCATCATCTGATGAAACAACCTGGAGTCAAATAGGAACAGATTCAACTTACACTCTTACATCATCAGAAGAGGGTAAGAAAGTAAGAGCAATTGTTTCATATACCGACGGTCAGGGTTTTGCAGAAGAAGTCACGAGTTCTTCTATCGATATAAATCAAAGAATCTATGAATTATCCACTTCTATAAACGTCCCTCAGGAGGAATATACTCTCACCACAACGGTTAATACTGAAAACGTAATAGAGGGATCGACTCTTTATTGGTCATTAAGTGGAACTAATATTACACTCTCAGACTTTTCTGATGGCTCTTTAACTGGTTCTGGAACTGTTAATAGTGATGGAACTTTTTCTTTCAAACATTCAATTGCTAGTGATGGAGAAACGGAAGGTTATGAAACCATCGATATCAAACTATTTTCTGACTCTGATAGAACAACACAAGTTGCAGCAACGGAAATTCTCATTAGAGATGCTGCCTTAGAAGAGCAAATCGCTGAAGTCGTTGAGGATGTTAATGGAGTTAAGAAAATTGTTTCTCAATTAGTTCAAGGTCAAAACTATACACTTTCTCATATCCGCGATTACGACGGTAATTTACATGCGGGATCAAATGATGAAGAAACTGCTGCTGCCTATAAATACCAACACACCTTAGATATCAATGGTGATGGGATAGAAGAAGCAATCTATACCAATATGAAAAGCGGTAGGTGGGTTACTGCCTCGATAAATCCAGAAACAGGAAAAATTGATTATTCAGATTACGGAAAAAAAGGAACAACGCGTGTTGTCGGCATCTATGACGATCCATTAATAGCAGTAGGATTAGAAAATAATGGATTTCTACCTGATGGAGTGACACCAGCTCCTGCACAATTTGGAGCAACAGGTTCTGATCGCTACGTTGATCTTAATGGAGATGGAGATTTTGATGACGATAACGAAGATCGCCTCGCTTTAAATAGTCAGGTAAGGTTCCAGAATGATTTAAAAATTGACAACCTGGTAGCAAAATTATCTAATGATTTTGATAGTGATGGTGTTAGAGAAGTGTTCTGGAGGACATCTGATAACTCTGCTTATTTAAGAGCATTAATGCATGCTGATGGAAATATCCGTTATGCGAACTATCAAAATGAACAGCAGATGACTGAATATCTAACAGATAATGGATTCGATGAGAGTACAATCTCAGAGATTATTGCTTAACTGGAAAACAAATAATACTAGTTTTTATTTAAGAGCATTGATGCATGCAGATGGAAATATCAGATATGCTAATTACCAAAGTTAAGAGCAGATGAGAGAATATTTAACAAATAATGGTTTAAGTGATTCTATTGCTGAAATAATCTCTTAGATAAAGCTTAGAGTAATTCTTGGCGCTAATTATTTATAATAAAACCGATCAAAAGCATAAAAATGAAATCTCGAATTAATTGCTATTTTTAAAATTTATTTAAGATATAAAAAGTTCTTATATTTATCGCAAAAATTAGCAGTCAAGCTTTAGGAGCTTCATCTTTACAGAATAATTTCACTGATAATAGATTCAAATCCATTATTTGTTAAATATTCACTCATTTGAACTTCAGATTGATAGTTAGCATATTGGATGTTTCCATCTGCATGCATAAGAGCTCTTAAATATGCTGTCTCATCTGTAGTTTTCCAGTAAAATTCCTGAAACCCATCTCCATCAAAATCACCTGCAGTTTTTGCAATTAAATTATCAATTTGCAGATCATTCTGGAATCTTCTTTGACTGTCGAAGTCACTTCCTTGAATAACCTCGCCAGATTTTACGAGCGGATCGATATAAATCCCTACAATTCTTGTTGTACCATTTTCTCCATGATCCCCATAATCAATTTCTCCTGTTGAATTATCAATCGCGGCTGTTACCCAACGGCCTGATTCTTTATTTGTATATATGGCTTCTTTAGTCCCATCTGAATTAACATCAAACAAACCTTGATATTTATAGGCAACTTTGACGACATCGGAAGTGATTCCTTTTTTTGCATGAAAATTTCCATCGAAGTCTCTTATGGAAGATAAAGTATAGTTTTTCCCAATTTCTAGATTACTCACAATAGAGTTATTTTCAATATTTGCTATTTTTTCAAGGGCAGTTATTTCTACCTCAAAATTCATTGATGCGTGAGAAGTGCAAAAATAACTAATAGAAGCTTTTAAATCAATATCTGTATCAAAAGAAAGTAAGAAATTTTCTTCATTTTTAATGCCAGAAGTATTGCTGCCATCTCCTGTAAAATTTAAGCCTTTATTGCTCCCAGTATTTTCCTTGATGTAAAAAGGATGACTACCTACATTATTTAGCCTGTAAAACTTATAAGAAGTAAAAATATCAAGACTAAGATTTTCAATGGGTTGTGTTCCTTGAGCGTCGTAATAAAAATTATAAAACGGAGATGAAAAGTTACCTCCATCCACGAAAATTTCCTTAGTAAGCATTTTTGAATTAATCTAATTTAATATTTATTTAAATGTGAATGTTTTATTATTTAAATCAATCTGATTTAAAGATAAAAAGTATAAATTAAGAGTTAAATACCTGTTAATTTGGTGAATATTGGTTGCATATTACCCTTTTTAAAATTTAATTGTTGGTCCTCTATCCGTATATGTTTGTACCTCAAACCGTACATCTTTAATAAGCGGTTGCTTTGCATGTCTAGTTAGAACTTAGTAGAAATAGTAATCATCTAAAATGCCTTCCACACCGATAAAATCATGTAATAAATATTTATTGAGTTACAAAGATTCATCAAATAATACTCATCAAGTAGGCTTTTATGCCCGCGATGCATACGATTGCCTTATGCTTGCGAGAGAATTTAATACTTACGTACATGACCATCCAGGTTCTGTAATAAGAATCCAACAAAAATTTTGAGGTAATAATCATGAATTTAAAAAGATCACCATTCGCAATTCAAGATAAAAATATAAGAGACCTTGATAATGCTAAAGATTATCCAACTCTTGCAGATTTAATTAGAGAACAGAAAGTGGCAAGCAATGAATCGAATACTGTTCACCATAGAAGAGATTTAGATTCTCTTGGTTAGTTTATTAGGAGTAACTAATTATGAGTTTTAAAAAATTACCATTCACAATCCTCAATAAAGAGAAGAGAGAAATGGATTACATCGAAGCAGTTTATAAGAGAAGGGTTCAAGCTGAAATTGAATCTTATAGAGATTGCTCTGATGAAGAAAAGACGATATAATTCATGCTCAAGATATATTGATGCTCGATAGAATTTCAACCTTATAACCATTTGTTGATTTTTGCACCAATTTTCTCGCTTTCTATTCAAAAAAATTAAAAATTATAGACCTTTCTCATACAGTTAGCCTTTAGTTCATAAAGTAATATTTTCTTCCTCAAGTTTTTTTCTAAGCTCTACAAGTATATATGCAATATCTTTCTTAATTGCATTAATGGCGTCTTTATACTTTTCAGGTTCAGCTAGAAGCATTTTTATTGAATTGTATTGACTTTCAATTTCTTGAGAAGAAAATTTTCTCCAAAAAACAGGCAATATTCTTCTATATTAAATCAACTATGAATAACTTAAAAGTTTAACAATTAATTAGAAGCAGCTGCAATTTCTTTATGGACGGAAAGAAATTCTTTATCTGTTAAAACTGGTGTAACTTCAATTTCTACGCCAAAATTATCGACCCAGATACTACTCCATTTCCAAATGTTCTGATGATTTGAAGATTCAACTATTGCCCAACCATTAGCTCCCTCAGGATTTACTACTCGATTAAGAACTTTAAACCCATCAAATTCATCACCTTCGCATCCTCCTTCAACAAAACCCGCAAAAGCTTCGGCCCCTTGCATATGACTTTCTTGATCTGGAAATTGCCAGTGTACGATGTAAGTTTGCATGAATAAAATTATTTTTTTAATTATTAATTATCGAATTTAAAATTTAAATAAAAAGTCTTTAAATACTAATTAAAAAGAGCTTAAGCCTAGTAGGAAAAAATAGCAAAAAAAAAGACTCTTACGAGCCTAGGTGATGGGGACTCCTATAATGACAAATTAAACAGAAACAAACAACCCCATCAATAGGTAATTTTAAATACTTACAAACACCATATGTAGTGCTAAGATTTTAAAAAGGCTGGGTGATGGGGATTATCCCGCTTTTTGATTGGGGCGAAGCTAACGCCCTTTTTTTATGGAAAAATTTACTTTAATCAATAAAGCAAGATCAAGGATTAATGTATTTGAACCTTTTGAAGATAATCCTAAAAACTCTTCTATGGTTAATGCAACTTTAATTTCTTATTTTTGAGTTTTTAAGCGATCAAGGAAGCCAGTTATGAAAGGCTCTAGGGTTGAATCTATGGAAGAAGCGAGAAACGAACTTAAAAAACTATTGGAGAAATGGTGGAAAAAACTTATAGATTAAATATTTTTTTTAAAAAATAGTGAATAGGTACTTTACCTAAAATTTGACATTATTAAAAATTAATTGCTAGATAAGCTTCAAAATGGAAGATCTCACATGAAAAAAGACATTTATTCAAACATTAAAGATTCAGATGCTTTGGAAAGTTTTTTCGAATGTATAACTTCTTGTAGCATCAATAGTGAGGGAGTAGATTGCACAACAGCATGTTATGTAAAACATTTAGAACCAAACAATATCGATTACCCATTAAAATTTTCATAAGCAAAGCTTATTGATAATTGTCATACTCCGTTGATGTTATTTCCACCTTATCAAGTTATTTTTGGCCTATTGCTTTTATCTATAGCAGTAGTTCTCATCTGGGATATTAGATACAATCCTTTCGGAGAAGACGAAGACGGAATTTAATCTTCAACTAGGAAGCTGATTTGTTGGTGGTGCTTGAAATTGCCGTTTCTTTCTTTTGAGTCTTTTGTAAGCGACTAAAGAGCCTAATAGTAACAAAGTGATAACTATTGAGTTAATCATATCAAGTAGTTTTATATATATAAAAACAAATATGTTCTAAATATCAATGACTAAAGTTATTTTTTAAAAAGTGATTAATTATGAACTTATTTTTAATATTTAGCTTTGACATTAGGTACCCAAAACAACCAAAAGAAAATGCTTATCTGAACAAAAGAAATTTTTATACAATAAGAATAAATCATTTTTTCTTATTTCTCATTTGATATTGCAGAACAGCTTTTATGTGTTGTACTTCTTTTTCCAAACTCTCAATTCTTTTTTCTAGTTCTTCATTAGTTGCCATATTTTTTAGAGATAAATTCCTTAATATTTATACTATTAAAAAAGCGACTTGTTACTCAAGGTAAATGTCTAATAAGTAATAGAACCTATTGATGTGCATAATCTCTCTAGATAAATTATGCAGAGTATAATTTAAGGGCAAATTATGAGTGGAGATTATGAGACACTAGAAATAAATCAACCTAAAATTACATATTTAAAAAAAAGATCCGAAAATAATACAGAATGGTTGGATGAATTAATCAACCAAATTGAGGATATGAAAAACAATATACCCAAATCTGCTTAATGACAGAAAAAGAGTTAAAGGAATTAGAGAAATTTGCAAAATAAAATGGACACAATGACGAGCTAAAGGATATATATTTAAGAGAAGTTATTGACAGAAATAAAGAATACGAATGAGATCAAATTTTAGACCAAATACTCGACTAGCTACAAACATTCTTTTAGTTATTGGTACTTTTGCTATTGCTTTAAAGATTGCACCAATAGCAGTGGTATATCAGGAAAAAAATTTATGTATTAAATATTTAAAACATCAAATAGATCGAGACGAACTTATCAAACGACTAAAAATAGTTAAACAAGCAAATCCATCTAGTATTTGTGACTCTATCCTCAAAAGTTAAAAATGCGTATTATTCTTAGAAATTTTAAATTTTTTATTTTTTTATTTTTCTTATCTCTAAATTTCAATAATTATTCTCTTGCACATATGAGGGGTACATTTCTTTCTGAGGAGGAAGCTGAAAAAAGGGCTTTAGAACTAGGTTGCGAAGGAATACATAAGAATCAAGATAAATGGATGCCATGCAAAAACGAAAAAGAATTACATATCTATTTGAGGAAATAGATGGAAAAATTAAAAACAAATCAAAGAAAAATTCACAGAAAAATAACCGCAATTTCAGCAATCCCCTTACTAATTACTATTGTATCTGGGACTATTTATAGTATTCTTCAACCATTAGGAGTAGATGCTTTTTGGTTAATAAAATGGCATACGGGTAATTTTGGCATTATTAATTTGCAACCTTTTTACTCGATATTTCTTGGTATAGCTTCAATAATCTCAATAATATCTGGCGTTAAACTATTACAAAAAAAAATCTTAAATATATTCTAAATCAAGCCAAAATCTAACTAATTAATACTATTTGCACCCCCACTTACTAAGAAAATTATCGCTCCTAATGCCATTGTTGCTACACCCATGTAAGGGTATTTTTTAATTCTTGATTTAGTAATTGGAAGCCATGCAAGGTATCTATCAGATTTATTTAATTCATTTTTTTGTCTGGGTGGCAATCCTAGTTCTTCTCTTCTTTTAGCTTCGCCCATAATCTTAAATTTGTTTATGTATCAATATTAAAAATTATGTTCTACACCTGCGAGTTAACTTTATTAAAAACAGAGGTCTTTTGTAGATAAACAAATTATTTAAAATTTATTTAGCCTTCTTTAAATATAGATTCTTTGTATTTGCCTGATCTGATGTAAATAACAAAATTAAGATAGTTCCAACTAGAAATGAAAAAATCATTGTCAAACCAACAACTTCAACCATTTCACTAGGCAGATAATTTAGAAACATTGATGAATAGATCTCTTATCTTAAACTTAGCAATTGTATTTTTTATGTAAAGTAAGTATTCCTCCTTAAATTTCAAAAAGAACTTTCTTTGACTTTTTAATCTTTATTTATTTTTTAGCGGGATAAATCTGTTCTAGCCGATCACAATTTTCTTACTTAGCTATTCCTATTTTCTTAAGCAATTTCAGGTAAGGCAAGGCCCAATTACCAAAGGTAAAAGAGATTGTCGTATTTTTTGAAGTTGGTAATAATCTTTTAGAACCTATAGATGCTAATTTAGAAAATATCTTAATAGTCTCTACTTCTAGATTATCCATATACAATTTTTTTTGAACACCTCGATCTTTCTTTTGAGGTAAATAATTTTCTATAAACCATAAAACTTGATCTAAATTTGATTTATTGTGTGCGGTTTTAATTTGTTTATTTTTCTTTTTAAACATGTTTATTTACCTCTTAATTACTGAATTAAATTTGCCATTTATATAATTTAAATCAATAGTAAAAGCTTCAAAATTATTTTCTTTTTAATAATCGATAATCGAAAAAATAAATGAATAATTACGTTTTTTTTATAAAAATAAAAAAAGAGAGGGTTAAAACCCCCTCTTAATTGATCAGTTTCAAAACAGAATTTAATTTTTTGAGTCTTTCAATTTCATTTCTTTTTGTGTTTTCCTGATTCTTTCTTCAAAGACGGATCTTCTATATGGAGTAACTTCTCCACTTTTAGTAGCCAAAAGTTGGGCTTCATATAGCCTATTGGCTCTTTTGATTTTTTCTCTTATTTGTAAGAGGTTATTCATGGTCTTTTGCAGTTAATGAGAATCCCGTTCCCTATTCCCATTTCATGCGTCCAGAGATATAAACTTGGATGAACGTTATCGAACAATAACATCTTTAAAAAAATTTCGCGAGAGTAATTTTTACTAAATTTTTTTAAAAAAATAAATATTTAATAGATAGTAGAAATAAGGTTTTAATATTTCCTAAATTAGGATAAGAAAATTGTTTGCGACCCATCATTATTATCCTGAATCAATATTTTTTTATTTGGAAAAATATCTGATAATATTCTTTTTAAATTTGAATGATCTGAAGGAATTATATTACTCATATTTTTTGAATTAATTTTCCAATTTTCATCTACAAATAGTTCTTTATCATGACCTTTTTCATTCTCCAGTGATGTCTTATTAAGAATCTTAAGTAACAGTTCTGAATCATAATCTTTAAATTATTCAGGACCCTCTTTAAAATTTTTAATCATTATTTAGAAATATAATGTTTCTAAATCTTGCATAAGAAATTTGAAGAACACAAGGTATTAATTACCTAAAAATTTCTCTTAAGATAAAAAATACGGATGCAAATAAAATAATTTTCTTTAGAAAATTTCATTCCAAAATAGCTAAAGAATGATATTTAAAAAGATTAATTAATCATTTACACTATTTGTTTATTTGTTAGGTTGCAATTAAGGGATTCAGAAAAGATGCCAAGAGTAATTAACAAAAAAAATTAGACTTTTAAGATGGTTAAACTCAGGCATGATACTACCATTTATCATTATGGCTGCATCCTCATCAATCGTTCTTTATGGTGTTTTATTTATCCTAATAAAATAGTTTTTTAATTTAAGCAGCTAAGTTTTCCTCAGATTTAGACATAATTATTGCAGCTTTTTTTAATAAACTAACTACTTCTTTTCTTCCAACTGCATTATCAGCTTGACGCATTATTTCATCATATTTTTTATTTATTTTTTTCATAAATAGTTTTAATTTAATCTAAAATTACAACACCATATGATGGTGTCAATTGTAAATAATTCTCATAAATTATTTTTTGATTATTTTTGCACAATAAAAATTACTAAATTTATTATCCTTCAAGTTTTTTTAATTGATTATGCCAAAAGATCTAAAATATCAAAATTAATAATCCTTTTAATTAAGCTATATTGAAGGATTTGAAAACATAAAATAAACCTCCGATTAGGATCAATATTGCAGCTCCATAAAAAAGAAAAGGGATAATTGGATATTTATACAATGTAGACCTTACTTTTTGTTGTATGGCTTTTTTATCAAGTTGAGGCAACTTTATATCTTCAGTTTTTTCTCTAGGCAGAATACCTAAATTTTTTCTTCTCTTTGCCTCTCCCATAATTAATACTGAGGTATTCCCATACATTTTAAATAATTGTTATCAGCTAAATCTAAAATTCGATTCCATTCTTCATGAGATGTTTCCAAATTATTTTTAAAATCTTTTTCAAATTTAAGAATACATCTTTTTTCTATATTTTCTGGAGAATTATAATTTCTTAAAAAAGAAACACTCAAATACGATAATGATGAAAAAACAATAATTATTTTAGCAATCCTAAAATTATTCATATCTTAGATGATATTACCTTATAAATAAATAAGGTCTTGTTGGTTTTATAATTAATTTAATCTATTAAAAAAAATTATCAAATGATAAATTCAATAAATTTTAACCATTTGCCTATTCAGGATTTGGTTGTTTCAGGGTTAATAATCTTTATTATGTCGACGATTATTGCCAATATTTATGACCCATTATTAGGCATAACTTATGCATTTGGTAATATACTTACTCTTACTTTTTTGAGCTGGTTATACAAAGAGACTTGGAGTGATCCAAAGAAATAAATCAAATTCAGAAAAAGATCAATAAAAAAACTACTTCTGTATTTTTAACTTTGAAGCATACTTTAAATTAACTATATAAGTCGCGACAAGAGATAGTATCAAAAAAAATAATAAGCTTTCCAAGGTAGATTGAGGCATAACCATGAGTAGTACCAAAAATGATCTATATTTAGAAAAACGAATTCTGAAAAAAAAGCAACCCTTTCATTATTTATATTCTTAAACTTATAAATTTGATTTGTATTATAAAAATTATGAGTTTTATATTGATCTTAATTTGAAAAATATTTTTCTGCCCTCCTAAAGGCTTTTATTGCACCTTTATGATCAAGACTTTTTAATTTTTCCTTACTTTTTTGTTCCAGCATTTTTACTATTTCATTTCTCTTTATTTCATCAATTTTCAGCTTATGATCGAATATAAGATCAAATTTTGAGGAATACAATCTAGATAATTCTTCTCTATATTTTTCAATAATTTTTTCATTACAAGATTTGGATTTCAAAATTGCATTAGCCTCCATTTTGTCATCTATTGCTCCTTTAAAATTTCCCAGTTTAAATTTCTTTTCACTTGATCTGGTTAACTTAATAATATTTCCCAATATCAATTCATTAGTATCTTTCATTTATTTAACTGAACCTAGGTTAATGCTATCAGAATAAAGAGAAAACAACTTATTTTTTTAATACTCAAATAATTAAATAATTAACCAATAACAAGTCCTTTTTCAAGAAGTAAATCGAAAACCTCTACACTTTTCGTTTTCCCAAATTTGGGGGGTTTATGTAAATCTAATATTTCAGCAAGGCACATAATCCAATAAGTATTTTTTTTTAAATTAAGACCATCGCAAATATGGGAGGGGGCCGATTTAAAACAGCCAAATTCTGTTGATATATTAATGTTCATGATTTGTGTTTCAAGTTCCAGACTTAAAAGTTCTATTTCTTGCTCAGAAAGGGGCGTCCCAAAAGAATATGATTCAATTAAAAGTTGATAATTCATAAAAGATTTATTTTTTCAAGAAATCCAGCGAGTTATTTTTGTACCCACATAAATATGCCCTGAAGCCTCAACAATAGGTTTTGTTCCAGGATTCATAAAAATATCATATCAAACATTTTCTGGTCCTTGAAAAATTACAGTTGCTCTTTGAGGATCATCTAATGATTTACCAATATAAAATGTTTTAACTCCCATTTCTTTAAATATAGACTGTTGTTCCTGAGCATTCATATGAGATTCATATTGTTTAAACGTATTGTTTAGTTGAAAATCTAGAATAGTCGTTTCAATAGTCATAGTAGAAGAAGAGTGTTTTTAAGATTTTAAATCTTTTTGCAAAAAATTTTTTAGTGCAGACTTTTTTTGGTAAATATTATTTTTTCATTTCTATATAATCTCAAAATTATCGACAAAAAACCATACATAATAAAATCTATATAAAATACGTTTAGGTGTTTAATTTAAAGAAATTAGAACGCTTACAAGAATAAATTACAAATTTGATGCCAACCAAATCTGATTCATCAAAAGGAAAGCTTACTGAAAATTTTTATGAATTTTCTCAACTATCTGACTATTCTTTTATGAATTTTCTTAAAGCAGATCCTCAATCAACAAAAGATGGAAATGATCATAAACCGCGTTCAGTATATTCAGGTCATTTTGTACCAGTCCTCCCAACTGCTATTCCAGAACCAGAATATATCTCCCATAGCAAGAAACTTTTTAAAGAACTAGGACTAAGCTCAGATCTTACTAAAGACCAAAAATTTTGTCTTTTTTTCTCAGGTGATATTTCTGTTGCTGATTATCCAATGAGTCCTGTTGGTTGGGCAACAGGTTATGCATTATCAATTTACGGAACTGAATATACCCAACAATGTCCCTTTGGCACTGGCAATGGTTATGGCGATGGCAGAGCAATTTCTGTTTTTGAAGGTTTATTCAATGGGAAAAGAATGGAAATGCAACTTAAAGGAGGAGGCCCAACTCCCTACTGTCGTGGAGCAGATGGTAGAGCCGTTTTAAGGTCTAGCGTACGAGAATTTCTCGCACAGGAATTAATGGATTCCTTGGGAATCCCTACCTCAAGATCTTTAACACTCTATGTCTCACGTTCAGAAAAAGTTAGAAGACCGTGGTACTCCAAAGGGGCCAGGTATTTTGAACCTGACATCATGATTGATAATCAAGCGGCAATTACTACGAGAGTCGCTCCATCTTTTTTACGTGTAGGCCAGATTGAACTTTTTGCAAGACGAGTTCGTAATAATGCGCATGATGGTGCCCTCAATGAACTAAAGATGATCGTTCAACATCTTATTGATAGAAATTATGAAGATGAAATTGATTATGAGATTTCAATTGAAAGTAAAGTAATAAAACTGGCTTCTTTATACAGATCAAGACTCATATCACTTATAGCCAATTGGATGCGAGTTGGTTATTGCCAGGGTAATTTTAATAGTGATAATTGTGCTGCGGGGGGTTATACCTTGGATTATGGCCCCTTTGGATTCTGTGAATTATTTGATCCAAGATTTCAACCCTGGACAGGTGGAGGTGAACATTTCTCATTTTTTAACCAACCCTCTGCTGCAGCAATCAACTTTAAAACATTCTGTTCCTCTCTTAGTCCATTACTTTCAGAAAGCAAACAAGATCAAGAAAAGTTAGATCAAATCGAAAAGGCTTTTTCAGAATTGATGAACAAAGAGTTGAAGAAAATGTGGGCAAACAAGCTTGGCTTAGAACATTACAACGAAACTCTAATAAATGAATTTTTTAATCTCATGATCATTTCAAAAGCAGACTATACAATTTTGTTCCGTAAACTCTCTGAAATTCCTGTTAACTTAGATTCTTTAAAAGACTGTTTCTATTTACCAATTAATGATGAACTTAATAATAGGTGGGAAGTATGGCTTGAAAATTGGCAATCAATCTTGAAGAAAGAGGGAAATATTAAATCAAAATCAGCATCAATGAAATCCCTTAATCCAGTTTATACTTGGCGCGAATGGATGGTTGTTCCCGCATATGAAGAAGCTGAAAAAGGAAATTACAAAAAAATAAAAGAGTTACAGGATGTCTTTAGTAATCCATATATAGAACAACCCTCAGAAATAGATAAAAAATATAATCGACTAAAGCCAAGCAAGTACTTTAACTATGGAGGCGTATCTCACTACAGCTGCTCTTCATAAAAAGTTCAATCCTCAAAATGCAGATTGAACAAATTACAGAAAAATATTATTTATTTATGGTCGTAGGCATTCCAACTACTGATACAACACCCACATGAAGTAAAACCGCCTTCTTTTCAACATTTTTCACATAGTGGACGTCCCCATCATTACTCTCCAAAAATGTATCGCATGCTTTAAAGAAATTAATTTCTTCACCCCTAACGTGCTTTAATCTTCCGCTCTTTACATGAATCAAAATTGGGGCAAGGTGCCTATGGATTAGGGTCTCAATCCCTGCTGGAATCTTCACTTTTAAAAGTCTTAATTCAGGCTTATCTTATTGATAATTAAAGTTTTTGCCACTTAATCTTTTTGAAGTTTGGATAAGGGGTATAAATTCAATCTTTTCTTCAGCAAGAGATGGGTATGGTAAAGCTAAAGTCCCTATAAAAAGGGAGAATAATGGAATAATTTTTTTTTAATTTCATTAGATATTTAAGTTTAGGTAATAATAGGTAACTTGCAAAAATAATAAACTAATTTATTTTTTATATAACTTTTCTAATTGCTTAATTTCCTCTCTTAAATCCTTACCTGTCTTATTTAATTTATTATTTTTAATAACTATTGGGATAATCCACCAAGCTTGAAGACCTAAAAAGATAAATACTATAATCAATAATTCAAAAGTTCCTGGCTGCATTTGATAATTAACCTTCTCTGTTAATACCAATATTCTAAAAGCATTTAAATATTCATGAGATTTGCAATATTTCTAGGCTGCTTCTAATTCAATATGAAGTTCAATACCTTTTGATATTATTGCTTCTTTAAAGTCAATCAGTTTGCCAATAATTTTTTGCTTCTCCTGTTCAGTCTTATAGACATCCTCTACAACCTCCTGTATCGCAAGTGTTACTTTTTGTAGTTTGATTTCTAAATCTTCCCTGTAATTCATAAGCTCAACTAAATTATCTTTTTCATTAAAAAACAAAATCATTATTAGTAAATAAGTACATTACCCTAAAAGAATTGACAGCAAAACAAAAAGGTTATATTTTATAGTACAAATGTATTAATATTAAAATAGCCTATTAAGGTGAAAGCATGAAGCCTAATTACTCATTTGGTTGTAGCACTAGCATCCCAAGCGGATGTCTACTAAATCCCGAAGGAAGTAGAATGATCTTTTTCGAAGAATGCAAAAATACTCCTAAACCTAATTTAAAAATTCATACCCATCTTTTCTACACAAATCACCTTGGAGAACCAGGAGGGTACAAATCCTCTGAAAAACTTAACATAGATTCAGCCTGGGAAAAGTGGCACGAACTACACCAAAAAGGATGGACAGAAGTATCTCATAATTACGGATAAGTGTTCCGGCCAAGAAAAAGCCTTTATGTTTTTATGAGCTTAAGAGTTTCCTAAAATATGGAATTCGGTGTCAAAAAAATAATCAATATTTATTGACATTTGTATATAAGGAAACATTAAATTGTCTAAAATCTCATAAGAATAAAAGAATAAAAATTAATATGCAATATTATTTAAATGATAAAAAATTAAATAAGATTGAAAAGCAAAAGGCGGAGAAAGATGGTCTGAAAATTTTTAAAGAGTTAGATGATTATGCTCTTAAAGGATGGGAAGAGATTGATGAAGTAGATTTGCAAATGCGCTTAAAGTGGTATGGCCTTTTTTGGAGACCAAAAACTCCCGGAAGATTTATGATGAGGCTTAGAGTTCCCAATGGAATTTTAAACTCAAAACAGTTGAGAGTGATCGCGTCAATAGTTGCTAGATATGGAGAAGACGGTTCTGCAGATATAACAACTAGGCAAAATATTCAATTAAGGGGGGTTTTGATAAATGATCTACCAGATATTATTAAAAGACTTAGAGAGGTTGATATTACATCCGTCCAGTCTGGAATGGATAATCCAAGAAATGTTACTGGCAATCCACTAGCGGGAATTGATCCTGAAGAAATTATAGATACAAGAAAATATACTTCTGAATTAGAAAATTACTTAACAAATTCTGGTAATGGAAACCCCGAATTCTCGAATTTACCAAGGAAGTGGAATACTGCAGTTGCAGGAGCAAAAGATAATTTTCTTCTACATAATGATATTATCTTTCATCCTGTTTTTAAAAATGGAATATTAGGCTTTGGTGTCTGGGTAGGAGGAATATTGTCAGCAACTTTGAATGCTTATGCTTTACCTCTAGATGTCTGGGTAGAAGAAAAAGATATATGCAAAATAACTGGAATTATTTGTTCCCTTTGGCGAGATAATGGAGATAGATTCCTAAGAAATAAAGGAAGATTTAGATATTATTTGAACTCTATAGGTATCGAAAAATTTAGAAAACTTGTAGAAGAAAAATTTGGAACTTTGTCGAACGATCCAGGCTCAATTTTCAACGAAAAACAAAGAAGTTTATTTGGGATTAATAGACAAAAACAAAACAATCTTTACTTTGCTGGATTACATATTCCTGTAGGGAGGTTATGTGTAGAAGACATACAAGAAATTGCAAGACTAAGTGAAAAATATGGACAAAGTGAAGTAAGACTAACCGAAGATCAAAATCTAATTATTGTTGGTCTAAAAAATAATATTTTAGAAGAATTTGGTGATGAAGAAATTATTAATAAATTCAGATTAAATCCATCCCATTTTTCAGCAAGTACCGTTTCATGTACAGGGAGTAAATATTGTAGCTTTGCTCTTGCAAATACCAAAGATATAGCAAGGAATGTTTCTGAAAAACTAGATAGAGAACTTGAATTATCAGAGGAGGTTAAAATCCATTGGACAGGTTGTCCAAATAATTGTGGACAAGCTCATATGGGTGGTATTGGCATGACCGGTACAAAGGTAAAAAAAGAGGGAGGTGGAACTGAGGATGGATATAATGTCAGTATTGGAGGAAGACAAGATCACCTGCAAACCTTAGGTGAAACAGAATTTAAAAAAGTTAGTAAACATGAAATTTATAATTTAATCAAAGAAATTTTAATCAACAAGTTTAATGCAAAGTTAAAAACCTAAAAATATATTAATGAGCAAAAGTGAATCTGAAATATTAGAAGTTTTAAATGGATTAGGTTCAAAAAAATTAGATCTTGATATTCTATTTTCCTACTATTCATTGGAATTATCTTTTGAGATTCGTAAAGTTATTGCTGAAAAGATAGGTATGCAAGAAAGGAAAGGATATTTTTTACTTGAAAAGATGATAAAAAAATTTGGCCTTAAAGTTGAATTTATTGAGGCCCTAAAATTAACAAATGAAAAAAAAGCAAAAGATCTTTTGCTTAAAAATCTTTATCAAAATAATAAGTTAAGTATTCATATAATAAATGCTTTAGAGCCCTGGGGAGGAGAAATCGAACTTGAATTAATTAGAGAAATATTCGATATTTGCGAAATAGATTTTTGGATTGCAGGCCTTAATATTCTTCATTTCAAAGCTCATCAATTAACTGATGAAAAATTATTATATTTTATTGATCAAATAAAAATTTACGATAATTTCAAAATTAACTACAAGATAATCTCAATCTTAAAAAGAAGAGAAAGCGAAATAGTTTGTAAATTGCTCTATAAATATTCTTTAAATAAAGAATTAGAAATCGCTAAATATGCAATTTTTTCTTTAGGGAGTATTTGGAATGATAATAGTTTTGAACAATTATCTCAATTAGAAAATGAAATAAAAGATCCTTATCTACTTAAATGCATAAAAAATCAAAAAGTAATCTCAAATCAATTTCTAATAAATAAATAAACTAGAGAATTATTTTTTTAACCTATCAATGAGATTTATTAAATTACAAGGTTTTGTATTTTCATTAAGTTGATAAGAAATTATATCTTGCCAACCTGTAATCACAGCATCCTTAGATCCTGGCAAAACGAATAAAAACTTACCATTTGCAGACCCCGCAATACACCTACTTTGTAAAGTACTTGTTCCTATCTTTTTAAATGATAAAAATCTAAAAGTTTCCCCAAAACCATCAATCTCTTTATCTAATAAAGGTCTAACAGCTTCAGGAGTAACGTCCCTAGCTGTAATGCCTGTACCACCTGTTGTAATAATCACATCAATATTTGGATCTGAGATCCAATCGCTTATATATTTTCTAATTAAATAAATATCATCTTTGCAAATTTTCTTATTAAAGATATTGTGTCCTGATTTCTCAGCCTCTTGAAGTAGATAATTTCCACTCTCATCATTTTTTGTGTTACGAGTATCAGAAACAGTAAGCAAAGCTATAGAAACCACTTAAAATTAAACCATTAGTTACTAGATTACTATAGATGGAAAGTGAAAAATCTAACAAAATTAAGGTGGTTTTATTATCTAGTATCGCTGAAGATCTAGGATGGAATGAAAAATTTCTTACAATTGAAGGCTCTCAAATGAAGGTTTTTTATGTTTGGAAGTTAATTAATTCTAATTTACCTCAAGATAATATTATCGTTTCTATTAATCAAGAAATTAAAGACATGGATGCGAAGATTAATCCAGATGATGAGGTGGCATTTATGCCAATGTTTACCGGTGGATAAATTAAGAATACAATTTAAAATCCTAGAAGAAACTTTTAATCCTTATCAAGAATTCGAACTTTGGGATAAGGACAATAAGAATTCAGCAAACTCACTTTTTATTGGAAGAGTAAGGCCTTTTGATCAATTTGGAAATGATTTAAAGAAACTAGAAATTGTTCATTATAAAGGAATGACCGAAAATTATATTAAAAGATATTTATTGAAAATTTCTGAAAAACAGGATGATTTATGTATTCTTCTCTTACACAGGATAGGTTTCATTTACCCTAACGAACCTATAATTTTTGTAGCAGTAAGTGCAAATCATAGAGGCATTGCAAATAAATATCTCCAAGAAATACTTGAATTTACAAAATACAATGTTCCTTTTTGGAAAAAAGAATGGACTTTCAAAGGATCCTCATGGGTAAAAAAGAATACTGAATTAGGCTTTAAATTATAAAAAATTATTTTTTAAAAGTTGTGCCCATAATAAATTTCCCTTTTGACAAAAATCAATTTCAGAAGGTATTTCTATTAATAAATCTGAATTAGATATTGAACTAATCTTTGATGAGGATTGTTCTTCAGAAATATCTGCAATCAATTCACCTCCTTTATTAACAATAAGTTTTCCTCTAAGCAATTCAGGTCTTCCTTTTCTTCTTTTTAAATCAGAATTCAGCTTAACCTTAATCCTAAGAGGGAATTCAATATTAGTAATTCCTTCAAGTTTCTGAAGCGCGGGCCACACAAGTTGGATGAAAGTAATAGCTGCTGAAACGGGATTCCCCGGTAATCCAAAATAAGGAATTTTTTTATTTATCAATCCAAAAGCAAATGGTTTCCCTGGCTTTAAAAATAGTTTCCAAAATTTAATCTCTCCTATCTCGTTAATAATATCTTTTAAAAAATCTTTTTTACCAACTGATATCCCACCAACTGAAATAACTACATCATTAAATTCAGAAATATTTCTAAGAGAATTTTTAATATTTTGATAATTATCTTTTTCTATATGAATTTCATTAATTTCAAATCCAAGATTTTTTGCGATTGATTTTATCAAAATACTATTACTTTCCCATATTTCTCCTTTCTTTCTTGCAGTTCCTGATTTGATAAGTTCATCTCCAGTAATTAGTAAACCTAATTTAGAAATTTTACTAACTTTTATAGTTCTTATCCCACAACTTGCTAATTTACTTAAGATCCCAGGTGTAATCTTTACCCCTTTCTTGATTAATATTTCACCTTTAAATACTTGATCATTTTTTTCTCTAATCCAAGAGTTTTTAGATGATTTTTCTTTTTTAACAATATACTCATTTCCGTTCAAAAGTTCTAAAGAAACTTGTTCTTGAGGTATCACATAAAAACAATTATCTGGCACAAATGAACCTGTACTAATCGTTACAGCTTCACCTTTTTTTAGAAGATCATTAAATGGCTTTCCCGGAAAAGACTCTCCGACAATTTTCCATTTATTCCCTTTAGTTGATTCTCCTAACGCATATCCATCCATAACTGATGATCTATAACCTGGTATATCTTCCTCAGATAAGATTTCCTCCATAGAAACTTTTCCAAGTGCCTCGTCTAAATTGATCTCTTCATTATGTAAAGTTTCATTATTCACTATTAAAGTATCTATCTCTTCCAAGATTTTTTTAATAGCATCATTTAAATAAAGACCCTGATTATTGATATCAATTCCCATCATTGTGAGTACTTAACTTCTTTTTAATATTCCATTTTTACCACCTTTTTTTTTCTAAAAGGCGAATATTATCAATAGTCATAAAAGGATCTAAAGCTTTAAGCATGTCATATAGAGTGAGAAGACCTATTGAAACTGAGGTAAGAGCCTCCATCTCAACACCTGTTTTAGAATGAGATTTGCAAAAAGCAATAATTTTAATTGCTTTCATTGATTCACAAATTTCAAAATCAATTGTGATTTTATTCAATGATAAATTATGACAGAGAGGAATAAGTTCTGAGGTTTTTTTTGCACCATTTATTGCAGAAAATCTAGCCGCTGCAAAAATATCACCTTTTTTAATTTTTTCATATTTTATTTTTTCTAATATTTCTTTGTTTAAATTAATGTATCCTTCTGCTAAAGCCTCTCTTTTAGTTTCTTCTTTATCAGAAATATCAACTATGTTCATTTCTCCCTTTTCATTAATATGAGTTAAAGATTTATCCATTTCCATTTAGCAATTTATTCAATAATACAAAAAATAAAATTTTTAATAAAGCTAATATCAATTTTTTATGCTTAGCATTAATTTATTAATAAATATCAATCTAATTTTGGTTAACAGTCAATCAAATCATTATTTTAATTTCGAGGATGATTTTATTAAAGACTTAAGATGCATTCCTTTGTGTGTAAGAAGGAAACTTGATTTAATTGGAATCAAATTAAAACTTACTCATTGGCAAGATTTTAATTTAATAGAAAAAAATAAGATAGTAGATTGGCCAGATTCAAAAAACGATCTCATTGATTTAAAAATTTTTTTAAAAGAAATTACATCCAATTCAAAATATGGAGAAGCAAAAGAAATAGAAATTTCAATTAATCAACCTTGGCAAAATAAAAATAAAGTTCCTGAACAAGTTGTAAAATCGGCACTTTCAAGGGGAATTAATATTTCAGTTGAAAAATGGAGAAATTTAAACGAATTAGATAGATTTGCTTTTTGCAAATTAGTTAGGCCTAGTCATGAACACAAAAATTTAGATAGAGCATTTGATGAGATTCTGAAATAAGATTATTGCCTAGATTGGAACAATTATTACTGAGCATGCTTTTAATTCCGGTTGTTTTGATATCGGGCATGACTTTTCATGCATCAAAGAGTTTACTTCACACATATTTTTTTGACTAAAACCCCAATGCATTGGTAAAAAAACTGTACCTGCTTTAATTTTGTCAGTAATCTGAACTTTTGCTTGAACTTCCCCTCTTTTGGATTTAATTTTTACTATTTCATCATTTTTGATTTTCAAAGATAAAGCATCTTTAGAATTAATTTCTAATAACGGTTCTGGATTCTTTTTTGTAAGTTTTTGAACTTTAGAAGTTCTTGTCATTGTATGCCATTGACTTAGATATCTTCCAATTGTCAAAATTAGTGGATACTCTTCTGAAGGGGGTTCAGCCAACCCTATAGGATCATCAATACAAAAATTTGCTTTGCCAGTTTCAGTTGGGAAATAACCATCTTCATATAATCTTTTTGAAGATGTAGTAGGTACGCTGCCTTTAGGATAAGGCCATTGTTGAGGACCATGATTTTTTAATAATTGATATGATAATCCGCTCATATCGCATAATCTTTTTGTAGTCGTTTTTAAAAATTCATCATAAACTTCCGATGAAGATTCATATTCAAATTGTTTGAAATAGCCTATCTTCTGTCCTAATTCAGCAAATATTTGCCAATCTGGTTTTGAATTTTTATTCGATTCTCTGAAAGATGGGCAAAGGGTTACTCTTCTTTCTGAATTTGTCATAACACCATCTTTTTCGCTCCATTGAGCCGCGGGCAATACTAGATGAGCATATTTAATTGATTCACTTTGTTCATAAGATTCGTTGAGGATAATTAAAGGACATTTTGAAAGTGCTTTTTTTACAAAGTTTAAATTAGGCATGCTAACCAAAGGGTTGGTAGCTGCAATCCACCAAATTTTCACAGATCCTTTTTTTATAGCTTCTATTTGTTCAAATGCAGATAGACCTTGTTTTGCAGATATCTTTCCCTCAGGGAAACCCCATATTTTTTCAATTTCATTCCTATCTATTTTATTTTTTACAAACCTATATCCTGGAAGAAGGTGCGATAGTCCACCAGCTTCTCTTCCCCCCATAGCGTTTGGTTGGCCAGTTAAGGAAAAAGGACCAGAACCTTCTTTGCCTATTTGGCCTGTCATTAGATGAATATTTATTAGCCCATTTACTGCTGCCGTACCCTCTTGCCTTTGATTCAAACCCATCGACCAGAGACTTAGAACATTTTTGCTTTCTCCCCATAATTTTGCAATATCAATAATTGTTTTCTCGGGTATATTGCAAATTTCACTTATTTTTTTTAAATCCCATTTTTGTAAATGTTTTACAAAATGAAAATAGCTTTCGGTCGACTTATCAATGAAACATTGATCAGTCAATTGATTCTTATAAAGATAATTCGCAATCCCAATAAATAAAAAAAGATCTGTTCCAGAAGAAATTTGTAAGTAAAAATCTGCTATGGAGGAAGTTTCAGTTTCTCTTGGATCGATTACTATAACTTTTAAATTATCATTTACGTTTCTTTTACGTTTTTTAATTCGATCAAAAAGAACAGGATGACATTCTGCAGTATTTGTCCCTATTAATAAAATTAAGGAACAATGATCAATATCTTCATAACAACAAGGTGGACCGTCAGAGCCAAAACTTCTGTTATAGCCAGCTACTGCTGAGCTCATACATAGTCTTGAATTAGCATCAAAATTATTTGTGCCTATTGCTCCCTTGAGAAGCTTTTGGGCTACGTAATAATCTTCAGTATGAAATTGACCTGAGCCATACATAGCTATTGAATCAGGTCCATAATTTTTTATAGAACTCAAAATATTCTCTTTCAGAATTTCGTATGATTCGTCCCAGGAAATTTCTTTAAATTCTTCATTTAAATTTTCCCTATAAAGTGGTTCTTTTAATCTCCCATCTTTTAGAGTCTCACATACTGTTGCTCCTTTTACGCATAATTTACCTTGAGTTGAAGGACTATCCCTATCTCCACTTACTAACCATTTATGATCGGAAACCGAACTTTTAGGCTTCATTTTTAAACCACAGCCAACACCGCAATATGGGCATTGACTTTTAGTAAAATTCATAAAATTTATTTTATAAATATCTAAATAGTTATTGGTTAAACGTAATTTTCAGCTTTTTCGCCTTCATAAGCATCCGCGAATGATCCCTGAGGTTCCTTTAAAAAGAAATAACAGAAGAATCCAACTATTAATCCTGCTATACCTAAAACTTGGAAGAAGGCACTATTTGAAGCAGCAATTATTTCTGGAGAAGGATCTTTACCTCCACCCATCCATAAAGGTAAAAGGCTATAAATATTTAGATAAGTTACCGCACCAACATTTCCATAAGCCCCAACCAATCCAGCTATTTGTCCTGTTACTCTTTTTTTAACTAAGGGAACTAAAGCAAAAGTTGAACCTTCTCCTGATTGAACAAAAAATGAACAAAGCATAGTTAAAAATACAGCCATAAGAATTCCTGCTGATCCTGTAAAAGTTCCAGGTTTTATTAAAGACATCAATAGATATCCAAACCCTAATCCCATAGTTAGAAATCCCATTGTGTTTTTTCTATTGCCTGTTCTGTCAGATATCAATCCTCCGGCAGGTCTAGCTATTAAATTCACAAATGCATAACATGATGCAAGTATTCCGGCTACAGCTTTAGGTAAATCAAATGTAAATTCAAAGAAACTAGGAAGCATTGAAACTACTGCCAATTCTGATCCAAAATTTACAATATAAGTTAATTCCAAGATAGCTACTTGTTTAAATTCATATCTATCTTCTTTAGGGTAAATTTTAGTTCCATTTAATAATTCAATATTCGTTCTTATAATTCCCCAAGTTTGGAAAATAAACCACGCTAAAACTGCGATTAAGGCTATTGGATAAGTAGATGAAGTAAGGAAACCTACTTTTTGAAGTCTCCAACATAGGACTGAAAGAATTGCTGCGAATGGGATATTCATTCCAATTAAACCCCAGAAATCCTTTATACTCGTTACTTCTAAACCAGCTGTTTTTGAAGGTCTTTGATAAGGTTTTCCGGGAGGCGTATCAGTCACACTAAAGAAATAAATAATTCCATAAACAAAAGAAATAATTCCTGTAAGAGCAATAGCTCCCCTCCAATTAAGTACAGCTCCAGTAGGCAACTCAAAACCTCCTGAAAAAGACAAGAATCCAGCTACTGCAACAAGAGAAAGAGCAGAAAAAGCAGATCCAAAATTTCCCCATCCTCCATATATTCCCTCAGCCAAACCAATTTCTTTCGGAGGGAACCACTCAGATACCATTCTTATTCCGATAACAAAACCTGCTCCCACTATTGATAAAAGCAATCTCGCAATAACAAGTTGATTGAAGTCTTGAGCACTAGCAAATAATAAACAAGGCACGACAGAAAATATCAAAATTGTTGAGTAAGTTTTTCTTGGGCCAAATTTATCCAATAACATTCCAATCAAAACTCTTGCAGGGATAGTCAAAGCAACATTACATATTGCTACCGTTCTAATTTGAGCAACAGATAAACCTAAATCGGCTTTAACAGTAGTTGCAAGAGGTGCGAGATTAAACCAAACAACAAAAGTAAGGAAAAAGGCAAACCAGGTGAGGTGGAGAGTTCTATATCTGCCATTTAAAGACCAAACGTCACTTAACATGAAAATTTTTTCGATATTATTTTTAAGCAATTTATATTTCGATCAATGCATTCATTTGTATTATTTAATACGAAATCTGGTTATTAAGAAATGCAACTTTTTTAAAAGACTAGAATTAATAGTCAACACTAATAAAATCAAAAATTGGGGAAAATTAGTAATTTGATTATTGGTATTATCCGATACATAAAATACTCGTGGAAAAATATTACCTAAGTTATGGAAATAAAACTTAAAAAATTTAAAGCATTCATTTTGGCTGGTGGCAAGAGTTCAAGGATGGGATCTGATAAAGCACTAATTAAACATCATGAAGGAGGGAATTGGCTGACTCACAAAATAAAAATATTAAATCATCTTAATTTAGAGACTTTTGTAGTAACAAATTATACTTATCATTTAAAGGAAGTTGATAAAAGGAATAATGTTAAGTTTATTTCAGATGCCCAACCCTTTGATGGACCCTTAACTTGTATAGAACAAATTTTTTCATCTTTTAAAAAAACTACTAAAAATATACTAATCATCCCAGTTGATATGCCTAATTTGAATACAAAATTAATTTATTCACTTTTTAAATCATGGGAAGAAAATCAAAATTTTGCGGTAATATCCCATGATGGAATTTTTGCACAACCATTATTCGGAATTTATCCCATCAATGAAGAAAATCATTTTAAATTAAAAAAAAAGTTATCCTCTAGGAAGAAAAATTTTCTCGGATGGGTTGATCAAATTCCCCATAAATATTTCTATGCAAAAAATGGAGATTTACTTAATATAAATTCCAAGAGAGAATTCTTAAATATGAATAATGGAATTTAAGCAATTAGAGGATAATAGAAAAAGAAAGTTAAAAGTTTTAAGGTTATCTCTTAAACAAAATTGCAATTTTTCATGTATTTACTGTAAGCCTGAGAACTACAGTTTGGATGTTTTAAATATTGAACAATTTAAAAAGTTAATTTTAGTCAGTTGTCGATTAGGGGTAAATTCTTTAAGAATCACTGGAGGAGAACCTTTATTGAGTTCACAATTAGATGAACTTCTTTATGAAATTAAATCGCAAAGATTAGAAGAATCAAATCCAGTAGCTAATTTACAGGATATTTCTCTAACCACAAATGGATATTTGCTCTCTAAGAAAAAAGCTAATGAGCTTTTTAAAAATGGTTTAGACCGCATAACAGTAAGTTTAGATGCGATTGATCCTGATATTTTTTCAAACATGATTGGAGAGGGAAATAAAATTATTGGCAAAGAAAAATTATTTACTGTCCTTGAAGGAATAGATCATGCAATTAATGCTGGATTTAATCCAAAGGCGGGAAAATTAAAAATAAATGCAGTTATAAAAAAAGATATTAATGATAATCAAATTTTTGAATTAGTTGATTTTGCAAAAAAAAGGTCTATAGAAATTCGTTTCATTGAATATATGGACGTAGGGATATCTAATAATTGGCGGCCATCAGATGTTTTTTTCTCTGAGAGAATTATTAAGCTACTAAAGAAGAAATATCGATTAAAAGACTACGGAAGAAAGGAGGGACAAACTGCTAATAGATGGTACATGAGTGATTCAAATAGTTTTGTAAGTACAATCTCTTCTATAAGTAACCCTTTTTGTTCAGATTGTAATAGATTGAGGATAACTAGTGATGGTTATGCTTATACATGTCTTTTTTCTAATGCAGGTATAAACCTAAACCCATGGTTGTCTCTACCAATTAATCTCCATGAATTGGAAAATAAAATCAAAAGCATTTGGGAAGCTAGAGAAGATAACTATAGTGAAGATCGATTTAAAGTATTAGAGAAATCAACTGACAAAAATCAAAAAATTCATCCATCAATGTCATATCTTGGGGGATAAAAAATTATTTAGTATAAATAACAACATCATGTATTCTTAATTCGAGGGAAATTAACTTCAAATTTATATTCTTGGATGCGTTTAGCGATCTTACTTGGTTTTATTTTTGGGGTAACTCATGGAACTGTTGTTTCTGAAAGTTACTCTGCAAACAATTATGAAAATAATCAATTATTTTTTACTCAAAAAAATTCAAATATATTTTCTTCACTTTAAAATTTAATTTCTTATTTTTTAATAAGTTTTTGTATTGCCATTAACATCTTGTAAATTAAATTAAACTTATAGTTAAAATGTAGCGTAGACTACATAAACGTTCATCTCGTTTTACGAGCCGCATTAAGATTGAAGCCAAGGAACGGGGACTTCAGTCAAAAATGAAATTTAGTCACATAACTATTATGTCTAATAACGTATCTACCTCAGTAAGTAGTAACAATATTACTGCTGTATTTGCAGGTTTTCTTGGGGCATTTATTTTTGGTTCTCTTGGAGTCCAACTTGTAAGAACCCAAAAGCCCTCTTTTCAATCTCAACCATTAAAAGTTCAACCAGTTATCGCTCATCAATCAACTTTATGGGCAGCTTTAGGAGAACAAGATACTCCTATTGTTAAAAATAAAGTTTCTAATGCAAAAACTACAGGAGTTGTCCCTGTTATAGGTTCTGAAGCAACTCTTTGGGCTCCTCTAGGTTTAGGTAATTAGTAAATTAGGTCTTTTAATAAAAAAAAGGGGGTTTTTAACCCCCTTTTTTTTTAATTGAATTAAAAAGATAATTGAAAAATTTCAATCCAATTCATGGATAACTATAAATTAAATCAGGGTTTGAAAACAATGTAATCGTAGATACCAACAGCTTTTTTATTAATTGGTTATAAATTAAAAACATGAGTTAACCCGTTCCAATTTTGTTGACTCTGAGGTTTTTACCGTTGACTCCTTATCTACTTCTGGTTGCGACTCGCTAGTTGCAAGATTCAAAAACGGTATTTAAATATTTTAAATTATGCAAAAAAAAATCGCAAAGAAATACGCAGATCTTATAGTCCAGGCTAATAATTCAACTGGCAGAAAAGAAGCTTTGTCATTGATTAAACAAGCAACAAAATTAAAAACCAAACTTGATCAATACGAAATGATGTAGTCTCTTTATCTCGATAGGAGATTCAAGATGAGGTAGAAACTAGCTCCTTTTTTTTTATCTTGCTATACAAATACTAAGAGATGATTTAACTTCTCTGATTTAATTAAATATCGTGGAATTAACTGAGCTAATTAAGGATTACGTTGCTACAGAATTATTATCAAGTATTGAAATTGACTTTCTAGAAGGAGAATTATGGGAAACTACTCAACATATCGCAGAAATAAATACTGTTATCAAAGCCCCAAAAAATATATGTAAGAAATTAGGACTAGATGAAAATTCTTGTTGGCAATTATGTTGTGCAGCCGTTCTTGACTCCTCAAGGCCATTAAAGAATGGACAAAATAGAGTTAATGATTTTAAAAAATTAATTAATCGATATGAAATTAACTACATATAAACAAAAAGACTCAATGATACTTTTACTTATTGCATCAATTCTTTTTTTTGTTCCACTAGGAGGTTTTGCTGATGAGAAGCAAAGAGAAATTGAGAATGAAGCTTTAAATCTTGTTATTAAAAAATATGGAAAAGGCTTAGAAAATAGTTTAAAAGGAACGGGAGTAACTCCCAGTTATCGAAGTTGGTATGAAAATGATTGTTTTGTAAGTATTGCAGCAGGCACATACCAAGAAGATACATGGTCGGCAATGAAGTGGTTTAGCGTTAATGTCTGTTCTGAATCAGCTGAAATAATGGAAAGTGAATGAAGGAAATAAGACGCTTATTAGTTCTTCAGCATTTAGAAATAGAGGGGCCAGGTCTCTTTGAACAATTTGCTAAAGAAAGAGATTTAAAAATAGAAATTATTCGTTTAGATAACAAAAATGCTCTGCCGCAAACAAAAAAAGGTGACTTAATTTTAATTATGGGTGGACCAATGGGAGTTAAAGATATTGGAAGCGAAAGATATCCATGGCTTAAGTTAGAAAGAGATTTTATAAAAAAAGAATTAGAAAATGAGAGACCTATAATCGGTGTTTGCTTAGGTGCTCAGTTGCTTGCGAGTGCGGCTGGAGGAGATGTAGAAATTCTTAAATTTGGATCACCTCCAAAAGCATTACCAGAAATTGGATGGTCTCAGATTTTTATAGATAAATCGTTTAAAGACTTCAAAGTACTGTTTCAAGACCCTTTTCATGTACTGCATTGGCATGGAGATAGGATTTTATTACCTGATAAAGCAGTACTCATTGCAAGTAGTGCGCGTTGTAAGGAACAGTTTTTTAGGATTGGTAATTTTGCTTACGGATTACAATTCCATATAGAGACAACGGGGAGAATGATAAATAACTGGATTAAAGAAGATAAAGAGTTTGTCCTTAAAGGATTAGGCTTAAATGGTCAGGAAATTTTAAAAGAAGAGAATAAAAAATATATTGATAAAACTTTTTTAAAAAGAAAGCTTCTAATAAGTAGATTATTTGAATTATTAGATAATTAAAAAGGGAATAATTAATCATCCAGTAAAAAAGGGCTTGATAAAGCCCTGAAAAAAAATCTAAAAAGGATTTTTACTAGAAAACACCTGGAATAATTTGACCAGTAAAATAATAAGCTCCTACAAGAGCAAACATTCCAAGCATTGCGGCTTTTCCATTAAGCTTTTCAGCTTTTTCGGTCATGATTTTTTTTGCGAATTCCATAATAAAGTGAAATAAATTATATTTAAAAACTAATTATTCAAATTTCAGAATGTTGTAGTTTTTTCTACCAAATTGATATCTTTTTAAAGATTTAAAAAATACTTAAACAACGAATTGAACTCTTAATAGTTTGCGAGCCAATCTGTAAAGCGTAGCAAGCCTAAAGAACAACTATTTAAAAGATATGTCACGTTTATGTTACATTTAAGCAGTAAATATCTTTAAAATAACTTAATTTCAGCTTAATACTTTACATTTATTAATAGTAGTGTTACATTAGTTAACAATTACACAACTTCAATGGCTAATTCAAACGTTACTACAGAATCAGGCGGCAGACAGAACATGTTTCCTACGGAAACACGTCCTTACATAGATGAGTCTGTTTCATACGACAGCTACCCACAAAATGCAGAAAAAATTAATGGTCGTTGGGCAATGATTGGCCTTGTTGCATTAGTAGGTGCTTACGTTTCAACTGGACAAATTATTCCTGGCATTTTTTAATGAGTCCACTTTCAGGTTTTTTAGCCGTAATTGTATTCTTTACAGCCATCCTCGTTGCTTATTTAACCAAGCAATTTCAAAACGAAAATTTAAACTATTCATCTTCTAATCAAATGAAAAACACAAACACAAAAGTCAAAACAATCGAAAAAGAAAAAGTTGTTGCTGAAACTCTTAACGGCAGATTCGCAATGCTTGGATTAATTGCTGCTGTTGGAGCATACCTAACAACAGGTCAAATAATTCCTGGTTTCGTATAAAAACCTACTATTTAACAACTCAACAAATCAGAAAAATGGAAAATTCAAAAACAACTTATTGGCAAAACGCCGAAAGAACTAATGGAAGAATGGCAATGATGGGCTTATTTGCATTAGTTGTAAATTATGGCTTATTCGGCTGGATAATCCCAGGAATTTTTTAAAATGAATTTAGGCTTACTTTTTCTCAAAGTAAATACTTTGGGAGTTATAACTCTTTCTGAACTTGATTGGATAACTAACCATCAATCTGAGTTTTCAAGGCTAGATATGGCTTTAGTTATTAAAATCGGCCGTCTTATGGATTCTGGAGTAGTGGAAATTGATAGTAGATTGCCCGTTTAATTTTTTAGAAAATTTGATCGTCATGAGTGTTTGTCACTAGGGATACTGACAAGCACTTTTTTTATGAGAAAAAATATTTGTAAAAAAAAAGAGATTGTTTCTAAGCTAAAAACAATCTCTCAATTACCTAATTCTCACATGAAAATTTCAAGTAAGCCCCCTAGATTTTAAATGAATTATTTTTATAGTAAATACGCAAAAATACTTTTGTTTGTTATCTTTTAAAACCACCTCTTTTTATCCATAAGAACCATGTAACCCAAATTGGAGGTAGGAATCTGATTAAAAAGGAAATTTTATATATATAAAATGGGGCACTTTCACTTTTAAATAAATTTATCAAAAAAGAAGATAAATTTACCCAGAGTAAAATTATTAATATATTAGCTCCCAACAAAGCAAACTTATTTTGTTTGAATATTTTTGGCATAAGGTAAATTTTTTATATTCTTAATTTTAAATAATCTCGGGAAAATAATAATATTTTTTCAAAAAAACTTTAAATTTAAAATCCATATCCAAATAAAAAAAATACTAAATTTTAATCCCTCTCCAAATAACAGTCCAAAAGCAACAGGAGGCAAAAATATTAAAAAAAGAATAGAGAATAAACTAAATAAAGCAAATGATCCTCTTAGAAAAAAATTCTTTCTTTTTGTTCTTCTTAGATTTTTTAAGGTATTCCACTCCCATTCGATAACCCTGTAAAACTTTTCTGATAATAAAAATAAATACTTCATTTAATATTATTAATTTCTATCGGCTTTTCCTATTTATAAAATTAATTTCTGCTGTTAGCAATAAACTTTATCCCCTTCTTCAGAAAGATAGTAAATTCTATTTTCTGAACTCACAAAGAAAGTTAAACCCTTATATTGTGATCTTCTAAATTGTTCTAATCTAAGTTTGTGTATTTCCCAATTATCTGTACTTATATCTGGATTAAATACTTGTTCTTTTAAAAAAGTTACATAAGGTGCACTAATTTTAGTTTTTTTGGCTGACTTTTTGTTTCGTTTTGAATAAAAAAATATGGGAAATAAAAATACAAAAAAAACAATTGGCAAAATAAGAATTAACAATATATTTGTCATTTTCAATATCCCTAATTAGAAAACTTTATTTTGAGAAATCAAAACTTTTTAAAATAAATTTTTTTAGTAAGTAAAAAATCCTATTTTTATATTCTTGTATTTTTTAATACTTATCAAGGGTATATTTAAATCTGAATATGGTTTTAGTCGCAATTTTCATATGACCCAAACTTCTATGAATACTCCTTATGCAAAGAGAGTAGCTGAAAAATTTAGAGAGGCTCAAAATTATTTAAAGGCAAATGGTTTTAGTAGATCAACTAAACATTTATTAGAAGATATTGAAAACTCTGTTGAAAAATAAAAATGCCAATACCTCCCCACTTCCCACAAATTCAATATGGCTATGACGATGGCTTTTCTATAATTTTTTTTGGGTTAATGGGCAGCTGCCTAGGATGTATCTTAATTTTATTAATTTCATTTCTTGAGTTTAAATTTAAAAAACAAAATAGTAACTCTTAGTTTCGAAAGGTCCTCAGTCTTGTGAAAATATAAAAAAATTAGTCATCCTACCAAGTTATTAACAAATTTGAACCCATGATCATTAGTCAGGCCAAAGTTAAACTAAAAGGACAATGATTAGGCAAGAGATTGAAAGTTGATCTAAATTAGAGAAACAAATCTATCTTTTTTTCATGTCTAATATTAAAGCCATAGAAGATTTAATTAATGGTTATGCAACCAGTAAAGATTCTTCTTTTCTATTACCAAACGTAACTGAGGATTTTTTAGCTGTAAGACCAAGTGGAAATCCTATCTCTGCTAAGGGATTGGTTGGAATGTTTGATAGTAAAGACTTGGTCGCAGAATCATCAGAATTAATCAAAACCCACAAAATTGAAATATGTGATGATTTTGCTTACGCGGTTTTCACTTTAAATGAAGTCTTTAGTTATAAAGGCAATCAAAATAAAGACCTTTCAACTTATACTTGCATTTTTAAAAATATAAATGGTATTTGGAAATATTCTTGGATGCAAAGATCGCAGGGGACTACTGATATGACAACTTGGGAATAGAAAACTAATATTTAAGAGGATGTAATTTCTTATGAAATAGTTATTCTTTTATTGTTGAAAATTTTTAAATTTATGAAAGGCAAATGGATAAATATTTATAATGGGGATTTACCTCTTAGATCGTGGTGGGTAGATTTAGGTAATGAATGTGAATATGCATCCATAGTTTTACCAGAAGTATTTGGTATAAATCATTGGATAAGAAATTTTTCTGAAAAATTAGCGGAACAAAATATATCCGTATTAGCCTTACCTCTCTACGGCAGAACAGCTCCAATCTTGGACTTGGCTTATAGTGAAGAAGACTTGAAATTAGGCAGACATCATAAAAACTTAACAAGTTTTAAAAATATTATTGAAGATGTTTCTTCAGCTATTAATTGGGTTAAAGAAAAATATCCAAAAAAGAAAATTTCTATTATTGGATTTTGTTTTGGGGGTCATGCAGCACTTATTGCTTCTTCATTGAAAGGAATAGAAAGTTCATTTTGCTTTTATGGAGCCGGGGTTACAGCGCCAAGAGCCGATACTAATTTTGCCCCTATAGATTTACTTGAAAAAGTTTCTGGAAAATTAAATTTTATTTGCGGTTCTTCAGATGATTTAATTCCTTTGAAAGATCGATTAGAAATTAAAAAAAGGTTTAAAAAATTAGATCCTTTAGAAGAAAAATTTAGCTATGTTGAAATTGAAGGAGCTGATCATGGCTTTATGTGCGAAGAAAGAGAATCCTTTGATAAAAGAGCATCACTAATAGGTTGGAATTTATTGATGAAAGAATTCAAAATATAAAACACACTCATCAAAAAAATACACATTTCAGTGGTCAACTGAAGTCAAGAAAAATAACATCGAAGAAGATATTATTGAGTATTTTTACTGAAAAAGTTAATATTAATTAGGATTTTAAATTATTGCTTAATGGAGAAACTATTGATCGTTTAGCACTTAACAGTCAGGTAAGGTTTCAGAATGATTTAGATATAGATAACTTAAGTGCAAAACATTCTGGTGATTGCGATAGTGATGGGGTGAGTGAAGTGTATTGGAAAATGAATGATTGCACTTCTTATTTAAGAGTATTAATGCATGATGATGGAAATATAAGATATGCAAATTATCAAAGTGAAGAACAGATGAGTGAATATTTAACTGCTCAAGGAAATGAAAGTATTATTACCGACATTATTTAAATCTCTACATTTAGATATTCCTATTTAGTTATTTTTTTTTAGAAGTTTGTTGATGGATTGCTTATTTAATTATTATTTACAAAATTATTTAACCCTTGGAGCTTTTTCAAATTAAACCTATCTCTAAAACTGTACCCTCATACATTAAATAAAAATTCCATTACATCCCCCTCATTTACAACATATTCCTTACCTTCACTTCTAAGTAAACCTTTTGTTTTTGCGTTTGCGATTGAACCTGAATCAATTAAATTTTGATATGAAATGGTCTGAGCTCTTATAAATCCTTTTTCAAAATCAGTATGAATTACTCCTGCTGCCTGTGGCGCAGTCATCCCATCTTTTATTGTCCATGCTTTTGTCTCCTTTTCTCCTGTAGTGAAATAAGTTTTTAATCCCAATAATTTATATGTTGATCGAATTAAGGAACTTAACCCTCCTTCTTCTACTCCCAAACCCATAAGATAGTCTTTTTTATCTTCGGGTTCTAATTCTATTAATTCTGATTCTACTTGCGCTGATATCTTTATACATTCTGTATTTTCATTGCTTGCAAAACTCTGAACTTTTGATGAGAAATCATTCCCTTCAGCTAAATCATTTTCATTTAAATTTGTTGCATAAATAATTGGTTTTGCTGTAAGGAAGCCTAATTGCTTAATTATTAAATTTTCCTCTTCGCTAAGAGCTATTGATCTTACTGAAATTCCTTTCTCTAATTCTTCTTCAATTTTTTCTAGTAAATTATATTCTTTTGCTACCTCTTTACTAGTTCTAACCTGTTTTTTAATTCTTTCTCTTCTTTTTTGGAGTTGGGATAAATCAGCTAAATTCAACTCCAGATTAATTATCTCAATGTCATCCAAGGGATCTACCTTACCGGAAACATGAATTACATCACTATCTTCAAAGCACCTCACAACGTGAACAATTGCATCAACCTCCCTAATATTTGATAAAAATTTATTTCCCAAACCCTCGCCTTTACTGGCTCCTTTTACTAGTCCTGCGATATCTACAAATTCAATTTTTGTTGGGATAATATTTTGGCTAGAACTTAAATCACCTAACTCTTTTAACCTTTGATCTGGGACGGAAACTATACCTTTATTAGGTTCAATTGTACAAAACGGGAAATTTGCAGCTTGTGCTTTGGCGTTTTCTACAAGTGCATTAAATAGGGTTGATTTCCCAACATTTGGCAGTCCAACAATACCGGCTTTTAACATTTGAAAAATTTATGGAAAAATTATCAAGAAAACATCTTCTAGTAATATAGTATTTACTTAACCAATCTTGGATAAGTTAATTATAATCGACTTGATTATTTATTTAGTTCCTAAATATTCTCTACTGCCTTTTTTCAAAAGAAATGCTTGATCTAATAAAAAAAAATATAAATTTAAGAAGTGGAATCATATTACTTTCTTTAACTATAATTTTCGTTTTTTTAACCAATTCCTTCAAAAAAAATAAGTCAAGAGATATTTCTAATTTTGTAGTTCAAGTTGAAAAAGGAATCCTCTCAGATTCAATTAATACAAGTGGTGAAGTAAAAGCATTAAGGACAAGCAATATTGGGCCTCGGAAGCAAGGCGTAATAAAAGAAATCAAAGTAGATGAGGGCGATCTTGTAAAAAAAGATCAGGTTTTAGCTTCTCTTGATGATGCTGACTTCATATATAAAATTAAAGAACTTGAATTAAATGCAGACAAACAAAAATCTGAATTTTTAAGAAGGGAATTTTTATATCAAGAAGGTGCAGTTAGCAAAGAAGATTATGAAAGTTATAAAAATAATTACAACGTAAGTAATGCGAAACTTAATGATGCAAAAGCTGAAAAAAGTTTTTATCTAATTAAAGCGCCCTATGAAGGGAAGATAACTGCCAAATATGCAGAAATAGGATCTTATGTTACTCCAAGTACAAACTTAAGTTCAGACCCTAAAACCAAAAACTTTATTTTTGAACTATCAGAGGGTCTGGAAATTGTTGCTAAAGTTCCAGAAAGTGACATTGGTAGAATAAAAACAGGTCAAGAAGCCTCAGTAAGAGTTGAGGCTTATCCCTCAAAAAAATATAGTGCCATAGTAAAAAAAATAGCTACAAGAGCTGTAAAAGATAATAATGTAACCTCATTCGAAGTAACTTTAAATTTTAAAGATGTTTCTGATGAAATTAAAATTGGAATGACTGCTGATCTTGAATTTAGAGTCAAGGGTAATGAAGAAAAAATTCTAGTACCAACAGTTTCTATTGTCACTGAAAAAGGTGAAAAGGGAATTTTGAAAGTAGATAAAAACAACTCGCCAAAATTTGAAAAAATTCAAATTGGTATCAGTAGTGGAAATAAAACTTCAGTTATTGATGGATTAGAACCTGGAGAACAAATCTTTATTGATATTCCACCTTGGGCTAAGAAGAGAAAATGAGTTTGAAATCTGAAAACTCTAAAAAACCTATTTTACTTTTAGTCGATGGCCATTCACTTGCTTTTAGAAGCTTCTATGCATTTAGCAAAGGTATTGATGGTGGTCTAACTACTAAAGAGGGATATCCAACAAGTGTCACCTATGGTTTTCTAAAAAGTCTTCTGGATAATTGCAAAAATATTAGTCCTGAGGGAGTTTGCATTACTTTTGATACTGAAAAACCAACTTTCAGGCATGAATTAGATCCAAATTACAAGGCTAATAGAGATGTGGCACCAGATGTTTTTTTTCAGGATATTGAACAACTAGAGATCATCTTAGAGGAAAGTCTTAATTTACCAATTTTCAAATCTCCAGGTTATGAAGCAGATGATCTTTTAGGAACCATTGCAAATGATGCATCTTCAAAAGGATGGTGTGTAAATATTCTTTCTGGTGATCGTGACTTATTTCAATTAGTAGATGATCAAAAGGATATTTATGTCCTTTATATGGGTGGTGGTCCATATGCGAAAAGTGGTAATCCAACTCTCATGAATGAAAATGGAGTTAGAGAAAAATTAGGTGTTGCTCCAGAAAGAGTAGTTGATCTTAAAGCACTTACTGGTGATAGTTCTGATAATATTCCTGGAATTAAAGGGGTAGGTCCAAAAACTGCAATTAATCTTTTAAAAGAAAACGACACCCTTGATGGAATCTATAAGGCTTTGGACAATATTCAGCAGAACAATGATAAAAAATATAAAGGTTTTATAAAAGGTTCAGTTATAGAAAAGCTCAAAAATGATAAACATAATGCTTTTCTTTCCAGAGATTTAGCAAAAATAAATACTGAGGTGCCTTTAATTTTAAGTAACGGTTATGAATTAAAAAATATAAATCAAGAACTACTTTCAGAATCATTGCAAAAATTGGAATTATCAACACTACTTCGGCAAATTGATATTTTCAATTCAACTTTCAGCAAAGGTGGTTTTGCCAAAAACAATGTTGCTAAAGAGGAGGAGAAAACACCAAAAGTCTCCAGTAAAAATGAATTAGAAAATATTGAAAATAAAATTCCTAAAATCAACGTAACCGTTGTAAATGATTACGAATTACTTGATGAATTAATTCAAAGATTAGACAAAACCAATGAGATAGTTTCTTTAGATACAGAGACCAACAGTTTAAATCCAATCGATGCAGAGCTTGTCGGGATAGGATTATGTCTTGGAGAAGAAACTGATGATTTATTTTATATACCCCTTGGTCATCAATCAAAAAAAGAGACTACCAATCAATTATCAATTGAAGATGTTTTCTCAAAACTTAGAAATTGGATAGAAGATCCAAAAAAAGAAAAGTCACTCCAAAATTCTAAATTTGACAGGCAAATATTTTTTAATCACGGACTTGATCTTAAAGGCGTAACCTTTGACACCTTGTTAGCAGACTACCTTCTAAATAATCAAGAGAAGCATGGGTTAAGTGAAATTAGTTTTAGATTATTTGGATTTAAGCCCCCTTCATTTAAGGAAACAGTTGGAAAAAATAAAGACTTTTCTTATGTTGATATTGAAGAAGCTAGTATTTACTGTGGTTATGATGTGTTTCTAACTTTTAAAATTGTCAAAATTTTTAAAGAAAGATTTTCAAAGGAAAAAGATGAATTAATCAAATTGTTCGAAGAAATCGAGCTGCCTTTAGAGCCGGTATTGTCTCAAATGGAAATGAATGGCATAACCATAGACATCCCTTATTTAGATAAACTCTCAAAAGAACTAAAAATTACCTTAGAAGATATTGAAAGTAAAGTTTATGAATTAGCAAAAGAAAATTTTAATCTATCCTCACCAAAACAACTTGGTGAAATCTTGTTTGAAAAATTAAATTTGGATAAAAAGAAATCACGGAAAACAAAAACAGGATGGAGTACAGATGCAGTGGTTCTAGAACGTTTAGTCGACGAACATGAAATAATACAACATTTAATAAAACATAGAACTCTTAGCAAATTACTTAGTACCTATATCGATGCTCTTCCAAATCTTATTAATGAAAAGACAGGAAGAGTTCATACAAACTTTAATCAAGCTGCTACAGCAACTGGGAGACTAAGCAGTAGTAATCCTAATCTCCAAAATATTCCAGTTAGGACTGAATTTAGTAGGAGAATAAGAAAAGCATTCTTACCTGAAAAAAATTGGAAACTTTTATCGGCTGATTATTCTCAGATTGAATTAAGAATACTCGCACACTTAGCAGAAGAAGAAATACTAATTAATGCATTTCAAAAAAATGATGACATACATTCTTTGACTGCAAGATTAATTTTCGAGAAAGAAGAAATATCTTCTGATGAGAGGAGAGTTGGGAAAACCATAAATTTTGGAGTTATTTATGGCATGGGGATAAAAAAGTTTGCACGTTCTACAGGAGTAAGCACTCCAGAGGCAAAAGAATTCCTAATAAAATACAAAGAAAGATATGCAAAAATTTTCAAATTTCTTGAACTCCAAGAAAGGCTTGCTTTATCAAAAGGTTATGTAAAAACAATTTTTGGTCGAAAGAGAGAATTTAAGTTTGATAAAAATGGACTTGGAAGATTAATAGGAAAAGATCCTTACGAGATTGACTTACAATCTGCAAGAAGGGCTGGCATGGAAGCACAATCATTAAGAGCCGCAGCCAATGCACCTATACAAGGTTCGAGTGCAGACATTATTAAAATCGCAATGGTTCAACTAAATAAGAAATTTATGGAAATGAATGTTCCAGCAAAAATGCTTTTACAAGTACATGATGAATTATTGTTTGAAGTTGAACCAGATTCTCTGGGAGTTACGACGAAATTAGTTAAGAAGACTATGGAAGACTGTGTAAAATTAAATGTGCCTCTTTTAGTTGATATTGGTATTGGAGACAATTGGATGGAGACAAAATAAAACTTATGAAATACTTAATTTAAGATGATCAAACTTTTTAATACTTTAACCAAAAGAGTTGAGGTTTTTAAGCCTATTGATGATGTAGTAAAAATTTATTGTTGTGGAGTAACTGTTTATGATTTATGTCATCTTGGTCATGCCAGAAGTTATATAGCTTGGGATGTATTGAGAAGATTTTTAATTTACAGTGATTTCAAAGTGAAGTATGTTCAAAATTTTACAGATATTGATGACAAGATCTTAAAAAGAGCTAAAGAAGAAAGCAGTTCAATGAAGGAAGTATCTGAAAAAAATATAATTGAATTTCATAAAGATATGGATTCTTTAGGAATAATGCGTCCGGATAGCATGCCAAGAGCAACGAATCATATATGCAATATCTGCTCCTTCATAACAATCCTTGAGGACAAAGGTTATGCATACTCTAGGGATGGAGATGTTTATTATTCTGTTTTTAAAAATAAAAATTATGGAAAGCTAAGTAATCAAAATATACAAGAACAAAATATCAATCAGCAAGGAAGAATGGCTAATGATGAAAATAGTAAAAAACTTAATCCTCAAGATTTTGCACTATGGAAAAAAGCCAAAGATGATGAACCATTTTTTGATTCACCATGGGGTAAAGGTAGACCAGGATGGCATATTGAATGTTCGGCGATGGTAAAAGATGAATTAGGAGATACTATTGATATCCATTTAGGTGGTTCTGATTTGATTTTTCCACATCATGAGAATGAAATCGCCCAATCAGAAGCAGCCAATGGCAAAAAGCTAGCGAACTATTGGTTACACAATGGGATGGTGAATGTAAATGGACAAAAGATGAGTAAATCCCTTAAAAATTTTAAAACTATCAGAGAGCTAATTAAGTCAGGTATAAGCCCTATGACTTTGCGATATTTTGTTATGACCGTGAATTATAGAAAACCACTTGATTTTACTGAAGAAGCTTTAAGGAGTGCTTCAGAAGCTTGGAAAAATATTAATGTAGCCCTTTCTTTTATGGACCTTACAAAAGATGCTTTCAGGTCTATTGATAAAAATGAATCTATCGAAGATGAATATAAAGAAAAAATAAGTTTTGAATTATCTATAAAAAAGCTTAAATTTTCTGAGACTCTGGGAAATGACCTTAATACAGCAGGTGCTATTGCAATTATTTACGACTTAGCGAAACCATTAAAAAACTTTTTAAACCAATTTCAAAGGGTTGAAGGTTTTAAAATAGATCTAAATGAAAAATTCTTTCTACTTGAGAATTTCAAAACTCTTGAAAACTTGACTGAGGTACTTGGTCTTAAAAAAGAGGTTTTAGTAAAAGAAAGTAAAATAACAGAAGAAGAAATATCATCGCTTATTAATAAAAGATTGAAAGCAAAAAAGGAAAAGAATTATGCGAAGGCTGATGAAATCAGGAATTTGTTAAAAGAAAAAGGTATTGAACTTATTGATCAATCAAAGGAAATAACAACATGGATAAGGGTCTAAATTTTAAGAAAAAAACCAATTTGAAATTTTTGTTTTTTAAATACACCTTTAAATGGGAAGATATTAGAAATATCAGAGGAAATTGAAATACATTACTGTGCTCGGTTCTACTGGTTCAATAGGGACTCAAACTCTCGAGATAGCTAGTGAGCAGCCTGATAAATTTAAAGCCGTAGCTCTTTCTGCTGGAAGAAATATTAATTTATTAACTGAACAAGTTAAAACGCATAAACCAGAAGTAGTTGCAATTGAGGATGAGAATCTTATAGAAGATTTAAAAGAAAATATTAATAACTTAGATTTGGATAGTGCTCCCTTGGTTTTGGGTGGAAAGGAGGGGATTAACGCAGTTGCAGCATGGGATAAGGCAGATACTGCGGTAACAGGGATAGTAGGCTGTGCAGGCTTAATTCCAACAATGTCAGCAATTAATGCAGGGAAAAATATTGCACTTGCTAATAAAGAAACTTTAATTGCCGCAGGACCAATTGTTATTCCTGCATTAAAGAAAAATAATAGTAGGCTTTTACCTGCTGATTCAGAACACTCTGCTATCTTTCAATGTTTACAAGGATTACCTAATTATGAAAATGCAGATTTTTCAACAGGAGAGATGCCTAAGGGTTTAAAAGCTATACACTTAACAGCTTCTGGAGGTGCTTTCAGAGATTGGGCAGTTGAGGATTTAAAGCATGTCACAGTGGAAGATGCAACTTCACATCCTAATTGGGATATGGGAAAAAAAATAACTGTAGATTCTGCAACTCTTATGAATAAAGGATTAGAAGTCATAGAAGCTCATTATTTATTTGGGACCTCTTACGAAAATATCGAAATAGTTATCCACCCTCAAAGTATTATTCATTCAATGATTGAGATGGAAGATTCTTCAGTATTAGCTCAATTAGGTTGGCCAGATATGAAGTTACCCATTTTATATGCGATGAGTTGGCCTGAAAGATTTAAAACAAATTGGAAAAGATTAAACCTAAGTGAAATTGGAAAATTAACTTTTAAAGAGCCAGACGAGTTTAAATATCCTTGCATGGGACTTGCCTATGCCGCAGGAAAATCTTCTGGGACTATGCCTGCAGTCTTAAATGCTGCTAATGAAATGGCTGTTGAACAGTTCCTTAAAGAAAAAATTTCTTTTCAAGAAATTCCAACATTTATAAGTAAAGCTTGTGAATCACATATGGAGAATTTGAATTTAATTCCCGAATTGGAGGATATTCTTGAAGTAGACAATTGGGCCAGGCTTTTTGTTGAGCAAGAAATTAAAAAAGGGAAAAAATACCTAAGTATTGGATAAAAGTGAATATAAAAAAACATCTTCTACTATGCGCAACTCCCACAAAACAGAAATGCTTTAAAGGCAATGAAGGTCAAAAAACATGGGACTGCCTGAAAAAGACTTTAAAAAAATTTGAGAATGATCCCTGTACAAAAAACGTGCATATATTAAGATCAAAAGCTGACTGTTTAAGGATATGTAAGAACGGCCCAATTCTTCTTGTGTGGCCTGATGGTATTTGGTACGAGAAAGTTTCTCCAGAAAAAATGTCAGAAATTTTTACCTCTCATATTATTAACGGTAAGCCAATAGAAAAATGGATTTTTAAAAAAACACCATTCTTAAATAGTCCTAGATACTAATAAACCAGTTCTTTACTAGTTCGTCTGACCAGCAGCCATTAATAGAGTGAAAACCATTATGACCTCCTTTTTCAGTTATGAAAATAGTAAATTTATCAATAAATTTCCCTCTTAAATTCAAAGTTGCATTGTATGGAACCCAAGGATCATCCTTGGCATGAATAAAAAGCATTGGAGGTAATTTTTTTATTGAGTTTTGGATTCTAAATATTGGAGAAGCTTTAATATAATAATCCTCTAAAGAACTAAATCCCCAACTAGGAGCAGTAAATTTCTGATCAAATTCTCTTATACTTTTTAAATTTCTAATTTTTATTCTTAATTTCTCGTTATCAAGTAGTTTGCCTTCATCATTAAATCCCTCCCATAACTGATTTTTTAAGCGGTGAAGTAACCATTTTTGGTAGATAGAATTTCTAGGTTTTTCAATACAGAGACTGCATGAAGATAAATCTAAAGGGGTACTCACGCAGGCAAGGCCATCTAAAAGTTTTTCTCCTTTGTTTTCATCGTAATCTAGGCAGGCATTTAAAAGAATTGTTCCGCCTAAAGATAATCCAACTCCGTAAATTGGAAGATTATTATTTCTTTTTATAAGATCTTTGAACTCTAAATTAATGAATTTTTTAAAATAATTAATTGCTGAAATAACATCACTGGAGCATCTAGCACAATAATTTCCTTTAGCTAAATATCTCGCTGATCCAGATCCTCTTAGATTTAATTTAAGAACTCCAAAACCATTATTTGCTAATTTCCTAGATATTCTTCTTAAACCAAACCGTTTAGTTGAGCCCCCTAAACCATGTGTAACGATTACAAAACCCCTAAGTGAGTTTAAGTTTTCAGGTAATTCTAAAAAACCTAAAAGATAATCATATGCAAATTTTTTAGAAAGAATTTTATTAATCGGAAAGAATATTTTTTTATTTTTTTTTGATTTACCAAAATCAATAACAAAAGTATCTCGCAAAGTTTGTAAGTCGCCACCTATCCAAGGTAAGACTTCTCGAAATGGCTTATTTTTAACGTAATCTGAAAAACTAAAAAATATACTATTATTTCTCCCCAACTCCAAGATCCTTTAATTCTCCAATCAAATCATTCAGTACCTTTTTTGCATCACCAAAGACCATTGAGGTATTTGGCAGATCAAATAAATCATTTTTTATTCCTGAGTAACCTGCACTCATACCACGTTTAATTACAAATACCGTTCTTGCTTCCTGCACATCAAGAACTGGCATGCCATATAAAGGTGAAGAACTATCATTTTTAGCTTGAGGATTAACAACATCATTTGCTCCTAAAACTAAAACAACATCCGTTGCTGGAAAATCAGGATTTACAACGTCCATCTCTTTAAGTTGTTCGTAAGGAACATCTGCTTCTGCTAAAAGTACATTCATATGTCCAGGCATCCTCCCTGCTACAGGATGAATTGCGTAAACAACTTCAATACCATTTTGCTCTAGTTTTTTTGTCACTTCCCTTAAAGTATGTTGAGCTTGAGCTACTGCCAAGCCATAACCAGGAACAATAATTACTTTGTTGGCTGCCTCTAAAGTCAATGCGCATTCTTCTACACTGCAAGAAGTTATGTTTGTATATTCTCCTGAACCAGAAGAGGCTGTACTTTGTGCAGATAAAGATCCCCCAAAAAGAACTGAGACCAATGATCTGTTCATACCCTTGCACATTACTTGAGTAAGTATTAGACCTGCAGCTCCAACCATTGCGCCTGCTACTATCAAAAGCTGACTATCTACAACAAAACCTGCTGCTGCTGCCGCAATCCCTGAATAGCTATTTAATAAAGATATAACGACTGGCATATCAGCTCCACCAATTGGCAAAGTAACTCCAATACCTAATAAAGAAGAAACTATAACTAAAAGCCAAATAGAACTTGTATTGCCGTTTATCAAATCAAAAAAGGCTATCAAGGAAGCAATTGCAAAAACAATATTTACAAAATGTCTAACTTTACTCTGCGTCCATCCTGGAGTTGACAACCAACCCTGTAACTTTGCCATCGCCACAATTGAACCTGTGAAAGTTATGGCACCAACAAATATAGAAACAGATATTGAAACTTCGTTAATCAGTGACTTAAAAAAATCAAAATTTTCTTGGCCACTAGATATAGGAAAAATAGCTACTCCTAAGGCTACTAAAAGTGATGACATTCCTCCACAACCATTGAATAATGCAACTGTTTCAGGCATTGAGGTCATAGGTACTTTTTTTGCAAGTACTGCTCCGAATAAACTACCTATGATTGATCCAATTATTATCCAAATCCAAGACTGAATAGCAATTCCAGAAGTACCTAAATAATAAGAAAGTAATCCTACTACTGATAGCGACATTGCAAATGCAGCTAATCTATTAGCATCTCTTGCTGATTTTACTTTTGACAATCCTTTTATTCCCAAAGCCAGTAAAAGTACTGCTAGAAGGTCAATAACGAATTTAATGATTACAGGTAGATTCATGTTAAAAATTACTTCTTATTTGATGGTTTACGACTAAACATCGCGAGCATTCGATCAGTTACAAAGAAACCTCCTACAACATTGAAAAGAGCAAATCCAAGAGAAACTGAACCAATGATTAAAAGTGGTACGTTACCTTCTGCTTTTACAATTAAAGTCAATGCAGCAAGCATTGTTATTCCTGAAATTGCATTTGCTCCACTCATAAGAGGTGTGTGAAGAGTAGGAGGAACTTTTCCAATTAACTCGAGGCCTAATAAACTACCAAGTAAAAGAACCCAAAGAAGACTTATAAAAGACATAATTTTAAAACCTCAATTTTCAAAAACTTTATTTTGAAGAACAACTCCTTCATCACTTAATAAACATCCAGAAATGAGTTCATCCTCTTTATCTAATTTAATTAGACCATCTTTTATAAATGGTGTAATCAAAGATGTTAAGTTCTTAGCATAAAGCGAACTTGCATCATAAGGAACTGAAGAGGGTAATTCGCCCGCTCCTATAAGTTTTACCCCATCTTTGATAATAGTTTCATTTGATTTTGTTCCTTCGCAGTTCCCTCCCTGAGAAACTGCTAAATCAATAACTACTGCACCAGACCTCATTTTTTCAATCATGGGAGAGTCTATTAAAACAGGGGCCTTTTTACCTAGAACTTGCGCAGTACATATAGCAACATCAGCTTCAGATAAATATTTAGTTAATGTTGTCTTCTGTTTTGAGAGGAATTCGGGTGTTACAGCCTTTGCATAACCTCCTGCCTCTCCTGGCTTATCCTCAACTTCAGGAAGTTCTATAAATCTTGCTCCGAGGGACTCCACTTGTTCTTTAACAGCAGGTCTAATATCAGATACAAATACTATTGCTCCAAGCCTTTTTGCTGTCGCGACTGCTTGTAATCCTGCAACGCCTCCACCAAGCACCACTACTTTGGCAGGTTGGACTGTCCCTGCTGCAGTCATAAGCATTGGGAAATATCTATCTAACTCACTTGCAGCTAAAAGAACTGCTTTATATCCAGCAATATTGGCCTGTGAAGAAAGAACATCAGAAGATTGAGCTCTACTTATCCTCGGAAGCAACTCTAGTGATAGAGCTGAAATCTTATTACTATTTATAATCCTAAGAAGCTCCTTATTACCATATGGGTTAAGAAGACCAAGAAGAACAGCACCTTTCTTTAATTTAGTTAAATTATCCTCTGATGGAGTTTGAACACAAAATATTAAGTCCGCTTCACCCCAAATTTTTTGATCAAAGTTATTTATTATTGTTCCGCCGGATTCTTCATATGATAAGTCACTAAATCCTGATAATTTTCCTGCTGAACTTTCAATATAAACATCACATCCAAGGCTTTTTAATTTCTTTACCGCTTCTGGAGTAGCTGAAACTCTCCTTTCACCAGAGCTTGTTTCGGAAGGAATAAGTATCTTTGTCAATTTATTTATTTTTTTAACATACTAAATATAAATTGAAGAAAGTCAAAAGTCTTGGATTTTTGTTAAAAATATATTTTCTTTTCTATAAAAAATAGCTATCTAGAATATATAAGTGCTAAACAATCCAATGAGTATAAAAGCAATCGAATGTCCTGATGGTGTTTGCCACAGTCATCATGGTGGTCATGCTGTTCCAAGGCAAGCTATGCAGAAAAATCTAGAAAAACATGGTAAAGACTGGTGTGAGAAATTAGCAGAGAGAATTTATGAAATGTCAGTTGATACTTATTCACAGACAGTCATGCCCAGTCTTCACTCGGCAGGATGGCAAAGAAGACATTTAGATTGGGAATTTAAGCTTGCAGAAAATGATTCTGAACCTGATGAAGCTCTTGTTGAAGGAATTATTAATGCCACAGAAAGCTTTCTAAGGAGTAGTGAGGTTCATCGATTATTTATTCAAGAATTAGTTCAGGGCACATTCGAGGAAGCAAATGACAAAAAAATAATTTCTAAAGCAATTAAATCTATCATTGAAGAAGAAATTGTTAGTTCACTAAGAGAAAAGAAAGAAACTCTTTTAAAGAAAATATCCGCAAAATTAATATCAGAAGAAAAAGTTAGCGAGGAACTTGCAATAAATTCAGCTAAAGAGGGTTTTGATGAAGTTGAAAGGTTACTTGCAAATCACAGCGAGGCAGTATAACTCTATTTCTTTATATTTTCTTTATAATTCATCTAAAAATTGGCTCAAATATAAACTAAAGATTAAATTATTGTTTGGAAGTACAAAGTTGTAACTTATTAGACAATACTTAGGCTATCTGGTGTGTTTATCTATATACAACTTAAAACATTCAATGGACAATTTCATAAGAAAAAGGATCGACATAGCGACTTGTTGGGCTACCAACAGAATTTCTGCAATGGATACTTTAGAAAGGTATGAAGACAGTTATGCAATCGCAGAAGAATTTAGAGAGTGGATATTACACATTGGAGAAAAGAACGAAAATTTAAAAGATTCTGTTTTAAACTTCCCAAAGGAATTAAAAAAGTTTTTTGACCAAAAAGTCAACGATTGAGTAACAAATCTTTCGAGTGAAATCCGCCCGACATTATTTGGGTTTGTTTACTATTATGAATAGTGAAATTAGTAAATAAATGGAAAATAAAGAGAAGATCTCAAATATAGAAAATGTTGTAATTATAGGTTCGGGTCCTGCGGGTTACACTGCTGCAATATATGCTGCGCGAGCAAATCTTCAACCATTACTTGTAACAGGATTTAATTCTGGTGGCATTCCTGGTGGGCAATTAATGACTACAACATTTGTTGAAAATTATCCAGGTTTCCCAGATGGGGTACTTGGTCCTGAGTTGATGGATCTAATGAAGGCTCAAGCAGAAAGATGGGGCACTAATTTATACGAAAGTGATGTAGTCTCTATTGATACCGATTCACATCCTTTTGAATTAAAAACTTTAGAAGGAACTATTAAATCTAACTCAATTATTATTGCAACTGGAGCAAGTGCAAATAGATTAGGAGTAATAAATGAAGATAAATTCTGGAGTAAAGGAATAAGTGCTTGTGCAATATGTGATGGAGCCACCCCACAATTTAGAGATGAAGAATTAGCTGTTATTGGAGGGGGCGACTCTGCATGTGAAGAAGCAGCATATCTCACAAAGTATGGAAGCAAAGTGCATTTGATTGTTCGATCAGAAAAATTAAGGGCTAGCGCAGCAATGGTTGATAGAGTAAAAGCTAATCCAAAGATAGAAATTCATTGGAACACAAAAGTTGATAAAGCGGATGGTTCTGAATGGCTTGAGAGAATAGAAACTATTCACTCTCAAGAAGGTAAAGGGGAAATCAATATAAAGGGTCTTTTTTATGCGATAGGACACACACCTAATACGAAGTTCTTAGGCAACAAAATTGATTTAGATAATAAAGGCTATATTGCTTGCAAATCAGGAAGACCAGAAACATCTATTGAAGGCATCTTCGCAGCAGGTGATGTTGTTGATTCTGAGTGGAGACAAGGAGTTACCGCTGCAGGAACTGGATGCATGGCAGCATTAGCTACTGAAAGATGGTTAGCCGAGAAAAACTTAGCAAAAACTATAGTCAGAGAAACTCCCGAACCAGAAAAAAAACTTAATTCATCAGATTTTAATGAAGAAGAAGTCAATGAAGATACTTTCGATTCAAATTCTGAATGGCAAAAAGGCAGTTATGCATTGAGGAAACTTTATCACGAAAGTAAAAAACCTATCTTAGTGATTTTTAGTTCCCCAAGCTGCGGCCCATGTCATGTTTTGAAACCTCAGTTAAAAAGGGTAATTAAAGAACTTGATGGTGCAGTTCTTGGCGTTGAAATAGATATTGACAAAGATCAAGATATTGCAAAACAAGCTGGTATTAACGGCACACCAACAGTTCAACTTTTTAAAGAAAAATTATTAAAAAAACAATGGCAAGGTGTTAAACAAAGAAGTGAGTTTAAAGAAGCGATAGAAAATATTATCTAAAGCAACTTTTTATTTATTATTTCTCTTAGGATTATTTTTATTAGTAGTAGGTCTAGCACCACCTGCATTTCTTTCTCTATAAGTTATCCTCCCTCTAGAAAGATCATAAGGACTTATCTCAACTAAAACTTTATCTCCAGCTAATAATTTAATTCTAAATTTAGTCAATTTTCCTGCAGCTCTACATAAACATTGATGACCTTCAGGCTGTTCTAAGGTAACCAAATAAAATCCATTCCCCTGCTCTTTTTCTATTACTCCTGAAGTTTCAATCATTAATTAATCTTTTACTAAGTTCATATTATCAGAAAAAGATTGGCCAAAATTGATTTAAGAAAAATTACATCAGCAAAAATACTAAATATAATTCAAATTGAAAATTTAATTTCATTAATTATTTGAAGTTGACCATAGTAAAAATTTGCTTTCGCAATTTTTTCAGAATCTTCTAATTGATCAAAAAAAACAAACCCAAGGCTTTCCCATAATGGGGATCCGCAAACATTATTCAGTTCATTTTTTGCTTCTTTTGCAAAATTATCTAGTTTTCGTTCAAGATTTTTAGATTTAGAAACCGACATAATCAAAAATATTTATATAGTACAAATATACTATATTAGTCTAGAATTGCAATATTAAAAAGGTAATCTCTTTTTTTCTTCAATATTTAGATCCGCTTCCATTTCCCTTAATCTCTTAAGAATTTGTTGATAGTACTCCTTTATATAACTCTCTAGTGATGTCATATCTTCTTTTTTAAGTTCCAATATTTCGTAAGTTTTGCTCATGTCAGCATCTAATGATTCTCCGCTACTCGTTACTTCAGCAAAAGCCAATCTTTCAGCAACATTTAGAGAATCTTGGAAAAAAGAAACTACTTTCTGAGTGACACTGATCAGAAAAGGAGAAACTCTAAAAATCTTAGCCTTCTTTTCGCTAAATTTTTCACATAGGGATATAACTTCGTTTGAATCCCATGCTTTGGGACCAACCAATGGTAATGATGTTCTATGAGTTTTTGGGTTATTAACTGCTGCGACAATAACTTTTGCCATGTCTTGAGTATTCATGTATGCGATTTTTGTTGGAGTTCCACTCATCCATACTGCTTGGCTATCCAAGATTGGTATAGCAAATTGACCAATAACCCCTTGCATAAAAGCTGCACATTTGAAAATTGTATAGTCTAAATCTGATTTCTCAAGAAGTTTTTCAGTGCAAAATTTAACATCCATTAAAGGAACATTTCTAAACTTTTCTGTTAAAAGAATTGAGAGGAATATTACCCTTTTTACATTTAAAGATTCACAAGCATTAAATAAGTTAAGTTTTCCATCCCAATCTATTTCATAAATACTCTTAGGATCATCTGGCCTGCTAGTCGCTGCATCAATAACTACTTCAATATCTTGCAATGCATATTCAATATCAGAAGAATTTAATAAATTACCTTTCGTTAGTTCACAACCCCACTCTTGTAGAAAGGAAGCTTTTCTTGGGTTTCTGACAAAGCATCTTACTTCATGTCCATCTTCTATAGCTTGCTTTGCTATTTGTCTACCAAGTGTCCCTGTTGCTCCTACTAAAAGAATCTTCATATTTAAGATTTACTTGACTTGTAGACCATAACTTAAATTGTAATGTAATCGTGAGAATCAATCTCCCTGAAACTTTAATAACAAAGCACCACCAACCAATCCAATTGGTATCAGTATCCAAAAAACTGCTGCAATACTAAAAATTTCTTTTGCCATAGTAAAATTTATTGATTACTATAATTTACATTCAATATACATTTATTTGTTAAAAAAGTAGATAATGCAAATATCTTGAAAATTTTTAAATAAATGAATAATAATTTTGCAGAAAAGATAAACTTTCCTAATTACTGGAATTGGAATGGCTTTAAAATTTGTTGGAGTGTTACGGGAGAAGATAATGAAATTCCAATTATTTTTCTCCACGGATTTGGCGCTAATCGAAAGCATTGGAGAAAAAATTTAGATTATTTTGCGAAAAGGAATTGTGCCTCTTATTCTTTAGATCTAATAGGTTTTGGAGATTCAGATCAACCGGGGATAAGACAAATTGGAATATTAAATAATGAGATTTGGTGTAATCAAGTGAGAGACTTTATTTCACAGGTGATAAGACCAAAGAATTCGGGAAAAGTCATTCTTATTGGCAATTCCTTAGGTTCACTAGTTGCTTTAACATGTGCTGTTTCCTTAGAGGACCAAATTGCAACAGTGATTGCATCGCCTCTGCCAGATCAAATTCAAGAAAATAAAAAATCGATAACAAAAAAATCATTTTTTAGAAAATTTAAAGATAGGTTTATAAAAATATTTTTTATTTTTTTCCCTTTAGAAATTATTTTATTTTTAATAACCAAATTAGGAGTTATAAAACTGGGTCTAAATTCTGCGTATTTCAAAAAAGATAATATTGATCGCGAATTAATAGATTTGGTAACAAAACCAGTTCTAAGGAGAACTTCAGCTAGATCATTAAGAGCAATGTGTATTGGAATGTCTTCAAGAGATGAAAAATTTAAAGCTTGTTATCTTTTGAGAAAACTGAGCGCCTCAAAAAAAGTTCCTTTTTTATTGATTTGGGGAGAAAAAGATAATTTCATACCTTTGTTTGTTGGTAAAAAGATTGCAAATTTCCATAGATGGGTAAAATTAAAAATAGTATCCAATTCAGGGCATTGTATCCATGATGAAGACCCTTCAGTATTCAATAGAATTTCTCATGAATGGATTAGAGATTTAAAAACCTTTTAAAACATGAAACATACATTATCAGTTCTTGTAGAAGATGAATCTGGAGCCTTGAGTAGAATCTCAGGTCTCTTTGCTAGAAGGGGATTCAACATAGATAGCCTTGCAGTAGGACCTGCAGAATCTAAAGGGATTTCAAGGTTAACAATGGTAGTAGAGGGTGATGATGAAACTCTTCAACAAATGACTAAGCAACTGAATAAGTTATTTAATGTTCTAGGAGTTGTAGATTTTACTAATCTCGCAGCAGTTGAGAGGGAATTGATGTTACTAAAAGTTTCATCGAAAGAAGATACTAGGAGTAATATCCTTGATATAGTTCAGATTTTCCGTGCAAAAGTTGTTGATGTATCAGATATGGCCCTAACTCTCGAGGTAGTTGGAGATCCTGGGAAGTTAGTTGCTCTAGAGAAATTACTCGAGCCATACGGCATCCTTGAAATAGCGAGGACTGGTAAGGTAGCTCTTAAACGCTCTTCAGGAGTCAATACAGAAATGTTGAAAATAAACAAATATTCTCTAGAAATTTAATTAGATATCTGTACTGCCTTGATGTAGTCTTCTTTATTAATTTTTTCGAGTACATCTAATCCTCTAATAATCTTTCCAAAAATCGAATATCTTCCATCTAGTTCTGGTATCTTACTAGTTACAAAAAAAAATTCAGTAGATGAAGACTTATTCTTCCCGCTCTTAACCATAGCGATTGATCCAGTCTCAAAAATATTAACTAAATTTTCAGTTTCATTAGGATTTTTTACTTGATAGCCATATCTTGGTTTTAATTCTTCTTTGAATTTTATTTCCAAAGGTATTGATGGACTTGTCTTTTTCAGGTTTTGTTTTCGTTCAATATAAAATTCATTTTCTGGATTAGCACCAGCATGTATTATCCTTATTTGGGGATAATTTATTATTTTATAAAATTTTTGATTTACATAAATATTATCTTCTATGTTTTCCAGAAAGTTTGATACTGTTACTGGATTGTCTTTACCAAATAATTTAACCTCAAAATCACCTTTTGTAGTTTTAAAACTAACTACTTTGTTATTCTGAATACAACTAAATTTAAGTTTTTGGCAGTAATAAATTGAATCAATCTTATTTTTATAACTACAAGCTTGAACCAAAAACAAAACTTGTATAAAGGAAAATGTTTTTAAAAAATATTTTTTTTTTATTTTAGGCCCTCCAAATTAACATTTAAAAATTTAGCTAAACGAGCTCCTTCTTCTTCAACTTGAAGAAGTGGTTTTAGTTCACCTGCTCCGCTTAAAGGGAGAGGTTTTTTTCTTCCCTTTAATACTAGTGCAATTCTTCTTCTAGGATTCAATCCCTCACTTATATCCAATTTAACAGATTTAATTTCATCGAAATTCAATTTAACTTGAATATCTTTAAATAATCCTTTTCTTTTTATTTCTATAGACTTTGAAGATTTATCAAAATAATTACTTCCTGAACCAAAGTTTATGTAAACCAGATACCACAAGTAAAAATTTAATAAATTAGCTATTACTCCGTATGCTCCCATTATTATTCCTTGAGGGATAAACAATAAAGTTGAAGGATTTCCTAAAGGTAATAAATCCTTTCCTGTGTAGCTAGATATAGAGGCCAAAAGAAAACCAATACCCCCTATCGTTAGCATTCCTCCAATAATATAATTTGAAATTTTTCTTGAACCACCGATTTTTTGTTCGATTTTATCGAAAGACTTGAGGTCTGAATTCATTTTTATCTTTTTTTAGAGCCTAATTCAGATAATTTAACAAACTAAGGGAGTATTCTTACCTAATTTTTAATAAAAAAGTCAGGAAAGCTTTACAAGGCATTTCAGATATACAAATATTTCCCCACATTACTCTCAATCTTTGTTACAGTCACTGCGTATCCCGAAGCTAAAACGATTTCTCATGACGATCGCAGTTGGTAGCGCCCCACAAAGAGGATGGTTTGATATCCTCGATGATTGGTTGAAGCGCGACCGCTTTGTATTTATTGGTTGGTCCGGACTACTCTTACTTCCTTGTGCATATCTTGCTATTGGTGGTTGGTTTGTCGGAACAACATTTGTTACCTCATGGTACACACACGGAGTTGCAAGTTCATACCTTGAAGGTTGTAACTTCTTAACAGCAGCTGTAAGCACCCCTGGTGATGCCATGGGACACAGTCTTCTATTTTTATGGGGTCCTGAAGCCCAAGGTAGTTTCGTAAGATGGCTACAACTTGGTGGTCTTTGGAACTTCGTTGCATTACATGGAGTATTTGGCCTTATTGGTTTTATGCTTCGTCAGTTTGAAATTGCTGGCCTTGTTGGAATTAGACCATACAACGCTCTAGCTTTCTCAGCAGTAATTGCAGTATTCACAAGTATTTTCCTTATTTATCCTTTAGGACAGCATAGTTGGTTCTTCGCACCTTCATTCGGTGTTGCAGCAATCTTCCGTTACATTCTGTTCATCCAAGGTTTTCACAATATCACTTTAAATCCATTCCACATGATGGGAGTTGCTGGAATTCTTGGTGGTGCTCTTCTTTGCGCTATTCATGGAGCTACAGTTCAAAATACTTTATATGAAGATACAAGTATTTATACAGATGGTAAGGTTCAAAGTTCAACATTTAGAGCTTTTGATCCAACTCAAGAAGAAGAAACCTATTCAATGATTACAGCGAATAGATTCTGGAGTCAAATCTTCGGTATTGCTTTCTCAAACAAGCGTTTCTTACATTTCTTGATGCTATTTGTTCCTGTTATGGGCATGTGGACATCTTCAATCGGTATTGTTGGCTTAGCACTAAACTTAAGAGCTTATGATTTCGTAAGTCAAGAAATTCGTGCAGCTGAAGATCCAGAATTTGAAACTTTCTATACAAAAAATATACTTTTGAACGAAGGTATGCGAGCATGGATGTCTTCTGTGGACCAACCACACGAAAACTTTGTATTCCCTGAGGAGGTTCTACCACGTGGAAACGCCCTTTAATAGTTTACTTAGAGCTCCTAACCAGAGTATTGAAGAAACTGGTTACGCTTGGTACGTGGGTAACGCCAGATTAATTAATTTATCTGGCCGTTTACTTGGAGCTCATATTGCACACACTGGTCTCATCGTTTTTTGGGCCGGTGCAATGATGTTATTCGAAGTAAGTCATTTCACATTTGATAAACCAATGTGGGAACAAGGCTTAATTTGTATGCCTCACGTAGCAATGTTTGGATTTGGAATAGGCCCTGGTGGAGAAGTTACTGATGTATATCCATTCTTTGTGGCTGGTGTGATGCATTTAATTTCCTCTGCAGTTTTAGGATTTGGTGGTATTTACCATTCCTTAGCAGGTCCTGAAAAACTTGAGCAAGATTTTCCTTTCTTTTCAACAGATTGGAGAGATAAGAATCAAATGACTAACATTTTGGGTTATCACCTTATTGTTTTAGGCGTTGGTGCATTATTTTTCGTTTTTGATTGGATGTTCATTGGAGGGGCTTATGACACATGGGCACCTGGTGGTGGAGAAGTTAGGTTAGTCAGCCCTACCTTAGATCCAAGAGTAATACTTGGTTATCTATTTAGGTCTCCTTGGGGTGGCGCTGGTTCAATAATCGGAGTTAACTCTATTGAAGATATAGTTGGTGGTCATGTATATGTTGGAATAACCGCAATAATCGGTGGTCTTTTCCATATCTTTACTAAACCATTTGGATGGGCAAGAAGAGCATTCATCTGGAACGGTGAAGGACTACTAAGTTACGCTCTTGGTGGAATTTGTGTAGCAAGTTTTATTGCTTCAACATTCATCTGGTTTAACAATACTGCTTATCCTTCAGAGTTTTATGGCCCAACAAATGCTGAAGCTTCACAGGCTCAAAGCTTTACTTTCCTAGTGAGAGATCAAAGAATTGGAGCTAACGTAGGTTCAACAATGGGACCAACAGGTCTAGGAAAGTATCTCATGAGATCTCCTACTGGTGAAATTATATTTGGTGGTGAAACAATGAGATTTTGGGATTTCAGAGGCCCATGGCTAGAGCCTTTAAGAGGACCTAATGGATTGAGCCTTGAGAAAATCCAAAATGATATTCAGCCTTGGCAGGTAAGAAGAGCTGCTGAATATATGACTCATGCTCCTAACGCTTCTATCAACTCTGTTGGTGGAATCATTACAGAGCCTAATGCTGTTAACTTTGTTAACTTAAGACAATGGTTAGCTGCAGCTCAATTCTTCCTAGGATGGTTTACATTCATCGGTCATCTTTGGCATGCTGGACGTGCTAGAGCAGCCGCTGCTGGTTTCGAAAAAGGAATCGACAGAAAGAGTGAACCAGCTCTAGAAATGCCTGATTTAGATTAATTTCTATCTCATCAAAAAAACCCCTATCTTTAGATAGGGTTTTTTTTTGCTCAATTTTATTATCTATATAATAAGTTTTCTCTTAGCCATGGCAAACTTAATCCCATTACATTACTGAAACAACCTTCTATTTTTTCTATATACTTACCGCCTATACCTTCCAATGCAAATCCTCCGGCGCAATATAAAGGTTCATTTGTATCTACATAACTCTTGATTTCCCACTCTTCCAAATTAGAAAAATAAACTCTTGAACTTACTGTTTTTTTTATTAATTCAGTGATTTTAAAAATTTTGGAAGTTGAATCAAAATTTCCAATTATTAGAGTATGACCAGTATGTAAAAATCCAAATTCTCCAGACATTTTTTTCCATCTAATAAATGCCTCCTCTTTATTTGATGGTTTTCCATAAGCTTCTCCTTTAAATTCAAAAATTGAATCACACCCAAGTATTTCCAAAGGTCCATAATTAAATTCTTCGGGCAATGATATGTTTTGAATATTTTCAGATAAACTATTAGCCTTTTGAAAAGATAATTCCAAAGCTAAATTTAATATATTATTTTCTTGAATAGTATTTTCATCAAAGTCACTTGATATTTGGATAAATTTGATTTGACAATTTTCTAGTAATTTCTTTCTAGATTGAGAAGCAGAGGCTAGAATTAACACAAATTTTTTACCAAATTATAATTCAATTTAATAATTAATAAATTTTAAAATTAATATAAATTACTAATGGAGTTAGAAGCAAAATTACATGAAATAAGGAAACCAATAATGGTCCTAGGCACTTCCAGTGGAGCAGGTAAATCATTAACGGTTACAGCTATTTGCAGGATTCTTAAAAATTTAGGAGAAGAACCAATACCTTTTAAAGGACAAAATATGAGTAACAATGCTTGGGTTGATTGGGAAGGTGGAGAGATGGCATATTCACAAGCACTTCAAGCTTTTGCTTGTGATATAAATCCCTCTGCAGAGATGAATCCCATTTTATTAAAACCACAAGGAAACTCAATAAGCGAAGTGATTCACCTTGGCAAAAGCATAGGGACCACAACGGCACAAAATTACTATAAAGATTGGTTTATTCCAGGCTGGGAAGTAATTAAAAAAAGTTTAAAGTCTATTTATGAAAAGAATCCGAATTGCCGTTTAATTATCGAAGGAGCTGGAAGTCCGGTAGAGATGAATTTGATTCATAGAGATCTGACTAATTTAAGAGTTGCTAAATATTTAAATGCAAATTGCATTTTGGTTACTGATATTGAAAGGGGAGGCGTATTTGCACAAATAATTGGCACTCTTGAATTAATGAACCCTGAAGAAAAGAGGCTTATTAAGGGGATTATTATAAATAGATTCAGAGGAGACCTTTCATTATTTGAAGATGGGAAAAAATGGATAGAGAATAAGACTCAAATTCCTGTTATTGGAATTATTCCATGGTTAAATGATTCATTCCCTCCAGAGGATTCTTTAGATTTACTAGAAAAAAAATCACTTTCTAAAAATCCTGAAATGAGAGTTGGAATTTTAAAATTACCATCTATTAGTAACTTCTCAGATTTTGATCCACTAGAAAATGAAGAAACAATATTAATTGAATGGATTAGAAAATCACAAAACCTAAGTAAGTATGACTTCATTATTCTGCCAGGCAGTAAACAAACGATTAAAGATCAAATATTTCTTGAAAATTCTGGCTTATCTCAGGATATAAGGGATTATTCTAATAACAAAGGAAATATTATTGGAATTTGTGGAGGTTTACAAATGTTAGGAACCACACTTGAAGATCCTTATTTTAAAGAGGGTTCCAATAATCATTCTGAACAAAAAATTAATGGTATTGGATTACTACCATTAAAAACGACTTTCTTTAAAAAAAAATTAACACGTCAAATCAACTCTAAATCTATATGGCCGTGCCAATCTGAAATTAATGGATTTGAAATTCATAATGGTCAAACTGTATTAGATGATATCCAAAGTTCAATCAAAATTAATCCTATTTTTAAAGATTTAGATCTTGGTTGGTACAAAGAAAATAATAAAGGCGGAACTATTGCAGGAACATACATTCATGGGATCTTTGAAAATGACTGCTGGAGAGAGCAATATATTAATTTAATACGGAAGAGTAAAAATCTACCAATATTAAATAAAAAACCAATATCTTATAAAGATAAGAGACAATTCATTATTGATAATCTTGCGAATGAATTCCACAAACATTTAAATCTAAAATCATTTTTAATTTGAAAGAAACAAAAAATATAAAAGTAATATGGCCAAACAATAAAGAAACATTTGTTTCAGAAGGTGATGACTGGTTTTCTTCTGCTGAAAAAGCAGGTTTAGATATCCCTACTGGCTGTCTTACAGGAAGTTGTGGAGCCTGTGAAATAGATGTAAATGGTGATACGGTAAGAGCTTGTATAAGCGATATTAAATACAACAAAAAATGTACGTTACAAGTTTCTTTAACTACAGACCCCTTTTGGGAAAAATAAATTTCACTAAACATTAACTATTATTAAATAAAGGAAAACATAGAAAAATAAATAGAAGTAATAAATTTGCATAAAAAATGACCCCTTATAACGGGGCCTATTATAGATTTACTAAATCAAGTGTTTCCTTGTTTCCACAGTTTTAGTAAACCACTCCTCCACACACATAAAAAGTAATTCATGACATTCTTTTTCGTGGAAGGGGCGAATGGAATGTTACTTAACTGTCACATGTGCCAGTTTTCCATCTCTGGACATAAATTTAAAAAATAACCTAATAAGGAGAAAGGGGTATTTAATTATAAGATTCTAACTTTTGAAGAGTTTCTAATTTACATAACTTACTGGAGAAAGATATAAATTATCTACATTATTTTTTACTATTTCTTTTCCCAAAATAGATAAAGATTTGAAAACTGGTTTTTAGTATCAACTATTGCAGTGCTTGTCGAGATCAACTTCCATCCTGCAGAATTACGTTTTTTCATAATTGATGTAATTTCATTTTCTTGTCTTTTAGTATTTGTATTTCCTACTCTGTAATAAATATCAAGATCATTTTCTACTTTTGCCATTTTTAAATATGTTGCTTTATTAATATTTAATATTACTCAATCTTTCATCGATAATGATATGGATTCGATAGGGTAGTTGAAAATAAATTTTTATGGTATTACCTCTCCCCAAATTGCGATTGGATTATTGCTTATAAGTATTGGAATAGTGGTTACTTTTGATATCAAAATTGATTTATTTAAAAATAAAGAGTAAAAGAAAAAATTTGGTGCACAGCAAATTAACGATATTAATTTGATCAATAAAGAATTATCTTATTCAGATCAAGAATAAAAAACATCCAGCAATAAATCCACTTATATGGCCCAATAAACTAACTCCAGGTAAAAAAGAGAAAATCAATCCTATAAGGCATATTGTCTTTGACATTTTTTGCACTTCATAATTTGATTTTAAACCAATTTTTTTGCCTAAAAAGTGACTCTTTCCATAAAAAGATGCTAAGAGTAAAAATCCAAATAAAGCATAAATTATTCCACTAAATCCTAAAGCGGCATAGTTGGGATAAAAATTAAGAAAGTACGATAAAATCTTTTCGTAAAACCAGATAATAAAAAAATTCAAAAATGAACAAATTAAAATAAATTTCAGATAAAAAAATCTACTTTCTATTCCAAGTCTCATCAAAAAATATCTAGTGATAATTATTCCACCAAGATTACTTAATAAATGATTTAAATCTGCATGGATTAGGATTGATGTAAAAATCCTATGAGGTTGATCACTAATTAATCTTGGTACAAAGTAAAAATATTCTTTATCAATAACTCCAATTAAATCTGTAAGTATAAAAACTATAAGTAAAAGAGATGCGCTTAGGATGTATTGCCATTCATTTTTAGATATTAAATTATTAAAAGCCATCTTTTCTCTAGTTTTATAATCACAGAATATCTACTCACTTAGAGGGAAAGACCCTAATAAAGGGACTTAATTAATATCTTAAATTTAATTTTTTTAATAAAGTTTGCAATGAGAACTTGTTGGGTGGTCTATGCATTCTTTTTCCCAATAATCTTGTCTTGGATCTTTTGGTAGATGATAATTAAAATCATGCATTTTCCAAATATCTGAAGTTGCATTTCTTAGGACAGTGAATGGAGTGGTGAATCTCATAAAACCTCCTTAATCTCTACTACTTCATTATCCTCCTAATCAATTGAAATTAATAGAGTATTAATACCCGAGAATTAGTGCTTTGTACTCGTCACAACTATCTTTTTAAATACATTAAGAGTATAAATAATTCAGGAGTTAAAATCGCTTAATCGACTTTGTGGAAAGAAAGGTGCATATACTCGAAGAGAGACAATAAATGCCCTCTTATTTTATTTTTGGACTCCTAGAAACTATTAGTTTACGGAGAGGGTGGGATTCGAACCCACGAATAGTTGCCTATTAAACGATTTCGAGTCGTTCGCTTTCGACCACTCAGCCACCTCTCCGCCTGTTTATAAGTATGCACTTAATATTGGGAAAATTATGAACTATAAAATTATCTTAATTTTTAATTCCAGCCTGCATCTTTCATCAATTTAATAGCTAATGAATTTTTTTCTCCAAGGTCTTCTACAGTTACACTATCAGGTACAAACTCTCCAAAGTTCTTTACTATTTCATTCTGATTAACTTCCTTCAAAGGATGTTCAAAAGTTGGAGCAGCTAAACCTTTACTTCCTTCTGGAGATGCTAAGAATTCAAGCAACTGAATTGCTTCATTTTTATTTGTTGCATATTTTGCAACACCACCTGCACTAATATTGACGTGTGCTGGATTAGGAGTAAGGACCTTTGTTTTTTTCGCATATAAAGCATCTCTTCTTCCATTAACACCTGCTAACATTCTTGCAACGTAATAATGATTAACAATTCCTACTCCGCATTTTTTCTTAGAAACTGCTCTAATTATTGAAATATCACCTGGGAAAAATGGTTGGGAAACATTTGTAATCATTCCGCCTAACCAAGCTTTAGTTTCTAATTCACCTTTTTTAATTATTTGATTGGCGACTAAAGATTGATTATATGGACTTTTCCTATTTCTTAAACATACTTTACCTTTTAAGGCTGGATCAGCTAAATCACTGTAATCATTAATCTTGTTGATATCAACCACTTTTGGATTGGCAACCATAACTCTTACTCTCCTTGTTAATGCATACCACTCCTTATTAGGGTCTTTTAACCCAACAGGAACATCATTTTCTAAATTAGAAGAAGTTATTGGTTGAAGTAATCCAGCTTTCGCTGCGTTAGTGATTCTCGCTGCATCTACTAGCAATATCAAATCTGCTTGAGCATTCTTTCCTTCTCTTTTCAATCTTTCAATTAAAGATATTCCTGCTGCTTCTATAAGCCTAACTTTAATTCCTGTTTCTTCTGCGAATTTTTTATAAACACTTCGATCTGTATTATAATGTCTACCCGAATAAACTTTGACTTCTTTTTCTGTTGAATTAACAGGTACATTTACATTCATTAAAAATGTACATGTTAGTGCTGTATAAAATAGTTTTTTTAGTTTTTGCACTTTTTCAAAATAGTATCTATGGTTACTTTATACTTATCAAAACTGAAAAACCTCAAAAGCGATCTTCTATACACAAAGATGTATCATTTTTTATATTAGAAATGAATTATTTAACCCATCAGTTACTAAATGCTGAAGAAATCAACCTTATAAAGAAAGAAGTAGAAGAGGCAACTCAAGATTGGGAAGATGGTAAAAAAACTGCTGGCAGCCATGCCTCAATGGTAAAAAATAATTTACAATTAAATAGAAATTCTGAAGTATCAAAAAAAAATTCGCAATTAATTCATAAAAAGATCCTTTCAAACCAATTAATAAAAAGTTTTTCTTTGCCAAAAATAATCCACGGAATAATGTTTACAAAATCATCAAAAAATATGAATTATGGAAGACATATTGATAATCCATATATGTCTTCAGGGAGATCAGATTTATCTTTCACTCTATCGCTAACAAATAAAGATCTTTATGGAGGTGGTGAATTAATTATTGAAACAATGAATTCGGAAGAGAGATTCAAGTTAAATGCTGGAGAAATTATTATATATCCAAGTTCTTACTTGCATTCAGTAAGTAAAGTAATTAATGGTGAAAGATTAGTATGCGTAGGCTGGATTGAAAGTTATGTTAAGTCACCAGTAGAAAGAGAATATTTATTCGATCTTGATGCAGGAGCAAGAGGAGTCTTAGCAAAGTATGGTATGTCGGATGAAGTTGATTTAATTTTCAAATCCTATTCAAACTTATTAAGAATATTAGGTAATTAATGGATCATTTTATACATCATCTGGGGAATTAACTCTAAAATTACTAAAGTGATTAAAGAATAATTTTCCATAAATGAATAAAAAAAGTTCAATTTCTCTATTTCTTGCAGCTACAAGTGCACTAGCGATCTCATCATCTGCTCATGCAGAAGAACAAGATTTAGGTGGGCTCAAAGAATGGAATACAGATATGTCGATTGACGCTGATTTTATTTTGGATAAAGATGCTCAAAAATTGGCAGATGAAGCTGCAAAATCTAGTGTTTGCATCCCGATTGGTGAAGGCGAAAATTGTTGGTAAAAAAAAACGCCTAATTTAAATTAAGCGTTAATAATTTTTAAGAAGGGTATCTTACTTGATACCCTTTTTTAAACTAAATAAGGATTTAGAATTTAAATGTTGTCTGAACAACTGCTCCGGTAATGTCTACACCAGATGTACCAGTTCTATCTGTAGCCCCGAAAATAGCAGGAGTTACAGTAACTGAATCATTAACCTTATAAGAGTAATAAGCTTCCCATGTGAATGGTGTTTCTGTGTCTGTATCTGCTGTTTGAGGCTGACCTAAAGCGATACCAATTTTATCATCAGCTTGGAATGTATCCTTCCAAGTTAATCCTACGAAGTAAGAATCGGTATCTGCTTCTTGTCCTTCAACAGTTGAAATATCATAACCAGCAGATAATTCAGGAACTGCCTGACTTTCACTATCTGGTCTCCAGTATCCTCTTAAACCATAGTTAGTGCTGTTCCCATTGGGACGAGCTTTACCTAATGAAGTTGTGTAGTAGGAATCTGTCCATCCGTTATACTTTAAAGCGGTTATAAGTGAAAGATGATAAGTATCGGTGGTGTAAGCAACTTGTGTAGACCAGTTAGTCTTAGATTCATCAGTTAAGAATCCCTTAGTTGTTTTATTCTGTTTACTTACAACGTTTGAGCTTAAAGAGAAGCCATTATCACCTTTGTAAGCCCAACCTATACCTGAATCAGTACTCGCTCCATATGCGGCACCATTACCTCCCAGTTTAAATTGTTTTGTAATTGGTGCATAAATAGAAGGTGTCGCACCATGCATATAGTAATTTTCGATTTTTGGACCAATCCAAAAAGTATTGTTTTCCCCTACAGGGAATGAATACCAAATTTTATCAACCTTTATAGTGTCATCATTTCCGTTAGATGAAGATAGGTAAGTGCCATATGTCTTACTGGAAAATACATCAGTAGCATTACCAGTTTTTAATCTTACATATAAATCATCGTCTCCAGTAAAACTGGTATTCAGATTTAATTGATAAGTATATTGGAATCCGACAGCTTCGCTAAGATCACCAGAAGAGTTTTCAACTGCTCCAATATCGAAGATTGCCTTACCATTCATTACTGTTGTATCGGAAAAGCCACCAGCTTCAAATTCATTTTGTTTGACCTCAAGGCCATCAACACGACCCTTAAGGATTGCAAGATCTTCACTAACTTCGTTAATGAATGTATTACTGTCAAGTCTTGAAGATTTTGTTTGGCTACGAGAGTAGCTATTCATTTCCTCTAAGTTGACAACGTCGGAAGCTTGAGCAACAACTGGAGCTAATAAGCTCAAGGATGCCCCTGCCACCAACATTTGTTGGAAGAGTTTCATTTAACCTCACACTAAAGTAGCCCAAATAATTTGGGTAACTATACTGTATCGAGCGTAACAAAAAAGGAAAGAAATATAAGATTCAGACCGGTGTAACTTTTTATACAATTAAGTTTTAAGAATAAATATTATTTAGATTATTTTTTTTATTAATGGAAAGTTAAGAGATTCTCTTTCATCTACCCATGATGCAGCAACTTCTCTTGCTAATTTTCGAATCTTTTCAATATATTGTGCCCGATCTGTAACCGAAATCACACCTCTAGAATCAAGAAGATTAAATGTATGACTACATTTCAAAACAAAATCAAGCGCAGGGTAAGTTAATTTCTTTTCTATTAAAGAAATTGCCTCAGCTTGATAAATTTCAAATAATTTCCTGAGATTGTCTGCATTAGATTCGGTAAAATTATAAGAGCATTGACTTTTTTCAAATTGAAGCCAAATATCGCTATATTTCAAATCTTTGTTCCAACTTAATTCCCAGATACTTTCCTTATCCTGCAAAAACATTGCAATCCTCTCAAGCCCATAAGTAATTTCAATTGGGATTGGATTACAATCTATTCCCCCACATTGCTGGAAGTAAGTAAATTGAGTAACTTCCATGCCATCTAACCAAACTTCCCAACCTACACCCCAGGCACCAAGTGTTGGAGACTCCCAATTATCTTCCACAAATCTTATATCATGATTTCTAGGATTAATTCCAAGAGATTCTAAAGATGTCAAATATTTTTCTTGGATTCCTTCTGGTGAAGGTTTAATAATTACCTGATATTGAAAGTAATGTTGCGCCCTATTTGGGTTATCGCCAAAACGCCCATCTGTAGGTCTTCTACATGGCTCTACATATGCAACACTCCAAGGCTCTGGTCCAATGGCCCTTAAAAAAGTATGCGGATTCATTGTTCCAGCACCCTTTTCGGTGTCATATGGCTGCATAATCAAACAACCTTCATCTGACCAAAAATTATTTAAATTTTGAATTATATCCTGAAAAAACATTAAATTAAAATAATGAAAAAATTTAGATCAATGCCAGTAGCCATAATAACAAAGCTTTAAAGTAAAGAATATTTTTAAATCCAAGTTCTCCAAAATATCATCTGATATAAAACTGTAATTTAATTAGATCTTTAATAAAAATAAATGAGGTATTAATTATGTAAAAAAATCTAATGGCATTGGTCCAAAAGTACTAGATTCTTTAGCACCTTGGTCATACTGACATGTTATTAAAATTCCTTCTCCAAGACCATTTTCAGATCTGACAAAAACATTACTAGTTTTTTGATTAGCTTTTAAAAAAACACCTCCATCAGCATGAAGGGACCCAAGATTCCCAAATTTAATTGTGGAATATTTCTTAGAAATTGATTGTAATGCTTCAATAGCTTCACTATCACTAGGTGCCATTATGCCTATTGTTATCCAGTCTGCATGAAAAATATTTGCTTCTAGTTCCTCTAAAAGTTTTTTTTCTTGCCAATTACTTAATTGAGGTGCAGTTCTAAGATTATTTAAATCGACTAATTTATTTATTTCCATTAGCTTTATATCTAAAAATTCTTAACCAAATGTTCTTCCATTCCAACCCCACAATGAAGCTGGCACATCCTCAAAAGAAATATAAATCCTATCTATTGGGATCCCCATTTTCTCATATACAAAGTCTGATATTGGCTTTGCCATTTCTGAGGGATTTAGAGAATCTATTGATTTGATTTCTAAAAAGCAAGAAGGTGTCTTATCATCAAAGTACATTTGGCAATTATCATCTATTTTTGCCATAACAAAACTTCTTGATTTTTTAGTTAAAGATGAAATAAGAATTGAAATTTCTTCGAGTAATTTACCTTTATCATTTAGTTTTGCTGAAGTCGAAACATTAATATAAGGCATCTCTATGCAACAAGATAATCCTTCTTAGATTCATTTTCTAGATAAACAGTTTTATTTTTTAACTTTCTTTTTGATGAAAGATATGCCATATCGTATGAACTTATCCCGTTTTTATAAGGATTGAAAAGAGCATTTTTAGATCTGTTTTTTTTGCTCCTTTTGAACTCAATCATCATTATTAAATCATTAATTAATAATTTAACTTTTTTTGAATAGATGTCTAGGTTTAATGAGAATTTTTAATTTATTAAATGAAAAAAAATTCCCAATGCACAATTAGAATTTCTTTTTACTAGATTTGAAATGTTCATTAAAAATTTAGTTGCTTTGGAAGTCTTAAATAATTATCAAAGGGAAAAACTCGATGAGAGTAATGATGAAGAATTTTATTCTGATCCAAAATTTGTTTATCATCTAGATGCAAACTTCAGGCAAAATCTATCAGATTTATATGAAAGAGAAATTGATAATTATTCAACAGTTCTTGATTTAATGTCCAGTTGGGATAGTTATTTACCTAAAGCGAAAAAATATAAACAAGTTATTGGACATGGTTTAAATAAACAAGAACTTGAAAAAAACAAAATTTTTGATTCTTTTTGGATACAAAATTTTAATTTAAGTCAACAAATTCCACTAGAGAAAGAAAGCGTTGATTATTGCTTGATGGTAGCCGCATGGCAATATTTACAATATCCAGAAAATTTAACCAAAGAAATTGCGAGAATATTAAGCAGAAAGGGTAAGATTATTATTGCTTTTTCAAACAGAGCATTTTGGCATAAAGCTCCTAACATATGGACTTCATCTACTGAAGAAGGGAGGGTCAAATATGTAAGAAAAGTATTAATTTCAAACGGATTTAATGAGCCAAAAATTATCAAAAAGTTTACTGAACCAGCACTTAATATCTTTAATTTTTTTAATAAAGACCCATTTTATTGTTTAATCGCAACCAAAGAGTAAATTTTTAATTGCATAGCATTAATCAAAAACTCTATGAAAAAGTTATCAACTATTTTTAATAGCCATACTTTTAATTTTTTACTAATATTGGGTAGTTAAAATTTATCATATGGGTTCTAAAAGAGAAAAATATCCCGAAAAATGTCCTTGGGATCTTGGCCCTAATCAACATTTAGCAAAAGAAGAGAACTGGACTTTAAGATTAGGAGAAGCAAATGTATGCTTTAGCAAAAATAAGTTAGATAATAATTACTTTCATGTAATTAGTAATGAAAATGAAGAGCAAATTCTAGCTTTTAGAGCAAGACTCTTATATCAAAAACTACTTGATAAAGGGTTTAGATTGGTTGAATAATAAAACTAATTTAATAAGCATAGATCCTCGAAGACAAACTTTTGTGTTTCTTCTTCTTTATTTTGGTTTAAGTATTTTATTGTCCTCGAATTTAATATCCAATAATCGTCTTTACCCATATTTAAAAATTCATCCTCGTATTCTAATTTCCGAGAATTTGTCTCAAATGTATCTGGATCAATTTGTTGACTACTATATTTTTTACTAAGGGAACCAGTTCCTGTATTTAAAAATTCTTCAACAAAAATTTCTATTATAGTTCCATGAATTTTTCTGTAGACCATATTAATACAGTTATTTTTAACTCTATATTTATCACCTTGATTCTTACCTGAAACGCCCATTTCAATCCCACTTTCAGAATTTTTCAGTAAATTAAAATTATTTTCTGAGTGCACTGATTCAAATTCTCTCTTTACCCTATGTATACAAACTTCAAATAACTGAGAGGCAATACTTTTAACAACTTTTTCATCTTCTATATTTTGAATATTTGGTTTAAAGTCTTTACCTAATACGAAGTCACCTTTATGAATATTATTATTAGTCAAGAAAATACATTTACCTTGGTAGCCATGAAAATTATTCTTCCAGGTGTAACGATTTTCATAAGCCTTTTTGAAAATCTCCTTACAATTAATTTCTTTTAGATAATCCATTAATTTTTTGAAAACATGAAATAATTCTACAAAAAAAAACCTTCCTGTTAGAGGAGAGGTTTTTTATTTGATTAAACTAGTTTTGAGTAATTTTTGTATTTTCTATATTGTCAAAAGCTTGACCAATTTTCTTAAAGTCAAATCCCATTGCTCTTAGTGCGTGCCAAAGATGACCTTGTAAGAAAAAGAAACCCAAATAAAAATGAGTATTAGCAAGCCAGGCTCTTGAACTATACGCTCCTGAACCTAAATCTACTGTATCAGTAAAATAAGGGGCGAATTCAAATTGAAGCTTTAAGGGTTCTCCATATAGATCAACTGGATATATGGTCGTATTTGAAGCACACCAAAAAGCAGCAACAAAAGCCATGTAAGAAACACCCACAACTGAGTATGACAAAATTGCCTCAGCGCCAAGTAATCCTTTTCCTTTAAACTCTGTATATTCCCCAAATTGTTTAGTACAAATATGGAAAACACCTCCAATTATTTCAAGGAAAGCTAGGAAAGCATGTCCTCCCATAACGTCTTCCAGACTATCTATTTTTAAGAAATCAAATTGATGATTCCAGATAGCGGCAATATCTAAATTGTAAATAACTTGTCTTGTAGATCCAATTGCTGGGTCGTAAATTCCATGAATACGAGCCCATTCAACGAACATAATTGCTCCAAGCCCAAGAAAGATTAGATGATGACCAAGAATAAAAGTTAATTTATCTGGGTCATCCCATTCGAAATCAAATTTTTGTGGCTTACTATTTTCTGGATAGTCTCCAAGATCACCTGCAAATTTGTTTGAATGTAGTAATCCCCCAGCACCCAATACTGCTGAGAAAATTAGATGTAATGTGCAAATTACAACAATTCCATATGGTTCTGTAATGACACCATTTTCAACACCACCAATTCCAATACCTGCAAGGTGAGGCAAAACAATTGCTTTCTGTGCACCCATTGGAATACTGGCGTCGTAACGAGCTAATTCAAATAATCCAAAAGCTCCTGCCCAGAACATCATTAGGCCTGCATGGGCAGCATGAGCAGCTATGAATTTACCTGAACGGCCAACAACACCAGAATTCCCTGCGTACCAGTCATAGGTAACATCAGATTTTCCGTAAGTTTGTAACACTTGATTTAAGTAAACAGCAAATTGAGCATATTGCTTATCAGTATTGTTTTTACATGTTCTTTACAGATTTAATTACTTATGTAAAAAAAACATATTGTGAAAGAACAAATGTTACAAACTAAAGAAGTAATATCTGAGAAAGCTTACGCCAATGAAGGGATTTCACCCTTAAGCTGAGAAGCCCATTTTTCAAGACGCGAATCGGTTAAATCAGATTCACTATCCTCATCAAGAGGCAATCCACAAAAGCTTTCGCCAATAACACTTTTAGACTCATCAAATGTATAAGAAGATTTATCTACATAACCGACCATTTCGGCACCTGCTTTTGTGAAGTAGCTATGAAGTTCTTCCATTGCATCACAGTAGTTTTCTGTATATGTAGATGAATCTCCTAATCCGAAAATTGCAACTTTTTTTCCTGATAAACTTAGTTCACCAATATCCTCTAAAATTGAATCCCATGCAGTTCCCGATCTTTCTTCATCGGCACCAGTATTCCAAGTAGGTATCCCGCAGATAATTCCATCAAGGCCTTCAAATTCTGAAAGATCATCAACATCAGATACATCTTTAGGTGATTCAGCTGAAGAAATAAAGTTGTGAAGACGATCAGCTACGTCTTCAGTTTTGCCAGTTGTAGTTGCGTAATAAATTCCTACAGTCATAACTTCAAAATGTTTACATTAAAATAATAAAATCTAAAAACGTTAAATTAATTTCTTTAAAAACTTTTTCATGTAAAAATTTATACTAATCAAGGTAAGAAAATCTTTTTGAGAATAATTTATAAAACATTTAAACCATCGTGACTGACAAATTCCAAAATGATATTAAAAATCTTATTGAAGAATTCAACTTTAATGGGCATAAAAAATTTAAATTAATTATTTTATTTGGTTTATTGGGAGATTTTGATAGCTTTGAATATGCATTAAATTTGAAAAATTTTATTGATAATAATCAAGATAAAAATTTAGACATATATGCAATTGCAATTGGGAACCAAAATGGGAAAGAAAAATTCTGCAACTTTACTGGCTTTCGCAAAGAAAATTTAATAGTCGTTTCTAATAACCAAATTCATAACAATCTCAAAGTCTCAAGAGGATTAGATATTGGTTTAGGAGGTTGGATCAATATGCTTTTGATGTTATCCGGAATAAATTCTTTTAAAACAATCAAAGAAGTTATTAGAGGTTATCTCGGAGACCGCAAAGCAAAGCAAATCTATTCAGAATTTGACAAAATTGAAGTTTTGAAACTTTTAAAATTTTCAGGCAATTCTTTTAAAAAGGTTTTCGGAGAAGGTTATTTGAGACCATTTGAATTGGCAACATTTAGATTAAACAATATGAATGAAATAATCCAAAATTGGAGTGATTATATTATTAATGAAGAATACCTTCCACAAAGAAGCGCTTCCTTCTTATTAAATGATCAAAATCAAGTTATTTATAAATTTTTTTCAAGTGATGTTCTTGGATATTCATCAAACATGAGAGATCCTTTAGGATTTTTATCTGATTTAATTAAAGAATAGTTCTTAAAAATATTTTTATGGATGTAGATATATTCGGATATTTTGCAGCGATTTTAACAACAGCAGCATTTCTACCTCAATTGATAAAAACTTTAAAAACAAAAAAAGCAGATGATGTTTCTTTGACAACATTAATAATGTTTATTATCGGTGTTTTGTCTTGGATTATTTACGGTTATAAAATTTCGTCTACACCAATATTGATAGCAAATTTAATTACCCTGATCTTAAATCTATTGATATTAATTTCTAAAATATATTTTTCAAAAATAAAAATATAAAAAACTTTTTAAAGTAATAAATTAATTTTAGATTTATTTAATTCTTTATTAAAATAAAACAAAAATTTGTTGAATTTGAAAACTTCAAAATGCTGGGTTTGGTTTAAAGGTAGCGTTCTCAATAATGGTGGATATTGGAAAGAAGGGTTTACTTGTACTTTTGATGAGAAACCAGGAGTTTTAATAGAAAGTCCTGCTTATGTAACTTGTAGGGTTCCTACATGGAGAGTTTTGACTCAAGAACCAGAAAATTTATATAAATCGCCTTTAATTCCTGAAAAAGCAATTTGGAAAATAATTTAAATTCCAAATGAATTAGAAAAAACTTTTTGACTGCACTACGGCAAGTTAATATTGCTTTTATAAATATTTAATTAATACCATTTACTCTCTTTTCATAAATATTATACCTTTCTTAATCCTTGGTTTTCTTTTGGGAAAAAAGAATCCAAAGATTTCAAAATATATTGCAAGACCTCTAATAAGATTTGGCATTCCATTAAGTGTAATGGGTCTCCTATTAAAAGAAGGCATAGATATTAACCTAATTAAAAGTGCGTTTTTAGCATTCTCTGTAATTGGATTTTTAATAACATTAATAAATATAGTCCCAACATTTAAAAAGAGGCTTCCAAATTATACATTGCAGCTAGCTGGCCTAATTGGTAATACATCATTTCTTGGAATACCTATTGCTATAGCTCTTCTACCTTCAACAACTATAAATTTCACTATTGGATTTGATTTAGGAACAACACTTTTCGCTTGGATATTTGGACCTTTTTTTCTTCAAGAAAAATCCAGTATTTATAACATCCCGAACATCAAAGGACTATTTAATGCATTGATAAATAGTCCTGCATCAAGAGGGATTATTGGTGTACTTATTGCATATCTTTTCCAAATTGATGAAATTTTAGGAAATTATCTTTGGATTCCTGCGAGAATAGTTATTGCTTTGGCAATAATAATTGTGGGAACAAGACTTGGAATAATTACAAATGAAAAGGGTAGGATTTCGGATCTAAATGAAGAAATTAAATTTTCAATTTTGTTAAAGTTATTTATTCTTCCTTTTATAATTTTTTTGGTGTGCAAATCTTTAAATTTTAATTCCTATCAATCATCAGCAGTAATACTTCAGGCAGCAACCCCAACAGCAATATCAACGATATTAATGGCAGAAGCTTATGGTGTAAAACAACAAATCGCTTCAAAAATTCTTTTTACTACAACCTTAATTTCAATAATTACAATTCCTTTATTAAAACTGTTTATGAATGTATTTATTCAAATAACTTGAATGAATTCTATTGTGTCAGCATGATTGATGAATATTGTAAAGATTATATCCTGATAACTAAATAATGTCTTAAGATTTAGTATATGAAGTCAGCAAACCCTGAAAATGAATATATTCCTTTAGAACTAAGGATTTCTGTGAGGAGGGATACTTTAAGGCTTATCTCAGAGATGGCTCACGATATGGGAATAAGCATTAATGAAGTTTTTAGTTTTTTAGCCGAAGATTCTGTCATCGATCTCGAATTAATGGAAGATCTAAATAAAATTGACATCCCAAACAAGTGCAGCATTGATGATTTAAAAAATGCTCTTCTTAAAAAAAAGCTTTGTTAAAATTTTTCAACTTTTCTATTTTCCCAGGTAGATTTAAAGCCACTTTTAACTAAGAATTTCGAATACTTATTTAAATCACTTTTTTGAATTCGCCATAAATTATAAATCCCAAATTTGCCCAATTTTTGATGATTAATTTTTGACCATTGCTGTCTGCGGGTGGAGTATTCATCTATTACTATCAATAGAGATTTATAATCATAATCGGGTTGATCCTCATAATTCTCTCTCCTTTCAGTATTTAGCCTTTCTGACAGATTAATTAATCCCTCTTCAGTGTTTGGCTCATAAAAAACTATTTGTCTCGAATAATAATGTAATGAAGGTTTTCTGATCCCGATCATTGCTAAAGTTTCCCTTCCCTCGCGAGTATCTAAAATTAATTTTGAGATATTCCTTAAAGGTAATTGCCTAGAAGTATCTGCTAATTTTCTTATTGGCGTCATCAAATAAGATTGTCCAATTAAAAGTAAAATTTGAAGATAAAGAAGGATATTTTTAGATTTTAAAGAAAATAAGATTATTGCAAAAAGGGTGAATGAAGAGAAGAACATTTTAGCTTTGAAAATAATCCCAGAGCTTATAAGTTCAGTTGCAAGATTAGGCATTTCGGGATCATTAATTGAACTCAACCAAATATTCGAAAAAAAGAAAGCTATTGAGAAGCCAAACAAAATTAAAATATTAAAAATCCAGAAATATGAATAACTTTTATTTTTATTTTTTAAGCTTATAAAACTATTACTTATTAATAATGCCGCCGCTGGAATTGCTGGCAACCAATAGCTAGGTAGTTTCGTTGCAGAAAGGCTAAAGAAAATTAAAACTGAAGTTAACCAACATAGAGAATATGTATAAAGGGTCTCAGTGACATTACAACTTTCTTTTGAACTTTTTAAAAAATCCTTAAAGGTTTTAAATATCCCATGATATAAAAAAGGAGTGAATGGTAATGAAGCCAATATCATTATATAAAGAAAGAACCAGAACGGTTCTGCATGATTATTTACAACTGAGGTATATCTTTGAAAATTATGGTAACCAAAAAAATTATCCCAAAAAGGCTTTCCCTCTTTTAGAAGCTCTAATACATACCATGGAACACTTATTAGTGTTGTTATTAAAAAACCTTTCTTAGGGTTTATCTTACTGAGCAACGTTTCCCAACTCTTCTGACAAAACAAGAAAGACGTAATAGTCAATAATGCCAAAACTAATGCAACAGGTCCTTTAACTAAAATTGCCAAACCTAAAAATACCCAAGCTGAAATACATTGATCATTATTTTCACTTGCCATTCTTCTCCAAAACAAAAGCAGGCTAATCCCTAGGGTTCCAGTTAAAAGGGCATCACTCACAGCAGTTCTACTCCAAATAATTATTAATGGAGAAAGAGCAAAGCCTAATGATGCAACTATTGGAGTGAGGAATTGACTATCACTCTTCTGTGGCCAACATAACAACGTATCTCCAATCATCAACATTAAAAATAATGATGCCAAAGCTGAAGGGAGTCTTGCTGAGAGAGTCCCGAAACTATCCCAAATCTCGTTTTTCGGTAATGAGTAAAAAAAACCCATTAGCCAATATGTGAGTGGAGGCTTATCAAAACGGAATATTCCATTGACTTTTGGAGTTAACCAATCACCAGATTCACTCATTGCCCGTGCTGAAGCTGCAAATAAAGGGGGAGTTTCGTCCACCAATCCTGTAGTGCCTAAACCTAAGATAAATACAATGATCCCACAAACTAAAACTATCAATAAGGTTATAAGCCTTTTTTTTGAGTTAAGAAGAATCATTTAATATTATTTATATTCATGCATTACCTTATTAAGCCAGTTCACAACCTTGTTAGCAAATATTTCTGCGGAGGCATTTTTTTCTACCCATTCTCTACATTTCTGACGCTTTATTTTTTCAATAATCTCTACATAGGAAAGCATATTTTTCTTATCATCAGGATTAGCAAGATAACCTGTCTGACCATGCTGAATAATTTCACTAGGCCCTCCCCTTTTATAAGCCACAACAGGCACCCCACAGGCTAAAGCTTCAACAATAACGTTTCCATATGCCTCATTCCATTTCGGAGTATTTAGCAAACCTCTGCATTTACCAAGTTCGCTTTGTAATTCATCGGTTGATAAAAACCCCATCCAATCTATAGCTCCTTTAGGGAATGATTTTTCTATCTTTGAGGCATACACCTCATCTTCTATGAATCCCCAAACTTTTAATTTTTCGCCAAGTTGATTTGCTATATAAACTGCATCCTCCAAACCTTTCTCCGGAGCCACTCTTCCGACCCATGCCAAAGGTCCCTTAACTGAATCTTGAAAAATATAATTATCTAAGTTAAACCCATTCCCAATAATTGTTGGTTTTTTTATAAATGGATAATCATTAGCTTGCATTTTCGAATGAAAAGCAAAATTTTTTGGATATTTAGCATATACTTTAGAAATTAAATTATTAATTACTGAACTTTCAGAACCCATACTAATAATATGTGCAATGGGTATCTCGAAATTTAAAGTCATCCAAATAGGCAACCAATCATAGGACATGTTCAACAATACATCTGCATGTTTAGCGATATCTAATCCTTTTTCAAGCATTCCTGCTAAAAGAGAATTTTCTGGGATACTCACGGGAGAATTATAATTTTGATGCTGCCAACTAATTTGATCTTCACCTTCCACACAATGTAATTTTGCTTTTACATTACTTTCATGTAACCTAGAATTTTTTGGAGCTACAACCTCAACAGAATGACCTAAAGAAATTAAACCTGAAACTAAAGAATTTAAAGTTAATTCAACTCCACCACCTTTACCACTCCCTAAGAACCCTATTGGAGTACTAATCAAAACTATTCGCATTATTAGGCTTTTTACAAAAAGAAACTAATTAAATAGTAGTATCAGAAAATTTATTTTCCCATAAACTCTTTCTCTGGCTAACAAAAAATACTGAGATAAGAACAAACACTACTCCTATCCACTGCACAATAGTTAGTCTTTCATCTAACCAAACACCTCCACTTAGAAGAGCAAATACAGGTGTTAAAAATGCAAGAGTGCTAAATCCAGTTATTTCTTTATTATTAGCAAAGTAGAAAAACAATCCATAAGCTATTGCCCCTCCAAAAATACTTGCAAATGACATAAGTCCCCAATCAAATATTGACCAATCTGGAATTATTGAAAAATTTGATTGTAAGCAGTGCTTAATAATTAAGGGCAAACTCCCTAGAACCATATGCCAACCTGTTACTGCCACTGGATCACTTTTAGTACATGTGAATCTAATTAAAATTGTTCCTAATGCCATAGCGAGAGAAGCTGCAAGCATCCAAAGTTCTCCAAAGT
>MWOR01000021.1 GCA_002025865.1 Prochlorococcus sp. HOT208_60m_813I02 | reverse complement strand
TTTTCTTTTTTTTTAAATTTTATTACCTAAATTTGTTAACGACTCAACAAAATTATATTTTTTCTTCGGGATCAAAAAAAGGGGCTTCAGCGTTGTTCAACTAGAAGTACTAAATCATCTATCTCTAAATCCTCTATACTTTTACCTATTTTTTTTGAGAAAGTACTTAATTTTTTTGAAGTGGATTTTAACTGCTCATAAAAAAGATCACTAAATTTTTTATCATCAAATTTTTTGGATTGGTTATCACACCATTCTCTCAGAGGATTTTTATTTTGATATTCCGAACTATTATCTAAATTGATAATTTTTAAAATCTGAAGGCAATGAGCGAGTATTCTTAAATGATGTTTCTGCATTATAGGTAGATCAAGATTATCAATTTGTTGAATAGTTTTTATGTTTGATGGGTTAGATAAGGGATCAAGATGATTAGACATTAATTTTTAGTTTTAATAAAGGAAAAAAACTCAATATTGGGGGTATATTTCGTTAAAGTATATAAAGCTAATTGTAATAAGTTATTTTTGATAACATGGTCAACGAAAATTTAGTTAAAGATGTAGTAAAAGAGCCTTACAAATATGGTTTCATTACTGATATTGAAACTGAAAAAATAGAAAAGGGATTAAATGAAGATATCGTAAAATTAATTTCACAGAAAAAAGAAGAGCCAAAATTTCTTCTTGATTTTAGATTAAAAGCCTTTAAAAAATGGCAAAAAATGAAAGAGCCGGATTGGGCAGCACTAGGATATAAAAAAATTGATTATCAAGATATTATTTATTACTCTGCTCCTAAGCAAAAAGAGAAAATTTCTAGCTTAGATGAAGTTGATCCCAAACTTCTTGAGACTTTTGATAAATTANGAATACCCCTCACGGNGCAAAAAAAACTCACAAATGTAGCAGTAGACGCTGTCTTTGATAGTGTTTCTATTGCCACAACTTTTAGAGAAGAACTTGCTGAACATGGTGTTATATTTTGCTCAATTAGTGAAGCAGTGAAAAATCACGCGGATTTGATTGAAAAATATTTAGGTACAGTAGTTCCAGCTAGTGATAATTATTTTGCAGCACTAAATTCTGCAGTTTTTAGTGATGGTTCTTTTGTTTATATACCAAAAGGTGTTACCTGCCCTATGGATCTGTCTTCCTACTTCAGAATTAATAGTGGGGATTCAGGACAATTCGAAAGAACACTAATCATTGCTGAAGAATCAAGTTCTGTAAGTTATCTAGAAGGTTGTACAGCTCCAATGTTTGATACAAATACCCTACACGCAGCAGTTGTAGAGCTTATAGCATTAGACGACGCCTCAATAAAATATTCAACAGTGCAAAATTGGTATGCTGGTGATGAAGAAGGTATTGGCGGAATTTTTAATTTTGTCACCAAGAGAGGAAAATGTTTAGGTAAAAGAAGTAAAATTAGCTGGTCTCAAGTTGAAACAGGGTCTGCAATTACATGGAAATATCCCAGCTGTCTTCTTTTAGGGGAAGAATCTGTAGGAGAATTTTATTCAGTGGCTCTCACCAATAATCTTCAGCAAGCAGATACCGGCACAAAAATGATCCATATTGGTCCTAAGACCAAATCAACTATTGTTAGTAAAGGTATTAGTGCAGGGAATTCAAAAAATAGCTATAGAGGTCTTGTCAAAATGGGAACAAAAGCTACAGGATCAAGAAATTATAGTCAATGTGATTCAATGTTAATAGGGGATCAAGCTTCTGCAAATACATTCCCTTACATCAAATCTCAACAACCCAATTCTGAAATTGAGCATGAAGCAAGCACATGTAGAATCTCAGAAGACCAACTTTTTTATCTCCAAAGCAGAGGTATAGAATTTGAAGAGGCAGTATCTATGATGGTCAGTGGTTTTTGCAGAGATGTATTTAATCAATTACCTATGGAATTTGCTGCTGAAGCAGATAAGTTACTGGCACTAAAACTAGAGGGATCAGTAGGTTAATTAATCAATTTCTAAACTGATATGCAAAGTAAAATGAAAGAATCAGATCCAATTTTAGAAGTTGAAAATCTCTCTGCATCTACTGATAATCTTCCAATTTTGAAAGGGGTTTCACTTACTGTCTATCCCGGAGAAATCCATGCCATCATGGGAAGAAATGGATGTGGCAAAAGTACCCTATCAAAAATCATTGCAGGACATCCCTCGTATAATATTACAAATGGCGACATAAAATTTTTAGGTGAAAACATCAACTCTCTAGAACCTGAAGAGAGATCTCAATCAGGAATTTTTCTTAGTTTCCAATATCCAATTGAGATTCCAGGTGTAAGTAATCTTGAGTTTCTTAGAGTTTCAACTAATGCTAGAAGGAAATTCCTCAACAAAGAAGAATTGGATACTTTTGATTTTGAAGAATTTGTTAAAGAAAAGTTAGAAATTGTAAAAATGGATCCGGCATTTCTATCAAGGAGTGTAAATCAAGGCTTTTCCGGAGGTGAAAAAAAAAGAAATGAGATTCTGCAAATGGCTTTACTTGAGCCCAAGATAGCAATATTAGATGAGACCGATTCTGGTCTAGATATCGATGCTCTAAGAATAGTGGCATCAGGAATTAAAAAAATATCTAATGCACAAACTGGAATAATACTTATTACCCACTATCAAAGATTATTAGATGAAATTAAACCAAATTATGTCCATGTCATGTCAGACGGGCAAATCATAAAAACTGGTGAGAGTGATCTTGCTCTAGAGCTTGAGGAAAAAGGGTATGAATGGACTGATAAATTTATAAAAGAGACCTAAACAAATGGAAATTATTGAAAAAAAAAGAAAATTAATT
>MWOR01000206.1 GCA_002025865.1 Prochlorococcus sp. HOT208_60m_813I02 | reverse complement strand
TGCAATTTCAGCTGCTTTTTCATAACCAACTTTTGGCACTATGGCTGTAACTAACATTAGTGAATTTTCTAAATTTAACTTCATTTTTTTTTGATTAGGTTCCATCCCATCAACTAATTTTATTCTGAAGTTTTCTATTACATTTTTTAGTAATTTTAAACTTGTGAGAATATTAAACCCAATAAGAGGCTTATATTCATTCGTCTGCAAAGTGCCGCTATAATTGGCCATTGAAACTCCATATTCAAGACCCATTATCTGAGTGCAAACCATTGATAAGGCTTCGCATTGAGTTGGATTCACTTTACCCGGCATGATAGAACTCCCAGGTTCATTTTGAGGAATAATTAGTTCATATATTCCTGATCTTGGACCAGAAGATAGAATTTTTATATCATTTGAAATTTTAAATAATGCACATGCTAATATTTTTATCTGACTCATTACTTGAGCTAGAC
>MWOR01000205.1 GCA_002025865.1 Prochlorococcus sp. HOT208_60m_813I02 | reverse complement strand
ATACTTCAAGTAGTTGCCCGATAAATTTTTCTGTAGCTCCTGAAAATGATCTTCCTTGAAGTTTAAGGAGATGTATTTGTCCTTGATAAGATTTTGAGAGGTTAACAGGAACAGTTGAAATAGATCTATTAAGTGATTGTTTCGGTACATCTATTTCTACCTCAAAGGAAATAGTATTCGTTTTTCTTGCAACAAAATTATGTAGAAAAATATAGCTTTCAGCTTCTACAGTAGGTTTTAAATTTAAAGATTCTTCTGCGGCGGCTGTTTCAAGGATTTCTCTTACAGCATAGGGGGAGGGAGGGAGAGCTAAAGGATAATTTATACAATCCTTTAAATTTATACTTTTAAATTTTGAGAGGGGATGGTTTAAAGACATAACAGCCTGTATTGGCTGACTAATTGTTGAAATTGTCTCGATATAATTTGAACGAACAG
>MWOR01000204.1 GCA_002025865.1 Prochlorococcus sp. HOT208_60m_813I02 | reverse complement strand
GTTTTAAGTATTTATAGATACTATTGCGCTATTAAATAAATTTATAGGTTAATTTAAATTTAAAATCAATCAAAAAACTCCATAACAGTTAAAAATATCTAAATTAAGTTTGAAAAATTTGTGTAATTAGATAAGTTAAAACCTCTTATTTAAAATCATCATAATTGTAATAAAATAGGTATATGGAGTTATCTCAACTAAAAGTATTTTTTGAAGTTTCAGAACATCTAAACTTTTCAAAGGCTGCTAAAAAACTACATCTAAGTCAACCTGCAGTTTCTATAAGAATTAAATCTCTTGAAAAATCACTAAATGTTGAATTATTCAAAAGATCTCAAAACAAGTTGCAATTAACTAAAGCTGGAATAGAAACGAAAAAAACATGCCTGAAAATATTTGAAGAAATATCATTATTGCAAGAAAAATTAAATGAGGAGAAACACAAGCAAGAAAAATTAAATTTATTCTTTAACGTCAATACACAAGAAAATCTCATA
>MWOR01000203.1 GCA_002025865.1 Prochlorococcus sp. HOT208_60m_813I02 | reverse complement strand
CTCATGGTCAAGATGCTCTCCTATTTACTAAAAATCCTAAAAAAGAGCTAATAGATGCAATCAGTAGTTGGTGGGTCACTCTTCATGGACATAGTAACCAATACATTGCGGACGCCATTTTCAATCAATCAAAAAAACTTGAGCAAGTTATATTTGCTGATTTTTTACATCCACAGGCAAAAAAATTGTCGGAAAGACTTAGTGTATTAACAAAACTAGAAAGATTATTCTTTTCTGATAACGGTTCTACTGCAGTTGAAGTCGCTTTAAAAATTGCCTTCCAATCATGGCAAAATAGAGGAGAGACAAGAACTCAAATAGTAGCTTTTGATGGCGCCTATCATGGCGATACATTTGGAGCAATGGCTTTAGGTGAAAGAAATATTTTTAATGAGAATTTCGATAATCTTATGTTCCCAGTTAGGAGA
>MWOR01000202.1 GCA_002025865.1 Prochlorococcus sp. HOT208_60m_813I02 | reverse complement strand
GTTAACTGTTTTTGCAATCCTTTTTATTGATTTATCGTTTGTTGGGGATCCAGTTTTTGCAGCATCCAAATCAACTATATGTATATATTTTGCCCCTTCGCTTTCCCAAAATTTAGCTTGCTCATGAGGCTCTTTGGTGAAGTCTTTTCTTGTATTAAAGTCGCCTTTAAAAAGCCTTACACACTTACCATTCATTAAATCAATTGCTGGTATTAGGTCCATAGAATCATCCTTTTCATTAATAACTTATTAGCAGTACTATTCAATATGTAATTCTATTTAAGATTACTACTTCAGTTAAATATTTTTTGAATATGAAAATTCTTGTAATGGGCGGCACTAGATTTGTTGGCAAGTCTTTGGTTGGAAAGTTATTAAGCAAAAATTATGATATTGATATTTTCACGAGAGGCAATAAAAGTAATCCTGAAAAAACAAATTTAATTAAGGGTGATAGAAATAATTCAGAAGATATCGTCAG
>MWOR01000201.1 GCA_002025865.1 Prochlorococcus sp. HOT208_60m_813I02 | reverse complement strand
TAGAAACTGCCAAATACTATGGAACTTCTGAGGTGCAATTAGGAATGTGTTTTAAGAATACTAAGAAAATCCCAAATATAATCCAAACAAAGATTCCACCTAATAGTGATCCGGAAATTTTTGAGAGAGATGTATTATCTAGCATTGAAAAATTGAAAGTTAAAAAAATTGATTTGTTAGCAATACATGGTATTAATACTGCTGAACATGTACATCAGGCTAGTCGAGATGGAGGTTGCATTGATATTTTGAGGAATTTTCAAAAAGAAAATTTAATTGGATCTATTGGATTTTCAACCCATGGAAAATCTTCACTTATTGAAAAGGCCATATCAACAAACTTATTTGATTATGTAAATTTGCACTGGTATTTCATTAATCAGGAAAATACAAAGGTTATTAATTTTTCCCGGCGTATATTCCCAACTTGGTAAA
>MWOR01000200.1 GCA_002025865.1 Prochlorococcus sp. HOT208_60m_813I02 | reverse complement strand
TCTTTATATTCCATTGGAAATTCTTTGCAGAATAAATTACAGACTCTATAGCCTCAGTATGAAATTTTGGATTGCGAACAACGCCCCCTTTGCTGACTTTATCTTTACCGACCTCAAATTGGGGTTTAATTAAAAATATTCCCTCAATACAATCACCTTCTAATAAATTACCAATTGATTTAAAAACTAATTTTAATGAAATAAAAGATAAATCAGCAACCACAAAATTTGGTGATTTATTACTTCTAGATGTTTTTAATGAATTAGATGGTTTAAGAAAATTAGTCGCTTCTCAACAAAATAAGTTTCATATTGAAATCCCTATTTATTTAGAAACAGAGTTAACTGGAATTATTTCTGAATGGGCAAGAGGAAAAAAATGGAAAGATTTGGTTTTTAATACTTCATTAGACGAAGGTGATGTGGTGAG
>MWOR01000199.1 GCA_002025865.1 Prochlorococcus sp. HOT208_60m_813I02 | reverse complement strand
AATTAGTAGCTTAAGGTCAGTCTTTAAGCAACAATGATGGAGCCAATAAAATACTTGAATAACTTCCTACTATAATTCCTAATGATAAGGCCAAGGAAAACCAAAATAGCGAGTATGATCCAAACAAAATTATGCTTAATAAAGGAATAAGGGTTGTAATACTGGTAAACNTTGTTCTCCTAAATGATTCGTTTACTGATAATTGAATAGTTTCGTTATAGCCTTCTTTCTTTGATTTTAAATTTTCTCGAATTCTATCAAAAATAACAACAGTATCATTTACAGAATAACCAGCAATAGTTAGCAAGGACACGGCAAATAAACTATTTACCTCGACAGAGAATATAATTCCCAACCAAGAGAATATACCGAAAACAATTAATAAATCATGGAACAAAGCTAATAATGCAAACAATGCATATTTTTTATCAAATCTAATGGTTATATATAAAG
>MWOR01000020.1 GCA_002025865.1 Prochlorococcus sp. HOT208_60m_813I02 | reverse complement strand
GGAACCACCAATTTCTAATTCGCTGTTATCGTCAAAAATTATTAAACCGCCCCAACCACCTGGGCCTGGATTACCACTGCAGGCTCCGTCTGTTGCGGCTTCAATCGCAATACTATCACTATTCATAATTTTTGAAGCCGATATTAAGGTTATCGGCTTGAAAAAATGTACTCTTACTTAAGTGTAACTTTACCGCCAGCTTCTTCAATCTCTTTCTTTAAAGATTCAGCATCTGCTTTGGCAATTCCTTCTTTTACTGTTTTTGGTGCAGATTCAACAAGTGCTTTTGCATCGCCAAGACCTAGACCAGTTGCATTTCTTACAACTTTAAGTACTTTGATTTTTGCAGCTGCATCAAAGCTTTCGAGAACTACATCAAATTCAGTTTTTTCTTCAGCAGCGCCACCATCTGAGTCACCGCCAGCTGCTCCTGGAGCTGCCATTACTACACCTGCAGAAGCTGCAGCAGATACACCAAAAGCCTCTTCAATTTGCTTTACAAGCTCAGATGCTTCTAAAAGCGATAAAGATTTTAATGATTCAAGAATTTCTTCAGTTTTTGCGGACATTTTCTTAAAAGTTAATTAGGGTTTTGATTTAAGATTCTGATTTTTCAGAATGTTGTTTAAGTGATCTAGCAAGTCCAGAAGGCACTTCATTGATAGAGATCGCAATTTTTGTTGCAACGCCATTTAGAGCGCCAGCAATTTTTGCCATCAATACTTCTTTAGATGGAAGACTTGCAATTTCTTTTATTTCAGAATCGCTAAGAAGTCTGCCTTCAAATAAAGCTCCTTTGGTCTCGGATTTTTTGGTGTCTTTTTGAAAAGATTGGATTGCTTTTACAGCACCACCAACATCTTCTTTAATTAACACAAAAGCATTCGTTCCGGTCAGTAAAGATTCAAGATCGTTCCAATTACTATCTCCATCAATAGCTTTGCGCATTAATGAATTTTTAGTAACTTTGCAGATGCCGTTAGTTGTTTGCAATCTAGATCGCAAATCTGACATCTCTTTGATAGTTAAACCTTTATAGTCAAGAACTACAGCCATTTCCGAGTCGACTAAAAGAGATTTAATCTCAGTAACGATTTTTTGCTTATTCTCTAGTGTTCGGCCCATTGATGTTTTTTGGATCGTAATTTAGGGAGAGCAGGAAATGCGGCAAAGTTCTTTTAAAGAGGCCGCTTTTATTAGATCCAAAAAGAAATAATTTAAGACGAGTCCTCGGTAGGAATTAAAAATCTAGAATAACTAAATCAACCTACTTTCTTTGGCCGTATTATTGCAATTTTAATTATACTACAAAGCGTTAACCTTCAGGTTGATAATCTTGTACAGCATTTATGTCTAATTGAACTGAAGGCCCCATTGTTGAAGTTACATAAAAAGTTTTCCAATACTTTCCTTTAGCTCCACTTGGTTTATTTTTATCAATTGATTCTTGTAAGGTTTTTAAGTTTTCAAATAGAGCCTCTTTTGTGAAACTTGCTTTTCCAAAGCGGACATGAACGATTCCAGCCTTATCTGCTCTAAATTCGAGCTTACCAGCTTTGAATTCTTTTATTGCATTAGCAATGTCATTAGTTACTGTCCCAGCTTTAGGATTAGGCATTAAACCTCTAGGTCCTAAAACTCTTCCTAATTTTGCTACCTTTGGCATCATATCTGGAGTTGCAATAAGTAGATCAAACTCCATATTTCCTTTGTTGATGCTTTCTACAAGATCTTCTTCGCCAAATAAATCTGCACCAGCAGCCTTAGCTTTCGAGACATTCTCACCGCTTGTAATTACTGCAATTTTGATGCTTTGACCAGTACCATGTGGTAATGCAACAGTGGTCCTTAATTGTTGATCAGTATATTTTGGATCAATACCTAGACGTATATGTGCTTCAATAGTTTCATCAAATTTTGCATTAGCATTTTCCTTGATAATACTAAGAGCTTCAAGTGGTGCGTAAATGCGATCTTCTATCTTTGTTGATAGAGCCGCCATTCTTTTAGATAATTTTTTCATAATAATATTGGGTGCAAACGGTTATTAACTAACCTCCCCTAAATAGTGAGAAATTGTGTATTGAACTCAATCAGTGATAGAGACGCCCATATTACGAGCAGTACCCTCAATTACTTTCATTGCTGATTCAACACTAGAACAGTTTAAATCAGGAAGCTTAGTTTTGGCTATTTCTTCTAATTGAGCTTTACTTATATTCCCAACAGAGCCTTTTGCGGATTCACCTGAACCTTTCTCTATACCAGCTGCTTTTGTTATTAAGACGGAAGCAGGAGGTGTTTTTGTGATAAAAGTAAAGCTTCTATCTTCAAAAACAGAAATCTCGACTGGAATTACAAAACCTGCTTTATCTTGTGTCCTTGCGTTGTATTCTTTGCAAAATGCCATGATATTGACACCATGTTGTCCTAAAGCTGGCCCTACTGGAGGAGCAGGATTTGCTTTGCCTGCTTGTAGAGCAAGCTTGATAACTGCAACAATTTTTTTTGCCATTAGATTAGAGAATTTAAGCTGGAGTAGAAAATCATAATTTTACTCGATAAACAAGAACAATTAGAAATTAATTTTGTTTATTGATTTGGGAGAATTCTAATTCTACAGGAGTCTCGCGCCCAAATATTGAAAGTAATGCTTTTAATTTATTTCTTTCTCCGGAAACTTCTATAACTTCTCCCTGGAAATCCTTGAATGGCCCGCTAGTTACAATGATTCTATCTTTTTCTTCAATATCTAATTTGATTACAGCTTTTTTCTCTGATGCGCGCTTAAATATTCTATTAACTTCTTGTCTTGATAATGGTCGAGGTTTGATATGACCTCGCGATCTTCCGCTCCCTCTACCGTCTTCAGCACCAACAAAGTTAATTACATTTGGAGTACTTTTAACAGCCATCATTGTATCTTCATCCAAAATCATTCTTACGAGGACATAACCTGGGAAAACTTTTTCTTCAGTAGTTTGTCTGCTTCCATCTTTTTTTAATTTAATTCCTGGAGTTTGGGGAATTTCAATTTCAATAATTCTATTATTAACACCTAAAGTTATTGATCTCTGCTCAAGAGTCGCTTTTACTTTTTTTTCACAGCTTGATGCTACTTGAACTGCATACCATCTTGCGATGCTTGTATTTGCTTTTGAAGAAGCAAGGTTTGTAGTTAATTCATTACTCATTTTTCTGGAAGCTTAATTAAAATCTTTATTAATGGATATTCGGGAGATAATTCAACCAAAAATTTGCGAGGCTGCCCATCCATAGAATCTGCTAACAGAAGCAATGGCTGCAGCAGAAAAAGATACCATAATTATAACTGCTACTGATTCGCTAAAAAGTTGTTGTTTGTTAGGCCACACGACAAGTTTAAGCTCATCGTAGGTAGATCTAAAAAAATTATTCTTTTTTTTAGGCTCTTCAACTTCAGGAGAATCCTTTTTAATAGGTTCTTTATTAGTAGTAGGACTTGTCACAAAATTTTTTTGAAATTAAGCTTTATGCTTTAATTATTATTTTAGCTTATTGATTAACTCCTCAGCTAGGTTTGAAAACGATCTCATCTTTTTTAGCAGGGTTAAGTTTAATTGTTATATTTTTTTTATTTTTAAAGTTATCCTCTAAAAGTTTTGCAGCCAAGGGATTTTCTATTTGTCTTCTAAGTTCCCTGCTAAGTGGCCTAGCACCATATTCAGGTTCGTAAGAATCGTTTGCAATTTTGTTGATAACTTTTTTGTCTATAGCGATATTTATTTTCTGCTCAAGTAGCAGGTTCTTTAAATCTTCTGTTTGTAGGATGATTATTTTTTGAAGTTCATCAATAGATAAAGGATCAAACTTTACCACTTCGTCAATTCTATTTAAAAATTCAGGTCTAAAAATTGAAGACAATGCATTACTAATTGAATCATCTAGAGTTTGTTGATCTTTTTCTAACTTTCCCTCACTTTTAGAAATCTTTTGTGAATACTCCAGTATAGATTTTCCAGCTAGGTTACTTGTCATAATGATTACCGTATTTTTGAAATCTACGGTCCTTCCTTGAGAGTCCGTTAATCTTCCTTCATCTAAAACTTGCAAAAGGATATTAAATACTTCTGCATGTGCTTTTTCTATCTCATCAAGAAGTATTACTGAATAGGGTTTACGTCTTACAGCTTCAGTTAATTGACCTCCCTCTTCATAACCAACATAACCTGGGGGAGCTCCTAAAAGTCTTGCTACGGCATTTTTCTCCATATATTCACTCATGTCTAATCTTAAAAGTGCGTCTTCTTCATCAAATAAAACTGTTGCAAGAGATTTTGCTAATTCTGTTTTACCAACACCAGTAGGACCCATAAATAAAAAAGATCCAATAGGTCTTTTAGGACTTTTCATACCAACTCGAGCTCTTCTAATTGCAGCAGAAACAGCTTCTATGGCTTTTTCTTGTCCAATAACTTTTTCACTTAGTTCTGTTTCTAGATTGACTAATTTCTTGCGTTCATTTGAAACTACTTTAGAAATTGGAATACCTGTGATTTTTGATATAACATCTGCAATATCATCAGGTTCAACTTGATATTTAAAAGGGAAATTTCTATTTTTCTTTACTTTATTAAAGTTCTCTTCAAGTTTTTGTATGTCATTCTCTATTTCACTTAACTCTTCTTCAAGCTTTTCTAAATAATCTAGATCATTTTCAATTTCGCGATTTGATTTATCTTTAATTTGTTTGGTTAGCTTATCTTCTTCTTTCATTAAAATAGATAATTCCTCCATTTCTTCACGTAAATTATTCCAATTTTCCAAAAGAACGTTCAATTTTGCTTCTGATTGTTGTCTATTATTCAATAGTTTTTCTTGAGCTTCGATATTTTCTCCTTGCAAATTATTCAATTTTTCATCAATAGTATTAAGTTTGTTTTCTTGTTGGAGAATGATTTGAGGTATATTATTAGATTCGATTTTCAACTGTGCAGCTGCTTCATCAATTAAATCTATTGCACTATCAGGGAGACATTTATCGCTGATGTATCTATCGGCCAATTTTGCAGAATAGTTTACAGCCTCTTCAGAAATTTTTATGCCATGATGTGATTCATATTTCTTTTTAATACCTTGTAATATTTTTGCGCTTAATTCTACTGAAGGTTCATTAACAGCTATCTTTTGAAAGCAATTATTTAATGCCTGATCTTTTTCAATAGTTTCACGAAATTTCTCAGGTGTTGTTGTACCGATACATCTAAGTTCTCCTTCAGCTAGTAAAGGTTTTAAGATATTACTGATGTCGGTAGAAGATCTGTCAGAACTTAATATTGAGTGAATTTCATCAATAAATAGAATCATTCCTTGGTTTGGATTATTTAGTTCCTGCATTATTAAGCTTAGTCTTTCCTCTAGTTGACCTCTAAATTTGGTCCCAGAAACTAATGCACCTAAGTCAAGTGAAATAATTTTTAAGTCCTTTAAAGTATCAGGAACTTTTTTGTCTACAATTAATTGAGCAAGTAATTTTGCAATTGAGGTTTTACCAACTCCGGGATTGCCAATAAGTATAGGGTTATTTTTGTTTCTTCTGCAGAGTACCCTCATTAAATTATTGATCTCATTTTCTCTTCCTAAAACGGGATCTAGTAAGCCTTTTTTAGCTGATTCTGTTAAATCTTTTCCATAAATTGAAAGAGCATTTTCATCTTTTCCAACTTTTTTTTTGGTTTCAATTTGAAGTTCACTTTTCGGTAATGGAACAATAGCTTTTTTAAATTTTTCTTCTTTTACAAAAGTCTCGTTATTCTCGTTGTTTGATTCAAAATTAGATTGATTATTTATTTCAATTACATTCCCATAATTAAAAGAATCTTTTGATTGATTAATATTTGGGAAAAACTTTAATTCTTCCTCTAATTTTTCAATTGAAAGGTTTCCTTCTTCAAAAACATAATTTCCAATTCTTAAATCTCTTCCAAGAGCAATTAGTAAATGAGGGATTTCTATTAATCTCGATCCCCATTGAGTTTTAATCTGATTCGCGTTATCTAATAAAATTTCTAAATCTTCTCCGATAGTAAAAATATCTGACTCATTTGTTGGTGTCTCTTCTAAAAAATCTTCTGTTATGTCTAAAACTGTATCTTGGTCTATTGACAATTTTTCAATGAAGGCAAAGAATTCACTTGATGAGAACAATGTATGAATTATGTGTTCAATATTAAATTCGCTATGATCCCATTTTTTTGCGGTTTCTTCCCCTAATAAAAGAAGATTCCAACTAATATCGCTAAATAGTTCAGGACTGGATGTAAGTGTTTCTCTCATAAACTATAAAACTATAGTTGATTATTAATTAATATTGTAAATAGGATCTGCATTAATAATCATCCAATAATTTCAAATTGTAAGATGAATTTTAAAATTATTAAGATTAGAGGATTTGCGGGGACTTTATAATGAAAAAAAACGTTAAATAGTATCTAAGCTCACATAAAATTAAAATTATAGTTGGTTAACAAATATATTTCAGATATTAGCCAAATAGTTCAGCTATTAATAGGATTTAAATAGTAATAATTAAATTGTGAAAGAAACTATTGATTTTCTTGTTGATACTGTTGAAGCAAGGCAAGTCCTTGATTCAAGGGGTAATCCCACTGTAGAGGCAGAAGTATTTTTGGAATGTGGTGCAAGTGGTAGAGCAATTGTTCCCAGCGGAGCTAGCACTGGTGCTCATGAGGCACATGAATTAAGAGATGGTGGTTCGAAATATATGGGGAAAGGCGTTTTGAATGCTATTAATAAAATTCATGAAACAATATCGCCGGCTTTATGTGGTTTGTCATCTTTAGATCAAACTGCAGTAGATAAATTAATGATTGAAATTGATGGAACTTCTAATAAGTCTAACCTTGGAGCAAATTCAATCCTTGCAGTAAGTCTTGCAACTGCTAGAGCATCAGCAAATGCTTTAGACATTCCCCTATATAGATATCTTGGAGATCCATTATCCAATCTTCTTCCAGTCCCATTGATGAATGTAATAAATGGTGGTGCTCATGCACCAAATAGTCTTGATTTTCAGGAATTTATGCTTGTTCCACATGGAGTTAATAATTTCAGTGAATCATTAAGAATGGGTACTGAAATTTTTCACTCATTAAAATCATTACTTGATCAAAAAGGTCTATCTACTGCTGTTGGCGATGAGGGTGGATTTGCCCCGAATTTGTCATCAAGCGAAGAAGCAGGGGACTTATTATTAGAAGCAATTCAAAAAGCTGGATTTAAGCCAGGTGAGCAGGTATCTTTAGCTTTAGATGCTGCTAGTACTGAATTTTATATTGATGGTATTTATAAATATGAAGGTAAAAGTTTAAATAGTTCTGAAATGATTTCATATCTTTCTAGATTAGTATCTAATTATCCCATAGTTTCAATAGAGGACGGTTTAGCTGAGGATGATTGGGAAGGTTGGTCAGAATTAAACAAAGAATTAGGGAATAAAGTTCAGCTTGTAGGTGATGATTTATTCGTTACTAATACAGAAAGATTACGGAAAGGTATTGTAGAAAAATCTGCCAATTCAATCCTAATAAAGGTAAATCAAATTGGAACATTAACTGAAACTTTGGAAGCTATTGAGTTAGCTAAAATGTCTGGTTTCACAAGTGTTATAAGTCATAGAAGTGGTGAGACTGAAGATACAACAATTGCAGATTTATCTGTCGCCACAAGATCGGGTCAGATCAAGACTGGCTCTTTGAGCAGAAGTGAAAGGATTGCAAAATATAATAGGCTTTTAAAAATTGAGGAGGAATTAGGAAATCAAGCAAGATTCGCTGGAGCTCTAGGTTTAGGTCCCAAAAATATATAGTTATTTTTTAGCGCTTAAGTTTTTCTAAACGCGAGCCTTTTCTCATACTTAATTGGCACTTTATCCAATCAATACTTATTGGTAGTGCAAAAAAAAGTGGCAACAATGCAAAATTATTTTGCTTATTGGTTACAAGTAAAGCAGATGCAATTGATAAGCATCCTATGAGAATTGAATGGCCTAAAGTTTTTTGAGCCGTAAACATTTTTTTGAATTGCCTATCAGACTCTCCCATTCTTATTTGTAATTGTAAATCGCCCTGTTCTAATCTTTCTAAACTTTCATCTATTCTTTTGGGAATTCCAACAGCTTTCGATCCTAGTTCACCTACTTGCCTTCCAAATTGGTTAATTAAATCGTTGGGACTTTGATTATTTGAAGACATAAGTTCTAATAAATAAGGCTTGGTAACTGATACAAGGTTAAACCCTGGATCAAGCATTCTACCAACTCCTTCAAAAGTTGATAAAGCTCTCATCACAAAAATTAAATCTACTGGCAGTTGAAATGGCGTTTCATAAACCAATTCGTATAAATCTCCAGATAATTTTTCAATAATATTAGGACTAAATGGCGGAGTTAAAGCTTCTTTAAGCATCAATCTGACTAATCTTCTGACTGGTCCTACATCAATATCTTTTGAAATTAGCCCAGCTTGTTGTAATTGACTAACAAGTAATGAGGCGTCTCTAAGAGCAGCAGCCTTAACCATCCCCCCTAATCTTGTTTGAAGATTATTTGAGATGTTCCCCATCATTCCGAAATCATAAAAAATTAATTTACCTTCACTTGAAACTGCTAGATTCCCTGGATGAGGATCTGCATGAAAAAACCCGTAATTTACTAATTGTTTTAAGTAGCTGATTGCACCTATCTCTGCAATTTTAGATAAATCAATTTCTTGTGATTTTAATTTTTCTAAATCGCTTATTTTTGTCCCTTCCACATAACTTAGACAAAGCACTTTTTCACTGCTCATATCCCAAATTACTTCAGGAACTTCAACATTTTTATCATCAAGAAATTGCTGCCTAAATCTTGCTGCATATTGCGCTTCGCAATTAAAATCAAGTTCTTTCATAAGAACTTTCCTACACTCTTTAGCAATCTCAACCCAGTTTCTACCTCGACTCCAATTCTTATTTTTCTGCAATAATCTTGCTATTTGCTGCATTATGCCCAAATCGATAATAAACAATTCTTTTAAATTTGGTCTTTGCACTTTAAAAACTACTTTCTTACCATCTTTTAAAGTCGCCCTATGAACCTGAGCTAGTGATGCTGATCCAACTGGATCACATATTATTTGATCTATTTTATTAAACTTAGACCCTAGTTCATTTCTTATAGTCTCTTCAACTTGCGTAAATGAAAAATTAGGAACTTGATTCTGCAATTTAGACAATTCCTGTATCCAGGTATTAGGAATTAAATCAGGTCTCGCTGATAATAATTGTCCAATTTTAATAAATGCTGAACCAAGCTTTATTAATTGATATGTAAAACACCTAGCTCTTTTAATTTGGACCCTAGTTTTTTCATTCTCCTTAGCTTGGAAAATTGTAAATCTAATATTATCTATCCACAAATTTATTAAAAGTGAAATCAGAGTTATCCAAATAAGAAAGGCCCTCTTCAACTTTTTTAAACGATAGTGAAGAATGTGAAAACTCATTTCATTTGATTATTTGTGGTTTTATTAAAGAGATCAATTTGTTTATTGATATCTTCAATTTCATTTAAAGCTTTTTTTATTTTGGAATCTTGATGAGTATTTGCAGACTCATTTTCTTGAATATTTTCGGCTTTTTCCATTCTTGAGGCTTCTTCAATTATGGATTCTTTCAAACTATCAAATTCTTTTTTGAGTATTTCTGGAGCATCCTGAGCAATATTTGTTGCTTCTTCAATTTTGTCAACCAATATCTCGTTTAATTTTTCGGTTACTTTCTTAATGGCAGCTTTTAAGAGGTAATCAGAGTTGGTCATGAAAAATATAATGTTTCTACAGCAATTAATTTTGCATATTAACTAATAATAGATCAATTCAGAACATTTCACGTACCTGATCATTTTGGTAATTAATTTTTTATGTTTTTCCTATGTAAGTTTGTTTCTATATTATGCTTTTTTCTCTTTTTTCTTTTAACTTATATCTATAAAGAGGTTTAGGTATTTACATTAAAATATCTTCTAACCAAGAACTCATCTAATTAACTACTAAAAAGGAGTTTTTAAAAATTGGAAATCATTGAGTCAGATGTAGTTATTATCGGAGGAGGACCGGCCGGATGTACTTGCGCACTTTATACATCTCGTTCAAACTTAAAGACAGTCATTTTAGATAAAAATCCATCCGTTGGCGCCTTAGCAATAACTCATCAAATCGCTAATTATCCAGGTGTTCCGGTTGATATAAGTGGGGAGAAATTACTTACTTTAATGAGAGAACAGGCTGTGCAATACGGCACAGACTATAGAAGAGCACAAGTGTTTGGGATAGACGCTAGTGGAGAATGGAAAGTGGTTTATACGCCAGAAGGTACTTTCAAAGCTAAAGCTCTTGTACTTGCAAGTGGAGCTATGGGTAGGCCTGCATCATTTAAGGGCGAAGCCGATTTTCTTGGCAAAGGAGTAAGTTATTGTGCTACATGTGATGGGGCTTTTTATAAGAATAGAGAAGTTGCCGTTGTTGGAGTTAACAAGGAGGCAATTGAAGAGGCAACTGTCCTAACTAAATTTGCATCAACTGTGCATTGGATTACATCAAGTGATCCTAAATCAGATAATGAAGAAGCTATGGAATTGATGGATAATTCAAATATAAAACATTGGAGTAGAACAAGATTATTGGAAATATTGGGCGATGATATGGGTGTGAATGGGGTTGTTGTCAAAAATAAGCAAGAAGAAAATCCTATCAATTTAAATTTAGATGGAGTGTTTGTTTATATGAGTGGTTCAAAGCCGATTACTGATTTTTTAGGGGACCAAATTGCTTTAAAAGAAGACGGAGGGGTTATTGTTGATGACTTTATGTCTACAAATTCTGATGGAGTATGGGCTATTGGAGATATAAGAAATACACCATTTAAGCAAGCCGTAGTTGCAGCTTCTGATGGATGTATTGCTGCAATGTCAATTGATAGATACTTAAATAGTCGAAAAAATATAAGAGTAGATTGGATTCATTCTTAAAAATAAATATTGCTTCTTTCATTTAAAGGGGTGTTGCCTCAGAAATATAAGCAACTCCTCCGTAGTAACTTAAATCGTCCCTGATGTTATCTCTCATTTTATCTATTAATTCTTGCTCACAAAAAACAATTACATGAGCATTTGCGCCTAATCCTGTAAATTCCATATCTTCAGTAACAACTCTTTCAGGCCCTCTGCCTGTGGCGTGTTTCATAACTGTATATCCAGGAACATTAGCTTTTTCTAATGTTTTAATGATTGCATCTAGTTCTCTTTCACTAAATATCAAGTCTAATCTTTTCATTTTTATAGAGGGGACAATGGGATAATGGTATTTACTAAACTCATATATATGGGAATGCCAAGAACTATATTGAATGGGAAAGTTAGACCTAGTGTAGTTGAAATATAATAACTAGATTTAGCTTCTGGTACCGTCATCCTCATAGCTGCAGGAACTGCTAAATAAGAGGCGCTAGCACATAAAACCACAAATAATAGTGCGTTGCCAGGTCCTAATGATAAAAATCTTGCAACGAAAACACCAATAAATGCGTTAAATAAAGGCATAAAAATGGCAAAGCCAATCAAGAACGAACCCGCATTCTTCAGTCTCGGTAATCTTTGAGCAGCGACTATTCCCATATCTAACAAGAAGAAGCATTCTGCTCCATAGAATAATTGTCCAGTAAAAGGCTCCATTTTTGCAATCCCTGAGGGATTACTGGAAGCAGTAAGAAATCCTACAATTAAACTTGAGAGCAATAAATAAACTGATCCATTCAAAAGTGATTCGTGTAATATTGCGCTTAGATGCATTTTTCTTGATTTTGGCCTATTTTTGGGAGCTGCAAATTTCACAAGTAATAATCCAACAATTATTGCAGGAGACTCCATTAAAGCTAAGGCTCCAACCATAAACCCATCAAAAGCTATTTTTTGACTTTCCAAAAAACTTTCTGCGGAAATAAATGTAACAGCACTAATCGAACCGTATGCTGCTGCAATTGCAGCGGAATTAAAGACATCAAACTTAAATCTTAAAATTAAAAATCCAATCAGCGGAATTACTAATGACATGAGAATTGCAGCACTTAAAGTAGGCAATACTTGATCTGTAAAACCACTTTTCTGTATCTCTATACCTCCTTTAAAACCAATTGCTAGCAGCAGATATAAGGAGAAGAGTTTAGGTAATGGAGCTGGTATTTCTAAATCAGATTTAAAGAGTACTGATATTGCTCCAATCAAAAAGAAAAGAACTGGCGGGGCTAATACATTTTGCAGAATTGGATTTATTTCCATAAATTATTAGGCTATTTCATTTAGAGCGGTTTCTAAAGCTTCTTTTCTTGTTTCAATGATGCCTTCAACTCCAAACTTAGCTAATCTATCTTTTACTTTTTCATTTGCCCCAGCAACAAATGCTTTTCTGGAATTATTTTTTGCTTCCTGCATCATGTCCTCTATTGCGAGAGTCGCCGTCACTCCAAGTCTTGGTACCTCAGTGATATCTAGTATTAAAACCTTGTAGTTTCTGACCAGCATCATTCTCTCAGATATACCTTTAGCTGCTCCAAAACTAAGTGGTCCTTTAAGTCTAAATAACATTACTTCTCCTGAGCATCTATCTAGTAGTGCTTTTTCATCAGCAGGTAATGCATTTTTGGCTTGATCATCATTTGATAAAGGATTATCCTCGTCCATACCTTCTAGTTGAGTTTCGGTTATTGAATCAATAGTGAGCATATTTGCTATGAATACACCTACTAAAACTGCCCAAATTAAATCCCAAAAAACAGTCATTAGGAGTACCCCGTACATTACAACTGAAGTTTTTAAAGATAATTTGTGAGCCCTCCTCAAGAATCCCCAATCAATAATATCTAAACCAACTTTTATAAGAATTCCTGCAAGCAATGCAGTTGGTATTTGCTCAGCTAAAGGTCCTGCACCAACTAAAACTATCAACAACACAACCGAGTGAACCATTCCAGAAATGGGAGTTGATCCTCCAGATTTAACATTTATAACTGTTCTCATGGTTGCTCCTGCTCCAGGTAAACCTGAAAACAGACCTGCAACAGCATTTCCTATTCCTTGACCAATAAGTTCTCTATCAGAATTATGTTTTGTTTGAGAGATATTGTCTGCTACAAGAGATGTCAGTAAGGAGTCAATTGCACCAAGTACTGCTAGAACTAATCCTGCTTTAAAAATAATTGGGAAATATTGATTAAAACTTGGGAAATTTAAAGATGGAACTCCCCTTGGAATTTCTCCAATTCTATCAATAGCTCCATCTCCAAAAATTAATATAGATATTGGGGTAACTATCAATAGGGCTAAGAGAGGCGAAGGAACCCACTGACTTATTTTTCTAGGAGTAAGAAACACTATACCTAGTGTCATTATCGCTACTCCAATAGCAGCACCATTGGGCTGGAAATTTGAAAATACAGTTGTTAAAGATTCGACTACTCCACCTCGAGTGCTAATTCCAAGTAATGGTCCAATCTGAAGCGCAATGATTATTACTCCAATACCAGACATAAAACCTGAAACAACAGAATATGGAACTAAAGTAATGTATTTACCTAATTTTAATATGCCGAATAATATTTGCAGTAAGCCGCCAATGACTACCGCTGCCATAACTAAAGGTAAAATTTGTCCTGCAGAAAGATCTCTTGGAACCCCTACTGCTGCTAAGCCTGCTACTACCCCTGCGACAGTTACACTCATGGGACCGGTAGGTCCACTAACTTGAGCAGGTGTTCCGCCGAATAATGCTGCTAAAAAACCAACTACTACTGCTCCATATAGTCCATAAATTGCTCCGCCAGGTCCTAACGCAGCATTACCAAAAGCAAGAGCGAGAGGCAAAGCCACTACTGCGGCTGTAATCCCTCCCAGAATATCTCCTCTTACATTCTTTAGATGAAATCCATTAATTATTTTCAAAGATACTCTCCTTTAAATAAATACTTAACTAGAAGATATTATCTCTTAATGACGTAAATTTGTGAAAAATGAAGAATGTGCAAAATATTTTTGTAACTTTTTTTGCTCGTATTAAATAAATTTTAGTTACTTTTCCTGAATAAAATTAGTCTCTGATTGATTTATGTGCGAGGCAAGCGATTAATGTATTAGGTAAATACTTTTCAATTTAAATAATATTCAAATGAATTCGATTATTCGTCCAAGAAGATTAAGAAGAACTGAGGCAATTAGAGAAATGGTTAGAGAAAACCATTTGGCGGCATCGGACTTTATTTATCCATTATTTATTCATGAAAAAGATTTTAAAGAGGAAATTTCCGCAATGCCAGGAACTTATAGATGGGATATTAATGGCTTAATAAAGGAGGTTACTAGGGCATGGGAATTGGGCATAAGGTGTGTGGTTCTTTTCCCGAAAATTAACGATAGCTTAAAGACTGAAGATGGTTCAGAATGTTTCAATGAAGACGGTTTAATACCTAAAGCTATACGAATTTTAAAAAAAGAGATTCCAGAAATGGCAATAATGACAGATGTTGCCTTGGACCCATACTCTTGTGATGGTCATGATGGATTAGTTGATGAAACTGGAAACATATTGAATGACGAAACAATTGAAATTTTAAAAAAACAAGCTTTAACTCAAGCTAGAGCTGGAGCAGATTTTATTGGTCCAAGTGACATGATGGATGGGAGAGTTGGCGCAATTAGAACTGCTCTTGATACTCAAGGATTTAGTGATGTAGGTATTATTAGTTACACAGCAAAATATTCATCTGCTTATTACGGTCCATTTAGAACTGCTCTAGATTCGGCTCCTAGAGAAAATAGTAATAAAATAATTCCAGACAATAAGTCTACATATCAAATGGACCCTGCCAATTCAAAAGAGGCTTTAATTGAATCAGCATTGGATCAGTATGAAGGAGCTGATATTTTGATGGTAAAACCAGGAATTTCATATTTGGATATAGTTTATAGATTAAGCACATTTTCAAATAAACCTATAGCTGCATACAACGTTAGTGGGGAGTATTCCATGGTAAAGTCTGCTGCTATGAAGAACTGGATTAACGAAAAAGATATTGTTTTAGAGACATTGCTTAGTTTTAAAAGAGCAGGAGCAAAATTAATACTCACTTATCATGCTTGTGATGCATCTCAATGGTTGCAGGATACTTAAAAACTCATTATTAACAAAAATTTGGTTTATTCTTAGATAAGTAATAAATTAATTGCTTTGTTTTGAAGTTTTCACAAGGAGTAAATAGGATTGGTCACATTGCACTTAGAGTAGAGAATCTCGAAAGGGCGAAATCTTTTTATATTAGGTTGGGTATGAAATTGGTTTGGGATGATAAAGATTGGTCTTATTTAGAGGCAGGTAAAGGGAAAGATGGACTTGCGTTGTTAGGCCCTAGCTACAAAGCTGCGGGACCTCATTTTGCTTTTCATTTTGAAAATAAAAAAGAAGTGGAAAATATTCAAAATGATTTAAAAAATTCTGGTGTAAAAGTTGGTCCTTTACATGATCATAGAGATGGAACAGCATCTTTTTATATGAAGGATACTGAAGGAAACTGGCTTGAGATGCTTTATGTTCCTCCTGAAGGTATTCAATCGAATACTTGATTCTTTTTTTTGTATGCAAGAGAAAAGTTATTCTAAAAAATCATATTCAGATAACACCTTAGAAGAAGAATCTATAAACCTTTTAGAGTGGGATTCATTAAAAACGCATTTATCTTCCTTCGCCTCAACGGAAATGGGTAAACAATCAATTTTAAGTTTTGTTATACCTTCAGAATACGAGGCATCTAAAAGACTTTTGAATGAAACTGTTGAAATTAATGAGCTAGAAAAAAATTTAGATAAATCAATTAGTTTTTCTGGTGTTTTTGATATTAGTAGAAATATTGAAATTTGTTCGAAGGGAGGTGTAATTTCATCTTCTGAATTGTTAGAAATAGCGAAAACGATTGCTGCAGCAAGAAATTTAAAAAAAATCTTATTAGATTTTGAACAAAGGCCTTATATTTCATCATTCACAAAAAATTTAATAGACCATCAGAATATCGAAACGATTTTTAAAAAAGGCATTGAATCCAATGGAAGGATTTCAGACAATGCTAGTAATGAACTATCTATTCTTAGAAAAGAATTTTTATCTAAGAAACTTGAAAGAAAAATATTAGTTGAAAAATTTATTCAAAAGAATTTAGCTTATTTGCAAGATACTACTATTGGAGATCGATATGGAAGGCCTGTTTTAGCAGTGAAAGTTAATTATGTAGATAAATTTAAAGGAATAATTCATGACTCTTCATCTTCAGGAAATACAGTATATTTTGAGCCTGAAAGTGTAGTAACTAAAGGTAATAAAATTGCTTCTTTAGAGGCTAGGATCACAGCAGAAGAATTTAAATTACTTAAGAAATGGTCCCAGGTTGTTAGTGATAATTCAGAAAATCTTATTGAAATGGCATCTATTTTATTGAGATTAGAAAATGCCCTAACTCGTTCAAGATATTCGAAATGGATTGGAGGCAAAACTCCTACTTTTGAGAAAAGTCCTATTATTTCTTTAATTGGTTTTTCTCATCCGTTATTGATTTGGGAACATAAGAAAAAAGGAGCCCCTCCACCAGTAGCTGTCGATTTTTATATAAATAGGAATATTAAAGTTGTAGCTATTACAGGTCCAAATACTGGAGGTAAAACAGCAGCTTTAAAAGGTTTGGGCTTGTCTTTACTTATGGCTAGAGCAGGATTATTGATACCTTCAACTAATAATCCTATTATCCCTTTTTGTCCAAATATATATGCGGATATAGGAGATAATCAATCATTAGAAGAAAATTTATCTACCTTCAGTGGGCACATATCCCGCATAAAAGAAATATTAGATTCACTTGATTATAAGAAAGGATTGTCGGTTGTTTTGCTAGATGAGATTGGATCTGGAACAGATCCTCTTGAAGGAAGTGCTCTTGCGATGGCTTTATTAAAAGAATTTGCAAATAAATCTGATATCACTTTTGCAACTACACATTATGGAGATATTAAGGCTTTAAAATATAACGACTCAAGATTTGAAAACGTATCAGTTGCCTTTGATGAGGATTCTTTGAAGCCAAAATATATACTCAACTGGGGTATTCCTGGGAGAAGTAATGCTTTGTCAATTTCAAAGAGAATTGGTCTCGATGAAAGCATACTCAATGAAGCTGCAAATTATCTAAAGCCAAAAGAAGTTGACAATATTAACAGTATTATTAAAGGACTTGAGGAAGAGAAGATTAAACAACAAAATTCTGCAGAAGCTGCTGCAGAATTGATTGCAAGGACTGAAATATTACATGATGAACTGAAGAGAAATTATGAATATCAAAAAATAAATGCTGAAAAAATCCAGGAAATTGAAAGGTCTAAATTATCAAAACATATTGTATCCGCTAAAAAAGAGGTGATAGATTTGATTAAAAAATTAAGAGATAAAAATGTAAATGGAGAGGATACGAGAATTATTGGAAAAAGATTAAAGGAAATTGAAACGGAACATTTAACCCAAAAAAAATCTGAAAAGTCAATATCGTGGAACCCTCAGGTAGGTGACTTTGTAAAAATTAAAAGTCTAAATAGTACGGGACAAATTGTAGATTTAGATAAAAAAGGTGGTTTTTATGAAATTAAATGTGGTTCATTTAGAAGCACATTATCTGTAAATGACTTTGAAGGTATTAATGGAGAAAAGCCCAATTTCAAAAGTTCAAAAATTGAGATCAATTCTATAAGAGAAGATTTTTCTTTTTCGAAAATTAGAACGAGTAAAAATACAATTGACGTAAGAGGGTTAAGAGTCCATGAAGCCGAAATAATTATTGAAGAGAAAATTAGAAAATTTCATGGGCCGCTATGGATTGTTCATGGAATTGGCACAGGAAAATTAAAAAAAGGACTAAGAAATTGGTTATCAGGTTTAAATTATGTTGATAAGATTGAAGATGCAGCCAACAACGAGGGTGGCCCTGGTTGCAGTATTGCGTGGATAAAATAAAATTTAAAATACCTAGAAAACAATTTAATAAGCGTATTAAGTGCAATTTATTGATCAAGCTAACATTATTCTTAAAGCAGGAAAAGGTGGAAATGGAATAGTTTCATTTAGAAGAGAAAAATTCGTTCCTGCTGGAGGACCTTCGGGGGGAAATGGTGGAAGAGGGGGTTCAGTTATTTTAATGGCTGATAATAACCTTCAAACATTATTAGATTTCAAATTCAAACGTGAAATAATTGCTGAAGATGGATGCAAAGGAGGTCCGAATAAGAGATCAGGTGCTTCAGGTGAGGATAGAATCCTTAAAGTCCCCTGCGGTACAGAAATAAGGGACATTAAATCCGGCATCATTTTAGGAGACTTAACTAAAGATAAACAAAGTTTAACTATTGCCATTGGAGGAAGAGGTGGACATGGTAATGCTTACTATTTAAGTAATCAAAATAGAGCCCCTGAATCATTCACTGAAGGAAAAGATGGTGAGATATGGGAGGTTCAATTAGAACTAAAACTTCTTGCAGAGGTTGGGATTATAGGCCTTCCAAATGCTGGGAAAAGTACTTTGATTTCCGTTGTATCATCTGCCCGTCCAAAAATCGCAAATTATCCTTTCACGACTCTAATACCTAACTTAGGTGTAGTAAGAAAAATTGATGGGAATGGTTGCCTTTTTGCGGATATTCCTGGATTAATATCAGGTGCAGCTGATGGCGTAGGTTTAGGCCATGATTTTTTAAGGCACATCCAAAGAACGAAGATACTTGTTCACTTAATTGATGCAATTGCAGAAAATCCTTTACATGATTTTGAGATTATTGAGCAGGAATTAAAAAAATATGGTAAAGGTCTTTTAGATAAAGAGAGGATAATAGTGTTAAATAAAATGGAGCTGGTAGATGATGATTATTTGAAAATAATTACAAAAAAGTTAGAAGATTTATCAAAAAAGAAAGTTTTAGTTATTTCTTCATCTTTAAAAAAAGGTTTATCCTCACTGCTTTCTGAAGTGTGGAATAGGATCTAACTTAAATTAAAAATTTTTTTGTAAATAAATATACTTGATTTAATAATGAAAATTAGCCATAAATAAGATAATTCTTTAAACATAAAATGAATTTCTACAGTTGTTTTGATAAACAAGGAAAAATAATAGCTAGATGTCAAACCATACAAGATATTGAGGTTCTTAAGAAAATGGGAAGACCGATTGTAGAAGTTAAGGAAATGAAAAATGAAGAGTCGGTGGTATGTTCTCTGACAGGTAGCCCATCAGATTTCAATATGGATTACTAAAAGAATTCAAGAATTAAAAAAAGGGCTTTTTGAGCCCTTTTTTTTTTGCATTATCTAATAATTAAATAAACTTAATCATCATAAACAAGACATTCTGGTTCATCTGGGTTTGCGTCGCAAAATAATTCCAAAGCATTAGGATCATGTTTATCTTCTGGATGATGATCCTTATATTCTTCAAGTTCTTTTAGCTCTTCAGTTAAATGTCTGACCTTTGGAAGATTGCCCTCTGCTTTTGCAGATTCGATTTCCGATTGATCTTTTTGGATGTGTTCGTCAATGGATTTCATTTTAAGCTTTTCGTACTTTAGTAGACATACATAACATAGTTAATTTCTAATGAAATTGCATTATCTATGAACTAAATAAGTGTTCATTACAACATCATTTTTTTTTGGAAATTGATTTTTATATTTTTTCGGACTCTAATCTCATTATTTTCTCTAGCGATGGTAAAACTGGGATTAGTTGATTTGGGTTTAAAGGGAATAAAGCTTTGTAGTAATCTTTTTTCCACTCATTGTCGAAGCATGTCCTATTTACATTAGATAATTTAAAAAAATTTAGTCTCCATTCAATAATTTTCTTGAAATTTGATAGTTCTTGTTCAGTACATTTGAAAAGTTTGCTATAAATCAATTCCCATCTTATAAGCGTTGGAAAAAGGTAAATATCTGCGTAGGTTAACTCTTCTCCAAATATCCAGTCACCTTTGTTTTTCTGTAGAAAATTTTCAACTTCATTTATAGCTGCGAAAAGATTTTGACTTGCATTTTCATAAGCTAATTGGTTTCTGGCAAAACCACATTTATATACTCCATCATTAATGCGGTTATTAATTAAATCTAAAAAATTTTGATTACAGTCCTTAATAGTTAATATCTGAATTTCTGATTGAATTTTTATTGAATTGAGTAATCTTATAATTTGTGAACTTTCATTAGACAAAATATTTACTTCATCTTTTACAAAACTAATTAAAAGAGGTAAAGTCGCTCTAAAAATAATCTTTTTATTAGCTTTTTTGTAAAGGTCTGAAAGTCTCATGCATCCCTTAAACTTTCTATTGAAAATCCATTCGCCATGCTCAAGATCTGCTTTTAAAAAAATAACTTTAACTTTTTTAGATAAATGTTTTATTTCGTGGACGAGTAAAGTTCTTTGACACCATGGACAAGAATTCCCTACCAATAAATAAATTTGTCCATTCTCATTATTAATATCGTATTCACTATCAATTGTTATACCTTTAGGCCTTTTATAGTTACCATGTAAATCTGATGGTGCGAAGCCATTCATTAGTTGGGTCCAAAACCAAAACCAGAATTTTCTGGTGGCTTTTATAAGGTATTTATTTTGCATAAAATTTTATTTTTAATGAAAAAATGACTGTTCAAAGAATACTTATCGTTTCAGGAACTCATGGGAATGAAATTAATCCTGTTTGGGCGGTTAAGAAATTTAATAGAGAGGATAATATTTTAAATCATAGTATCGAGTATGAGTACATCATAGGAAATCCTGTTGCCTATGAAAAAGGTTACAGATATATAGATGTAGATTTAAATAGATCTTTTAAAGAAATTAAAAATCATGATCAATACAACAATAGTGTTTATGAAATTAATAGAGCTAATTTTTTAGTCGATCAATTTGGAATCCATGGATCTAAGCCCTGTCAAATTGCAATTGATTTGCATACTACTACTGCAAATATGGGAACAAGCATTGTTTTGTATGGGAGGAGATTCAAAGATTTTTGTTTAGCTGCATTACTTCAGAACAAATTTGGGTTGCCTATTTATTTGCACGAAAAAGACAAAGCCCAAACAGGCTTTCTTGTAGAAGCTTGGCCATGTGGTTTAGTTATTGAAATAGGAGCTGTCGCACAAAATTTTTATGATCCAAAAATCATAGATAGATTCTTAATAATCATTAGATCTTTAAGAGAAGAGATAGATAAATTAAAAAACAACCTTATAGAACTTCCAAAGGAATTGGTTGTTCATGTTCATCAAGGGAGTGTAGATTATCCAAGAGATGAAAAAGGATATATTGATGGCCTTATACATCCTGAAAGAATAAACCAAGATTGGAAAATGATAAAAAAAGGAGATCCATTATTTCTTGATAGCCAAGGATTAATACATAAATTTAATGGAGAAGAATTGATTTGGCCTGTTTTTATTGGCGAAGTTGCCTATAAGGAAAAAAATATTGCCATGAGCTACACGAAGAAAGAAGTTATTAGTTCTAACATTCAATGGGTTTATGAGTTTGAAAGCCTTTAAATTAAGAAACAAGGACAGTAAATTAATGAAAACTAATAAGGATTTTTTATTTAAAAGATAAGTTTTTTTAATATTTGACGCTCTTATTTTTTTTGTTAAGTCTTCATCCTTAAAACCTTAAATTCTTTCGCTCCAGTAAATAACAGCTCCAAAAGCCTCTAATTGCAGTCTTCTATGCTTAGCCTCTCTTAAGGAAACCACCTCTTTCGATCTTTTTCCGTTAAGAAGCCATTCGATTATTACCAAGTTAAATCTTCAATAACAAAGAAAATATTAAGATATGGAGGTTCTTTTTTTTGATTTAGAAAAAAATAAGTTTACTTAAAGAAAAAAAATTACACATTTTTAGCGATTTTGGTCTAAAATCTTCGAAGCGGAATTAATCTTCCGTTTTTATTTACACGTCTCACTTTAGAGACATACTTTACGAACTCATGACAACTATTCAGCAGCAGCGTTCATCGCTGTTAAAAGGTTGGCCACAGTTTTGTGAGTGGGTAACATCAACTAACAACAGAATTTATGTTGGTTGGTTCGGCGTCTTAATGATTCCATGCCTTCTTACAGCAGCGGCTTGCTTCATCGTTGCATTCATCGCAGCACCACCAGTAGACATCGACGGAATTAGAGAGCCAGTTGCTGGTTCTTTCCTATATGGAAACAACATCATCTCAGGTGCAGTTGTTCCTTCATCTAACGCTATTGGTCTACACTTCTACCCAATTTGGGAAGCAGCTACTGTAGATGAGTGGTTATACAACGGTGGTCCTTACCAGCTTGTAATTTTCCACTTCCTAATTGGTATTTCAGCATACATGGGAAGACAGTGGGAGCTTTCATACCGTCTAGGTATGCGTCCTTGGATCTGTGTTGCATACTCTGCACCAGTTTCAGCAGCTTTCGCAGTATTTCTTGTATACCCATTCGGTCAAGGTTCATTCTCTGACGGAATGCCTCTAGGTATCTCTGGAACATTCAACTTCATGTTTGTTTTCCAGGCAGAGCACAACATTCTTATGCACCCATTCCACATGGCTGGTGTTGCTGGTATGTTCGGAGGATCTTTATTCTCAGCTATGCACGGTTCACTTGTTACTTCATCTCTAATCAGAGAAACAACTGAGACAGAGTCTCAGAACTATGGTTACAAGTTCGGACAAGAAGAAGAAACATACAACATCGTTGCAGCTCATGGCTACTTCGGTCGTTTGATCTTCCAATATGCTTCATTCAACAACAGCAGAAGTCTTCACTTCTTCCTAGCTGTATTCCCAGTTGTTTGTGTATGGTTAACTTCAATGGGTATCTGCACAATGGCATTCAACCTTAACGGTTTCAACTTCAACCAGTCAGTTGTTGATGCAAACGGTAAGATTGTTCCTACATGGGGTGACGTTCTTAACAGAGCAAACCTAGGTATGGAAGTAATGCACGAGCGTAACGCTCACAACTTCCCACTTGATCTAGCAGCAGCTGAGTCTACAACAGTAGCTCTTTCAGCTCCAGCTATCGGTTAAGCTTAAAGTTCTTAAATTTACAAGCCCCCTTTTTGGGGGCTTTTTTTGTTTAATTTTCAATTGGTTTCATATAATGTTTATATATAGATAAAACATTTGATATTTCTATGAGTAGTAGTTTTGGAAAAATTTTTCGTGTTAGTACTTTTGGAGAATCACATGGTGGTGCAGTAGGAGTTATCCTTGATGGATGTCCCCCTAAGTTAAAAGTAGATATAAATCTGATACAAAATGAATTAGATAGGCGAAGGCCTGGCCAAAGTGACATTACAACGCCCAGAAATGAAGAAGATAAAATTGAAATATTAAGTGGGATAAAGGAAGGGTTCACACTTGGAACTCCAATAGCGATGTTGGTAAGAAACAAGGATCAAAGACCAGGAGACTATGATAATTTGGAACAAGTATTTAGACCTTCTCATGCAGATGGTACATATCATCTGAAATATGGAATTCAGGCAAGTTCTGGCGGTGGAAGAGCGTCTGCTAGAGAAACAATTGGGAGAGTAGCTGCTGGTGCTGTAGCAAAACAATTATTAAAAACCTTCTGTAACACTGAAATAATATCTTGGGTAAAGCGTATACATGATATTGATTCTGATATAAATAAAGAGAAGATTTCTCTCAAAAAAATAGATTCAAATATTGTTAGATGTCCAGATGAAAAGGTATCAACAGAAATGATCGAGAGAATTAAGGAATTAAAGCGTCAAGGAGACTCTTGCGGCGGTGTTATTGAATGTCTAGTAAGGAATGTTCCCTCTGGTCTTGGAATGCCAGTTTTTGATAAATTAGAAGCTGATTTAGCAAAGGCTTTGATGTCTTTGCCTGCCACGAAAGGCTTTGAAATAGGTTCAGGTTTCTCTGGAACTTATTTAAAAGGAAGCGAACATAATGATGCATTCATCAAGTCTGATGATATTAGTAAGTTAAGAACAACATCAAACAATTCAGGAGGTATACAGGGCGGAATAAGTAATGGTGAAAATATCGAGATGAAGATAGCTTTTAAACCTACAGCAACCATCGGGAAAGAACAGAAAACAGTAAATGCTGAAGGTAAAGAAGTACTTATGAAAGCAAAAGGGAGGCACGATCCATGCGTTCTACCAAGAGCAGTTCCCATGGTTGATGCTATGGTAGCTCTAGTACTTGCTGATCATTTGCTTCTAAATCATGCTCAATGTGACTTAATAAATAAGTAGTATTTTTGTTGAATAAATTATATTTATCTTTGATTTAATTATTTTTGAGCCATTCAAATATTTTTGGATCAAATTTTTTATTTTTGATAGCTTTATCCCCAATTACGACTGCTTTATACCCTAAAGATTTATAAGTTTTTAAATCATTGATTGATAGTCCTCCAGCAGCAATGAAATCAATATTTCTATAGTTGAGTATATCTATCGAACTATCTTTACTGTTTATTGGGTAAATTTTGATAATTTTGCAATTTAAATCTATCGCTTCCTTAAGATCTTTTAAATTATTAATTCCAGGAATTAATAAATAACTTTTTGACTGCGCATAATTGAAAAGATCTTTATCCCAAAATTTCATCATCGAAAAATTTAATCCAATTTTTAAAGAATCTTCTATTGATTGCTTATTAACTATTGAGGCGGAGCCTAAATTAATTCTTGGATATTTAATTTTGATATCGGATACAAAATCGAACCAATTTTCGTTGTTAGACCAACTTATTTCAATATTCTTTAATCCTAATTTTACTAAGTATTCTAATTCTTCAAAAAATGAATTTCTTATAGAGGTATTTGAGTAAATATTATCTTCAGGTTTTATAAGTAAAAAAAAAGACTCAGTTTTCAGGAACTCCGAAAAAGAATCTTCTTTACTATTCATTAAAAATTTAAACTTTCGCGATTAGATATAGTTTGCGACTTTTACTTCTGAACGGTTAAGCAAATCTTGGATATCTTCAGTATCTATAGTTTCTCTTTCAATTAGCATTTGAGCCATTTCGTCTAGAACAGTTCTGTTATCTGATAAAACTTTTGTAGCTCTCTTATAGGCAACATCAACAAGTTCTGAAACCTCTACATCAATTGTTGCGGCCGTGTCTTCAGAGAAGTCTCTTGTAGAGCTCATATCTCTTCCAAGAAACATTCCACCTTGAGATTGACCTAGAGCGACAGGACCTATTTTGTCACTCATGCCAAATTTAGTGATCATTTGTCTTGCTACATTAGCAACTTGTTGTAAATCATTTGAAGCTCCAGTTGTTACCTCTTCTTCTCCATAAACAATTTCTTCAGCAACTCTTCCACCAAGAGCTACAGCCATTTGATTTTGAAGGTAAGAACGAGAGTAAAGACCAGATTCCATTCTTTCTTCACTTGGAGTAAAGAAGGTTAGACCTCCAGCTTGACCTCTTGGAATAATTGAAACTTTTGCTACTGGATCATAATCAGGCATTAATGCTCCAACGAGTGCATGACCAGCTTCGTGATAAGCAACTAATTCTTTTTTCTTATCACTGATTACTCTATCTTTCTTTTCTGGGCCAGCCATAACCCTTTCAATGGCATCACCGACTTCATCGTTACTTACTTTATCTAAATCTTTTCTAGCTGCTAGTATTGCTGCTTCATTTAAAAGGTTAGCTAAATCTGCACCAGTAAATCCTGGTGTTCTTCTAGCAACTTTATCTAAATCTACGTCTTTTGAAAGAGTTTTATCTTTCGCATGAACATTTAATATCTGCAATCTTCCAGCATAATCTGGCCTATCTACTGTTACCTGTCTATCAAATCTTCCAGGACGCATTAAAGCTGAATCTAAGACATCTGGTCTGTTGGTGGCAGCAACTATTATTATTCCTGAATTACCTTCGAAACCATCCATTTCAGTTAGGAGTTGATTTAATGTTTGTTCTCTTTCATCATTTCCTCCGCCCATACCAGCACCCCTTTGTCTTCCAACTGCATCTATTTCGTCAATAAAAACAATACAAGGAGCATTCTTTTTAGCTTGTTCAAAAAGATCTCTAACTCTGCTAGCTCCAACTCCTACAAACATCTCTACAAATTCTGAACCAGATATTGAGAAAAAAGGTACACCTGCTTCTCCAGCTACTGCTTTTGCTAACAATGTTTTTCCCGTCCCAGGAGGGCCAACAAGAAGAACTCCTTTTGGAATTTTTGCTCCTACTGCAGTAAATCTATCTGGGCTTTTAAGAAAATCTACAACTTCTGTAAGTTCTAATTTTGCACCTTCAACACCCGCAACATCTGAAAAGGTTACTTGTGTAGATGGTTCCATTTGCAATCTCGCTTTGCTTTTGCCAAAACTCATGGCAGGGTTACCACCTCCAGCATTACCACTTTGGGATCTTCTGAAAAGAAAAAATAGGCCTCCAATCAAAAGTACTGGAAAAATTAAGCTACTTACAGCTTGTTGCCATGGATTGGCTAATTTTGTAGGAGTTACAGCTATATCTACATTATTCTCAGTCAGTATTTTTAATAAATCTTTGTCAGGGGCTAAATTGACCTCAGACCTGCTCCCATCATTTTCAACAACTTGAGCTGTGGCATTATCTGGAGATATTAGGACTCTACTGATTTCTTTATCTTGTACTGCCTCTATAAAATCACTGTATCTCAAGGTCTTTGTAGAACTTTCAGTATTAGGTTTATCAAAAACTGAGGTACCAATGAAAATTACAGTAATAGCAGCTAGAACATAAAGTCCTACGTTTCTCCAACGTTTGTTCACGATAAAAAATCTTTAATAAATCTATAATACTAATAATAAAACATTATTAAGAGCGTCTTAGAACATCTACTACACTTTTGAATGCAAACCATTCAGGAATTGGTTCGCCATTCCTTAATTTCTTTCTAAATTCAGTACCACTAAGTTTCATAATTTCATAATTTAATTCTTTGGCTTCTTCAGCTGTTATATATCCTTTTTCCTTTGTATAAACTAAATTTTTTGAAGGAACAGTTTGCATCATCAATTCATCTGCACACTTATTTGCAAAATTCTGGGCGTCATATGGACCATAAAAATCCTCACCAGTTGATGAAGACTTACAACCAGCCATATCTCTACCAATAATAAAATGGGTGCAGCCATAATTTCTTCTGATTATCATATGTTGCAGAGCTTCTCTTGGCCCCGCCATATGCATTGAATAAGGTAAAAAAGCCCATTTTATTCTTTCATCAGATATTTCCTCTTCTAATTCTTTATAGGTCAAATATCTAACTTTCCCCGGGATATCATCTTGTTGAGTTGGTCCACAAGTTGGATGAACTAAAACAACTGATTTAGAGGAGACATTTTCTGAAAGTAAGGCATTAGTAAATAATTCATAATGTGCTCTATGAATTGGATTTCTGCATTGAAATGCAACTACATCATGATTTGATGGCAGTGTAGATCTAACTTCTTCTGGAGTTTTGCAGGGGAATTCTCTAGTTGGTAGTTCGAAACCATAAACTCTTCCTCCTATATAGAATCTTCCTCTCTCGTTAAAAATCATTTTAACAGCTGGATGATCTAAAGAATTAGTACCATAACAAAGTTCAGCTTCTGAGGATTTGTCAGGCTCCCATTTAGAGCTAACTTCTAAAACTGCAATTTTTTGTTTTTTATAAGTAAGCAATATTGTCTCTCCAGCTTTTACTTTTTCATTATTTGAATCAAATACAATAGGCAAGCCAAAAAGCAAACCGTTTATATTTCTATTATTTTTAATTACCGAATTGTAGTTATTTTCATCCATAAAACCTTCCAATGGAGAAAAAGCTCCAACCATCAAAAGTTCTACATCGCATGCATTTCTTTCGCTACATTCAAACTCATAGGTAGCTTTAGAGATAAGATCATTTTTAATGTTTTCATCTTTAATAATTAGATTTCTTAGTTCCCCTCCATAAGGCGGTATTAGTCCATTAGTATCTGTTTTAGTTTTTTGTTGTAATTCCATTTTTTAAAATTAATAAAGAAAAATTTTGAAAAAAAAAGAGGGGTTTAACCCCCTTTTTCTCTTGAGTAGGATTTATGCCTTTCTTCCGTAAAGCTCCCCAATTATTTTTACATCAAGTGGATCCTTTGAACCCATATCTGTATCTGAAGGTTGGATAGCTTCAAAAGTACCAGCAAATTCGTCTGTGTCAGAATCTACATTGTTGATTGAAAGAGTTATAACGCCAGTACCATTTACATCAACTTTAATATTTTCTTTTGCAAGTTCTTCATCATCTCCTCCTAATGCAACTAAACCTTGAGCATATTCAACACCAGTATTTTTAGCTCTTGCCTTTGGATCTAGAAAGTCACCAGTTCTGTAGTTAGGTGTAAATGTTGAACCACTAACCTCAGTGCCTGGCTCAATAGATGAAGGTAAATTAGCTGTAAGATCTTTTGCTGAGAATGCAAATGGCACCTCTAAACCACCAGGAGTTAAAACAGTAATAAGTTGAAAATCAATACCACCCTTTTCAGTGAAGGTTCCTGAATCTATATCTCCATAAACTTCTGTCACTGTGGTGTTATTTCTAGGACTAATAATTTTTGTAGAAACAAATTCTGCAGCTTTTCGTTTTGTCCCTGGCACTTTTACATAAACTTCCGTTGGATGCATGCATATTCCTTTAAGGCTATCTCCATTCCCTAGAGATATTGATCCGACAAGAGATGAGTCTAATGTAGGGCAATCATTAGCTTTTCCTGTATTAACAACATCTGTAAATTGTGCATTTCCTCTTTCAGAAAAAGCAAATGTTTTAACAGGTACGAAAGCAAAAGTTATACAAATTGAAATAACAAACGCTAAGAAAGAACGAATTCTCATAATTAAAGTTGCAGTAAAGTTCTGTGACGATAGATTAAAGGTCATCTAATAAGTTCAGTACGGATATTACAAGGGAAAGGACCATAAAAGATAGGACTATCAAAACCTCGAAACAACCCGTAGCTTTTTAGATTTTAAAAAACTTGAATTATTGTAAGCTATCACATTATTTTTAATGATTAAGATTACAAAAAAAATACAAATTGAAAAATTTTTTTTTATTTTTTTAATGAAATAATTTGGGTTATTAATTTATTTGCTAAATCAATTTTTGATGTTTTGTTAATGTAGTGTTCCATATTGTTCGTATCGAATAGCCAACCTTCATTTTGTGCCATAAAGCCAAACCCTTGGCCTTCAAGATCAATTGGATTTGCGAATAGATAATCACAACCCTTTTGGATAATCTTTTCTTTAATTGTCATTCGTGCCTCTTCGATGGATCCTGTAAAAGCACAAAAGCCTACAAAAACTTGGTTATCTTTTTTTGATTTACTAATTGTTTTTAAAATATCAGGGACTAGCTCAAAGTTTTGATTCAAATGAGCATTAATTTGATTTTTTGGAATTTTAGCTGAAGTATCAGAGGTTATTTTGAAATCAGATACTGCTGCATTCATGAAAAAATAATCGCAATTTGATATTTCATCATTAAGAGCCTTAATTAAATCAATACTAGTTTCAATTTCATATCTTTTTATTCCATCAGTAAGATTCTTATCAATTTTAAGAGGACCATGAACATACTTTACGTGTGCTCCCCTGAACCTCGCGACTTGAGAAAGAAGTAGGCCCATAGCTCCAGAACTTTTGTTAGTAATGTGTCTTGCCGCGTCAATTTTCTCTGAGGTACACCCTCCAGTTATTAAAATTTCTTTATTAAGTAAATCTTTGCGATATTCATTTTGTTTATGTGAAGCTATAAATTCAAGAGCTAATTGGATTAGATCATTAGGAGGTATCTTACCGATGCCAATAGCATCGCATGCTAAGAGGCCTTCACTTGGTTGCAAAGATAAAACATTTTCGTAATTCTCTAAATTCTCATAATTTTTTTGGACAGATTTATTTAGCCACATTTGTGTATTCATTGCTGGTGCAACAATTATTGGCTTTATATTTGCTATTAAGATGCTTGGGATCAATCCCTCTGCATTTCCAGTTACCCATTTTGCTAATGTTGTCGCTGTTAAAGGGGCGATGATTAAGATATCAGCCCAATTAGTTAGCTCTATGTGAAGAGGTGTTGATTGACCATCAGACCATTGATCATTTTCTAAAATGCACGGGTTTCTACTTAAAATAGAAAGAGAAAGCGGCTTTATTAATTTTTCTGCATTTTTTGATAAAACGCATCTTATTTCATAATTTTCTTTCGCTAATTGGCTAACTAATAATGGAATTCTTACAGCTGCAATACTTCCAGTTATTAATAAAAGAACCTTTATTTTGGAGTCCTTACTTTTAGTTTTCATCGAAAGGTTCCTGATCGAGGAGATGGGTATAATTAGACGTTAATTCAGGCCTATTGATTGCAAGAGCTCTCAGTAAGTGCCAGTCTTTTAAACCATCAAATGGAGTATTATAATTATCTTCCTCTAGCCTTTTAGCGAGCTCAAAGGTCATTTCTTCATCAAAAGAATTTACTACTTCCTCACTTATTTTATTTTCAGAAATGAATTTCATATTGATTAAAGTCAATATACTTTAATAATAAAGCCTCAAGTAATTATTTAAAATTGATATAAGAATTAAGTTCATATTTTCAAGAATATGATAATTTTCAATTTTCATATTCTTTTCAAATTTTTTTAGGTCATTTATCTTCATTCTCAATCATAAATATGTAAACTCTCATTTTCAAAAATATTCTTTCTTAAAATATACGCAAAAAATTTATATCATGTCGCAAACTAAAAGAGAGCAAGTCATCAGTCACATACGCTATTTAAGGCAAGAGCTCAGAGAAATGCATTTGGGGATAAAAGAAGATGACCTTTTCCCTGAGCCAGGCGAATTAAGAGGGTTAATGGCTCAGTTGGAAGCATTACTTGAATTAATAGAAGGAAATACTAAAATTCAATCAAACTCTGAAGCGGCTTAGTTTAATGCAAAATGGTTGTTAAACCTCAAAAGACAAAATTTCAGCTAAAAATTGTGGAAAATATTCAGACATTAAGTATTTGGGCTAATAATCCATGGCGAAGATATTCAATATCATTGATTACACTTTTAATCGGATACTTTTTTGGAAGTTCTCTTGGTATGGTAAGTGCCGTTGTGGAACTTATGGATCCTGTAGCCGCTTTTTTATCAGTAGTTTTTATTGAGTTTTTAATAATTTTGAGGAGAAATTTTAGATTTGAAAGGAAAAAGAAATTTTTAGTACTTTTATTAGATTCTTTAAGATTAGGATTATTTTATGGTTTCTTTACAGAAAGTCTTAAGTTGCTATAAATTCACTTGTTGTGTTTCTGTAATAGATAAAGCAAAGCCATTCTTATAGGGATACCATTTGCAACTTGATTATTAATTAAGCAATTAGGATATCGATCAACCACTTTGCTGCTAATTTCAATATCCCTGTTGATGGGACCGGGATGTAGAATTGGGATTTCTTTATTATTCAAAGATAATTTCTCTGGAGTTAAGCCATAATCCAAACTATATGAATCAATGCTACTTAGTAAAGTTTCCATCATTCTCTCTTTCTGGAGTCTTAAAACAATAATCGCATCTGCAATTTTTATTGATTCTTCCAATGATCTAGAAATTGTTATGGAACCTCTTGATTTAACAGGGTCTTCTGTTTGATTTGGCGCGGGGGTTTTTAAAAAATTGATAAATTCATCAGGTATTAATGTCTTAGGACCACATAATATTATATCGGCGCCGAATGCACTCAAAGCCCAAAGATTTGACCTGGCAACCCTTGAATGATTAACGTCGCCAATTATTAAAATTTTTTTGGAATTTAAAACCTCTGGATTCAGTGTTTTTTGGGAAAAGAATTTTATCAATGTATAGATGTCAAGCAATCCTTGGCTGGGGTGACTATGTAATCCATCTCCCGCATTAAGAACCGAGGTCTTGGAATTTATTGCATCAAGTTTTTTTGCGATCTCAAAGGTTATGTAACTTGATGAATGTCTGATAACTAATGTGTCCGCCCCCATTGCAGAATAAGTTATGGCTGTATCAATTATTGTTTCGCCTTTTGTTAAAGAGCTGGAGGATGGCGCAAACGTTTGGACATCAGCAGAAAGTCTTTTTGCTGCAAGCTCAAAACTATTTTTTGTTCTTGTACTAGCTTCAAAAAATAAAGAAGTTACCAAAGTCCCTTGTAAGGCCGGTATCTTTTTTGTTCCTGCATTCTTTAGTGCATCAAATCTATTAGCTAATTCAAATACTGACTCATAATCCTTAATTGAAAAATTAGCTAGTGTGTGGATATGTTTATGAGGCCAAGTTTGCATTACGCTTAAAAAGATAAATGATTATTGAAATTTAGGTGTTCTGTCACCTTTTAATCTTTTACTTACACTCCTACTATTTTTGAGATACCAACGCCATTTTATATTTTTTGCCTTTGATATGCCAATTCTCGTGGTTTGAATAAGATCTTTTTCTTCTAGAGTGGAGTCTCGTGGAGAAATCCATAAAGATTTGTTATTAAGAACTTCAAGTGAGTTAAATGAAATGTCTATACTGAATGTTTTTGTTACTAGGCCAGGCCCAGAAGCTAATCTTTCATTATTATTAGAGATAAAAACTGACCTTATCAAAACACCACTCGCAAAATTTTCTTTATCAGTAACTATGTTTAAACAATTATGAATGCCATAAGATTTATAAATATAAAATGTGCCAGGTTTGCCAAATAATGATTTGTTTGATTCAGTCATTTTGCGGTAGCCATGACAGGCTTCTTCTTCTTGTGAATAAGCTTCAGTTTCAACAATAACCCCTTTAACTTGATCTATCTCATTATTTTTTTTTATGAGGTAACATCCTATCAAATCAGGAGCAACAAGTTTAGAGTGCCGATAAAAAAAATTTTTTGGAAATAATTCTTCTTCTATTTTTCAATATCATTCTAGTAATATATTAAGCTGAGAAAAATAATTAAGGCTATTAATTCATATTGATTTTCAAAAAAGATGTGATTATTTTTTTAAATTATTTGAAATTCAAAGGATATCTAAATAAGTTGTTCTCAATAAACTATTATTTAATAAGAAAGATATTAAAAGTATGACAAAAATAACTAAAGAGGAAGTAAAAAAAGTTGCTCATTTAGCGAGATTAGAACTTAACGAGAATGAAATTAATAATCATGCAGAACAATTAGAAAAGATATTGGAATATATAAGACAACTTGAAAAAATTGATACAGATGATGTTCCCTGTACAACGAGAGCTATAGAGGTTATAAATGTATTTAGAAAAGACGAAAAGAAAAATTCTGATTGCAATGAAGAACTTTTAGAATTGGGTCCATCTAGGGAAGATAAATATTTTAAAGTACCAAAAATCATTAATGAATGAGAAAGTTAGTTGCTTCCAATAAATGTTTTGTTGACTATCTTTAATAAAAATTTTTTTATTTTAAAGCCTGGATATAAATTTATGATTTTTCTTATTTTCCCCCTCTTTTTGCTATGACTCCTTACACCTATTAATAAATCATAAATAAAGTTAAAAATGTCTTCTTTACTTTCAAATATCCCAACCCTTTGAGGAGAGCCTTTTTTATCTAATAAAGGCTTAGTTTTTTCATAAGCTATTTTGTATTCAAACCAAGGAATCGAAGGCCAAAGATGATGAATGAGATGGTAATTTTGTCCCATTATTAATAAATTCATAAATTTGCTTGGATAAACTCGAGAATTTATCCATTTATTTCTTGATCGAAATGGTCTATGGGGTAGATAATCAAAAAATATTCCTAAAGTGACCCCTACCATTAATGCTGGGCCGAACCATAAATTATAAATTAAATTCATAAAATCAAATTTCAAACCTGCCAAGATAATTGTTATGAATATGGATCTTTCGATTCCCCATTGTAGTAATTCATATCTTCGCCAGAGTTTTCTTTGAAAGAAAAACACCTCATGATAAAAAAATCTTGGAGCAATTAGCCAAATTGGACCAAAAGTACTGACAATATGATCTGGATCATTTTTGGGGTGATTTACGTGAATATGATGTTGTAAATGAACTCTCGTAAAAACTGGGAAGCTAAACCCCAATAAAATGGCTGAGCCATGGCCCATTGCTTGATTTATCCAAGGAACTGGATGAGCAGCTTTATGACAGGCATCATGAATAACAGTACCTTCAATATGTAAAGCCAAAAAAGCAGTAGCTACAAGTAAAGGTAAAGGCCAAACACCTCTATACCATTGCCATATGCTAAGAAAAGCGAGAAAATAACCGCCAAAAAATAAACCTAATGTTGGATTCCAAAAACCTGGCGGATCTACGTAATTTTTAATCTCTTTTTGCCAATTAAATGTTTTTGCAGAATTAGTATTTTTCGTTGTATTTTTACTGGTTAAGTTTGAAATCGTTTCTTTTATTCTTTAGATAATATAACTAATATTTTAAGATGATTGCATGCTTAAACATAAAAAATTTCTTTTAGGAGATTTTTAATTTAATTTTAATGTGTCAAATTAATCATCTTAAGAAAAAAAATTCTTAAAATAAACCTCTTTCAATTATTATTTTATTTGAGCGGTCGTGGCGGAATTGGTAGACGCGCGAGTTTTAGGTACTCGTATCTTCGGGTGTGGGAGTTCAAGTCTCCCCGACCGCACTTAAGGAAATTCTGATAGATAGTTTTTTATTGATATCTACTCTTATACTTTAATTAAGTACTTAATTTAATGAATAGTTTGATATTTTATATGGGAACTTTTTATATTTTAGTTGGGACAATTTTTCTAACTGTACCGATAATTTATCTTGAGCTAGGCAAACCAAAAGACTTAATTAAAGCTTTTTTAAATTTATTAATAGGTTTGATATTAATAATTAAAAATAAAACAATAGATGAATCATTTTTTGTAATTTTCCTTTTTTTAACAGTACTAATTATTTTTTATCTAGTAGAGCTTTTTTTATCTAGATGGTACCAATTGACAGATAACGAAAAGAAAAAATTAATTACCTTTGTGGAGTTAAAAAATAACTTTTTGAAAATATTAGAGTCTATAAATCTTGTATTTGGTGATTTCACGAAACCTTCAAATTTTTTTAATTTTGGTAGCAAAAATAAAAATACGACCCAAAAAAAGTGGGTAAGAAATGATAAAAATGATAATATAAAAATCTGAAATCAAATAAATTGGTTATTTGAAAAATTCCAAATATACTACAGGTCAATTAAGAAAGAATATAATGTATTAGATTTATTAAAATAATTCTTTTGATCACCAATATTTCTTATATCGTCCTATGAAATCTCAAAATAACAAAGAAAAAAAATCAGACTTTTCTTATAAAGAAACTTTAAATTTATTAAAAACTGACTTCTCAATGCGCGCTAACTCAGTTGTAAGAGAACCTGAGATTCAGAATTTTTGGGCTAACAATGATATTGATTTCCAATTAGGTTCCCGCAATTCAGGCGAAATATTTACATTACATGATGGCCCTCCTTATGCAAATGGGGCGCTTCATATGGGTCATGCCCTTAATAAAGTTTTAAAAGACATAATAAATAAGTACAAAACCTTAAGAGGATTTAGGGTTCATTTCGTACCTGGTTGGGACTGTCATGGATTACCTATTGAATTAAAAGTTCTTCAGAATTTAAAATCTGATGAAAGAAAGAATCTTGACACTCTAAATTTAAGAAAAAAAGCAACAGATTATGCCCATATCCAAATTAATAATCAGAAGGAGGGTTTCAAGAGGTGGGGCATATGGGGAGATTGGAATAACCCTTACTTAACTCTTAAGAAAAGTTATGAATCTGCTCAGATTGGAGTATTTGGGAAAATGTTTTTAAATGGATATATATATCGAGGTCTTAAACCTGTTCATTGGAGTCCAAGTTCAAGGACTGCACTTGCAGAAGCAGAATTAGAATACCCTGATGAACATTATTCAAAAAGTATTTATGTATCATTAAAAATCACTAAAATACCTGAGGAAATTCTATTAAATTTCATTCAAGAAAATCTTGATATAAAAAAAGATTTTTTTCAAAATAATTCTTTCATTACTATTTGGACCACTACTCCTTGGACCATACCCGCAAATGAAGCAGTTGCAGTAAATCCAAAAATAAAGTACGTTTTTGCTATCGATGAAGAGAAGCGAATTTATCTTTTTGCTAAGGATTTATCCTCTGAAATAAGTAAGAAATTGAATAAAGATTTTAAGGTGCTTTTAGAAGTTAAAGGCTCCAAATTGGAAAATATTGAATATCAACATCCCTCTAAGAATAAAAATTGCAGAATTGTAATTGGAGGAGATTATATTACTACAGAATCAGGGACTGGAATTGTTCATACTGCTCCTGGTCATGGGATAGATGATTTTAATGTGGGTCAAAAATATGATTTACCAATAACATGTGTGGTTGATGAAAAAGGTAACTTAAATGAATATTCTGGTCAATTCAAAGGATCAAATGTCCTGAAAGATGCAAATGATTTAATTATTGAACATTTAAAAGGAAACAATTTGCTTCTATTCAAAGAAAATTATAAGCATAGATATCCGTATGATTGGAGAACTAAAAAACCAACTATTTTTAGGGCAACAGAACAATGGTTTGCATCTGTAAATGGCTTTAGATCATCTGCATTAAAGGCAATAGAAGATGTTGAATGGATGCCAGAGACTGGAAAGAAAAGAATTTATTCTATGGTTGTTGGTAGAGGAGATTGGTGTATTTCTAGACAAAGGTCATGGGGAGTCCCTATTCCAGTTTTTTATAAAAAAAATGGTAATGATATTCTCCTTAACAAAGAGATAATTAATCATATTCAAGAACTTTTTAGCGAACATGGAGCAGATATTTGGTGGGATTGGGATGTCAAGAATCTTTTGCCAGAAAATTATGCAAAAGAATCTGATTTATGGAAAAAAGGAACAGATACAATGGATGTCTGGTTCGATTCAGGATCTAGCTGGGCAGCAGTATGCGAACTAAGAAGAGAATTAAAGTATCCAGCAGATCTTTATTTAGAGGGCTCAGATCAACATCGAGGATGGTTTCAGTCATCTTTGCTAACATCTGTTGCAGTCAATAATAAACCTCCATATAAGAAAGTTTTAACTCATGGTTTCGCACTTGATGAAAACGGAAGAAAAATGAGCAAATCTTTAGGAAATGTTGTTGACCCAAATATAATTATTAATGGAGGTAATAATAAAAAAACTGATCCTGCTTATGGTGCGGATGTTTTAAGGCTATGGGTAAGCTCTGTAGATTATTCAGTAGATGTTCCAATTGGTTCAAATATACTCAAGCAACTTTCAGACGTTTACAGAAAAGTTCGTAATACTGCAAGATATCTTTTAGGTAATATTCATGATTATGATCCTAAAATTGATAGTTTTGAAATTGAGCAATTGCCTCTCTTAGATCAATGGATGTTAGGCAGATTAGTTGAGGTTACAGATCAAATATCAAATGCTTATGAAAATTATGAATTTTCAAAATTTTTCCAAATTTTGCAAAGTTTTTGCGTTGTAGATCTATCAAATTTTTATTTGGATATTGCGAAGGATAGGTTATACGTAAGTTCTAAATCACAATTTAGGAGAAGATCTTGCCAGTTCGTCATGTCAAAAGTTGTTGAAAATTTAGCCGTACTTATTTCTCCAGTGCTTTGTCATATGGCTGAAGATATTTGGCAAAATATTCCATATCTAACTAAAGAAAAATCAGTCTTTCAAAGAGGATGGCCAATATTTTCGCAGTCCTGGAAAAATCAAATACTTAATGAGCACATAGCAAATTTAAGAAATTTGAGAGTTGAAATTAACAAGGCTATAGAGGGATGTAGGAACAAACAAATAATTGGAGCAGCTTTGGAAACTGAAGTTAGTTATTTACCTGAAGATAAAGTTTTAAAGGATTCACTTACTTGGCTAAAAGAATTTGGCAATCAAGATGTAGATTTGTTTAGAGATTGGCTTATAGTATCAAATTTCCAAGTGGTATCGGATTTGGCTGAGAATTCCCTGATTATTGATAACAATGCTCTTGGTAAAATTCAAATAAATAAAGCTCAAGGTCAAAAATGTGATAGATGTTGGCATTATCAAAAAGAAACTTTTAATGGAGTCCAAAATACAAAATTATGCAAAAGATGTTCAAATATTATTAATTTTGAATTTATTTAAATCCAGTTTTGTTGATTCAAAAAGAAAACTGAGTTTTGATTTTCTCTGATAAAATTTTCTTCGGTTTCTGTTAACGGTGCTTTATAAAGTCTAAAGTTTGTAATTATATGAGAAAGTGTTATTACTTTTTTTTCTGAATCTATTTCAATTGGATGAGTTGTTGAGCTACTGAATCCTCTGAAAATAATTATTTCTAATTGTTCTTTTTGATTTTCTTTTAGAATAAATCCCTCTAGTTTAAGTATCCTATCAGGTATCTCGGAACTTATTTTTTCAAGACTATTTATTAAATCAATTTTTGCCATTTTCTGAGAAGCAAGAGTTTCTTCCATTTTTAGGTAATTTGATTATTGACCATTGAATAATGCCTAAAATATAGATTAATAATGCGAATAATCCTAAGAATTTTGATATCGGCTGGGTAAAGTTAGCTCCAAAGAAAAAATTAAATAAATTTTTGATAATAATGTATAAATTTGAAGAGGGCTTAATCCAAATTGCACAAGCATCTGAATTAATAAAAGAAAAGCATTTTAAGTTTTTTAAACTCTGAATAAAGAAATTGAGAGATATAAAAGTTATCGTCCATCTCCATATTTTTGTCGTTGTTGTAAGGGAGTAAGAAAAATCATATTCTCTTAATTCATCATTAATATCGTTCCAAAACCAAACTGAAGCTGTTATTAATAATGTTGAAATATTTGTTATCACAAGAGCATAATTATATTTTCCTATAAAAAGTAGAAGGCTTATAAAAAATAAAAGGGAGACTTTCCAATAAATTGATAGAAGTTTAGTAACTGCTTTATTTCTTTTTTTAAATGACCAGAAAGATAGAGTAATAGGAATACCAATAAGGAAAATTATTGAAAGTTGAAAGGATACCCAAATAGAAAGTTGATTAAAAACGTTCAAAACTTTTTCTTTTTAAACACATAATAATTAAACATCAAACTGTTACTTTTGAACTTACTATTGTCATAGTTATGAATATTATGCATCTTTATATTATTGCCTAAGAATATATTGATAATTGTATGAGACAGCATGTTAATCCTCTTAGTAGTAATTTTAATCAAATCGAGAGAATACCTTCTTTGAGCGAAATGTTTGGTGATTCTAAATTGAACCTTCATTTGGATATAGGTTGTGCTGCTGGTGAGTTTCTATTTGATTTAGCTTTAGTTAATACCAGTTGGAATTATTTAGGCATTGAAATCCGTGAGAAATTAGTCAGAAATGCTAAATTAAAAGTTATTGAAAGAGAAATCAAAAATCTATATTTTATATTTGGTAATGCTAATAATATTTTGAATGATCTCCAAAATAAATTTATTATCAAAAATCTAAAAAGTATTTCTTTTTATTTCCCTGATCCTTGGTTTAAAAAGAGGCATTATAAAAGGCGTGTAATTCAGCCAGGACTTATTAATATGCTCTCAAATTCATTGCAAAAAGGCACTCTAATTTTTATAAAAACAGATGTAAAGGATTTATTCGATTATATGGATTGCACTATATCGAGTAATTTTCATTTTAAAACAATAGATAAAAAAGATTTTAATGGTTCCGAAAGTTTTAATCCAATGAAAGTTAAAACTGATAGGGAAAAGTATGTGATTGTTAACCAACTTGATATTTATGAAAAAATTTATATAAAAATTTAATTCATCGTTGATTTGTTATTTTATCAATTTCTAAAAAGAGTTTATTTGTTATTTCTTTTGATAAAGAATCAACTTTGTTATGGTTTTTGGCCTCAACTAGAACTCTCATAACCGGTTCTGTACCGCTAGGCCTTATATAAACTCTACAATTATCAGAATATATTGCCTGAATATTTTTTATAGATTCATCAATTAAGATTTTGTCTCTTGAATTTAATTTATTAATATTAAAATTTAGATTGATATTGGTTAGTTTTTGAGGATAAGGTTCGAAACTACTTTTAAGCCAATCATTTAAATTAATATTTTTCTTTTTACAAAATTTAGAAATTTGAAGTGCAGTCAATATCCCATCTCCAGAAAAGTTATTAATTTTTGAAAGTATATGACCTGACTGCTCACCTCCTAAAACTGCTCCTTTTTCCTTAATTGCATCATGCACATGTTTATCTCCTACATTAGTTCTATATAAAATTCCTCCAATTTTCTTCCAGGCCTTTTCAAAACCTAAGTTTGCCATTTGCGTTGATATTAGTAAATTATTTGTGAGAATTTTTTGTTCCAAAAGTTCTCTACCCCAAAGAAAAAGAATGTGATCTCCATCTAAAACATTCCCTTTTGAATCTATGCCAATTACTCTGTCAGCATCCCCATCGAAGCTAAAACCCATATCTGCAGGACTCTCTCTTAATGCTTTTTTTAATGGTTCGAGGTTAGTAGAACCGCAATTCAAATTTATTTTTAACCCATTTTTAGAGTTATTGATTACTCTTACATCAGCACCAAGAGATTGAAAAATATTTTTTGCGCAGGTTGCTGCTGATCCATAGCATGTGTCTAATATTATTTTCAACCCGCTTAGATTTTCTCCTCCCATAGTTTGGATTAGGCTTTTGATGTAAATATCGATGAGATCTTTATTTGTATTTCGGGGGATCACTTTTTTAGGAACTGAGATATTGTGACTTGACTCTTCAATTAATTTTTGAATTTTATTTTCAAAATATTTGGTAATTTTTTGACCATTATGATCAAAAATTTTTATGCCATTATATTCTGGCGGATTATGACTTGCAGATATCATGATCCCACTACTTAGGTTTTCTTGTTTGATTAAAAAAGGTATAGCTGGGGTAGGGCAGATTCCAAGATTTATAAATTTTTTACCACTATCGTTTATACCTTGAGTTGTTGCCTGAAGAAGAATATCTCCACTAATTCTTGTATCTCTTCCTATTATTATTGGACTTTTCTTCTCTAAGCTCGAACCTAAAGCGTATCCCACTTTGTAGGCTAGTGAATAGGTTATCTCTTCATTAAATCTTCCTCTTATTCCATCAGTTCCAAAGATTGATTGCATAATTAGATTTCAGGAATTAAAGAAATTTTGAAAATTATTTATTTATTATTTTATCAGTTGATTAAAAGCTTATAGATTTCAATTCTCTTTATTTGTTTAACTTATTTAAGATGTTTTTAGTTAGTAATTTCTTAATAGTGCAATCTGAAAGTCGAGAGCAAATTTTAAAGACAAATTTAAAAACAATACTTATTTTAATCATATCTATTGTTATCATTTCACTGTTTTTGTTTAGAAATTTCTTTTTTAAATCAACTTATCTTCTAAAGAGTTTTGGAGAATTGTCCGTTGACCCTGAAATAGCTTTTACGAATAATAAGCCTACATTTCTGGAATTTTATGCTGAGTGGTGCGAAGTTTGCAAAGAAATGGCTCCAAAAGTTTCTGCTTTTAAAGATGAATACGAAAAAGATATTAATTTTGTTTTTTTAAATGTTGATAATCAAAAATGGGGTAATTACATCCAGAAGTTTGCTGTCAATGGGATTCCTCAAGTTAATCTTTTTGATGAAAAGGGTAATCTAATATCTACTTTTATTGGTAAACAAGATGAAATAAAAATAAGAAAATCTATTAATAATTTAAAAAAAGAAGAGAAACCTTATGAGGAAATTATTAATTCTGAATTTTCAATAATACAAGAAAATAAAAACAATGAGGTTAATCCCCGCAGTCATGGATGATTTTTACCATTCTAAAGATTTTGATACAATCGGAAAACTTTTTTTAAAAATAGACTTGCAATTTTGGGCTATAGACATGTGTTCTTTTTGGGTGCCGTGAGCTGATCTTAAATGAATATAATGGATCCACGATCTGCATGATCCAGACATATAGATTCTTGTTGGAGTTGCTAATGGTAAAACAAATCTTGCACATTCTTTTGCTACGCCTTCAGCAAGTAAATCTTCATATAATTCTGAAGCAGCCTGAAAATGTAAACTAATTTTTTCATTGAATCTTTTTTTTAATTCATCAGGGAGATCGGGAATTGAATTTTGCCTGTTTTTAAAATCTTGACGCCTTAACTCTGGTAAGGGGATATTTCCCAATTGAGAACTATCTGCATATCTCTGTGAAAATTCCTGGAAAGTAAATGATCTGTGTCTTAAAATTTGGGCGGCTATTCCTCTGTTAGTTTCTATTTGCAAGGTCATAAATGATTGTTCAAAAACACTCCAATGTTCATTTTTAATGCAATAACTCAATAATTTCGAATAGTCTTCATTCTCCTGATTTTTTGGATTACTAACTCTTGCAATGTAAGCCATTGTTTTTTCTGCATCAGGAGTTAGCGAAATTAGTTCAACTTTACTCATTTCAGATCTTTGCAAGAGTTACTTTTTCTGGTTGGTTTTGATATTTACCTCTTCTATCTTCATAGGTTGTAGAGCATGGATCACCTTCAAAAAAGAGTAGTTGGCAAATACCCTCTTCAGCATAAATTCTGCAATCTGCACCAGAACTGTTACTAAATTCTAAAGTTAAATGACCTTCCCACCCTGCCTCTGCGGGCGTTGTATTAACAATAATTCCAAGTCGGGCGTAAGTACTCTTGCCTATACAGATTACAGTAATATTTTCTGGAACTTTCATCTTTTCTAAAGCAACTCCTAAACCATAGGAGTGAGCAGGAAGAATAAAAAAGTCTCCATCCTTATCATGGTGAAGAACAGTTTTCTCTAAATTATTGGGATTAAACTTTTTGGGGTTCATCACAGTCCCAGGGATATGTCTGAAAATTAGGAACTCTTTAGATGAAAGTCTTAAATCATAGCCATAAGATGAACATCCGTAACTCAAAACTGGCTTTTGTTTATTGTCAGGCTCAAGATGTCTCACCAAATTTGAATGAAAGGGTTTAATCATACCTTCCGAAGCTTTTTGATTTATCCAGAGATCATTTTTTAGCATTGTTTTATGAGCGAAGTTCGGTAACTTGGTTGGCCATTAATAATAAATCTTTAGGTATATCTGTACCAGTAAGGATTACATCTCCTGATATAAATCGGTTTTCAAGTGTTGAAATCAAATCATCTTTATCGATAATTCTCATGTCAATAGCTAAAAAAATCTCATCAAGTATGATTTGGTCATTTTCTCCAGACTGTAGTTCTCTTTTACAAAAATTCCATAATTCAGTAATAGATTCATGAATAGATTTTTTTAAATTTTTATTATTTTCAATTGCTTCAGAATTATATTGATCAAAGGAATGTGATGATCTTATCCAGGTTAAATTACCGCATAGCTTTACTGCATGATCAACCCCTTGATTCACCCCTCCTTTCATAAATTGTGTTAGTAGCACTTTCCTGCCAAGAGCAGCATTTCTTAGAGAGTCTCTAATGATAGATGTGTAGCTACCTCTATATGAAGATTGATAGATTTGTATTTGTCCGTTTTGTGAAAATTTTTTTACGTTAATTTTGTTAGCAGGATTTGTTTTTACAACATCAAAATTACCTTTGGAATAAATATGAGATGAACTAATTACCATTATTTAGATTCTTTCTACATGCAGTATAATTAGAATCTAATGACACTGCATATAGTGTAATTTTACTTAAAAAAGGGTTAAGCAATTTGAAATTGACTGAAAAAAGCTTGTTGATAAACTGATAAGAATTGAAAATTGTTACTGTTGATACAAGATATTTCAAGGTGGCTCCTTAAATTTTTTAATAGTCAAGATATTTATGATACCTGCTTCAAGAGGATTCAACCGCTTTAGTTCGCAACATTCCGGACAAAGTAAAATCAACTCAGTTGGAGAACGTTTTCCAATAAATAAAACTTTAATGGAAGTTATTAAAGGTCTAGATGGTGCAAGCACAGAAATGGTTGAGAGGTCTAAAACAATATTCTTTCCCGGAGACCCTGCTGAAAGAGTTTATCTTATAAGAAGAGGAGCAGTAAGACTTTCAAGAGTTTATGAGTCAGGTGAAGAAATAACAGTTGCTCTTTTAAGAGAGAATAGTCTCTTTGGTGTTTTATCTCTTCTAACAGGCCATAGATCTGATCGTTTTTACCATGCCATAGCATTCACAAGAGTTGAAATGATAACAGCACCTGCTAATTCTGTTTTAAGAGCTATAGAGGAAGATGCATCAGTAGGACTATTACTTTTACAAGGGCTTTCAAGTAGGATCCTACAAACTGAAACAATGATAGAAACTCTTACTCATAGAGATATGTCTTCTCGTTTAGTAAGTTTTTTAATGGTCCTTTGTAGAGACTTTGGAGTTGCAGGTGAAAAAGGTATTACGATAGATTTAAGGCTTTCACATCAGGCAATTGCTGAAGCTATTGGTTCTACAAGAGTAACCATTACAAGATTATTAGGAGATTTAAAGGATTCAGGGCTTCTTAATATTGAAAGAAAAAAGATCACAGTGTTCGATCCAATTGCTCTTGCAAAAAGATTTAATTGATTCATTATAAATTATGATGTACTGAGTATATGCAAAAGTGTGGCTTGGATTTTAATTGTTTTTTTAATATTATTAGGGGGATTAATTGCACCATTTGGGGATATTCTTGGAACAAAGATTGGTAAAGCAAGATTTAGTATCTTAAAATTAAGACCGAAAAAAACAGCAACCATAATAACTATTATTACTGGTGGGTTTATTAGTTCAATATCAATAGGGTTATTGATTTTAGTAAGCGAAGAATTCAGACAAAGGCTTTTTGTTGATATTCCTTTTTTGCAAAAAACTTTAGATGAAAGCAAAAAGGCTTTAATCCCTTTACAGAAAGAGCAAGAGGAACTTGAAAGTAAAATTATTCAAAAAGAAAAGGAGTTAAATCAATTAAAAAATAATATTAAAGAATTTAGAAGAGGAAATGTTGTTATTAAAAGAGGACAGACTTTATTTATAGCTGAAATCAACTCTAACTCAAATGTAAAACGAGACTTTCCAAAAATCTACAATGAAGCTGATAAATTTGTTAGGAAAATTGTTATTCCAATTAATAAAGAAGCAAAAAATATTCTTTTGTGGAGACCAAGTGATATTACAGAAATTGAGACAATAGCTGCTAAGGGGGGTAACTGGATTTTACTAATCAAATCAGCAACAAATGTCTTAAAAGGTGATAACTATGTTTTTGTATCTCCTGATTTATTAGAGAATAAATTAATAGTCAAAAAAGGAGATGTTATTACAAGTTCAATTCTTGGAGAAAGTGATTTAAATCTTAAATCAATAGATTTACAAATTAAATCATTGCTTAGAGAAACAAGGGATGAAATTAAGTCAAAAGGATCACAAGTTAGTGAAATAAAAACAAATGGAAATTTTATAAAAAAAATTAGAGACTTTCTCCAAAAAAATCAAAATATCAAATTTAAGTTAGAAGTAGTATCTTTGAGAGATAGTAAAACTGTAGAACCCATTGTAGTTGAAATCAATATTTTAAAGATTCCATCTTAAATGCCTAGAGTTATAACTATTGATCCTGGGAAAAGTAAATGCGGCTTAGTACTAGCTGAAATAAGTGAAAAAAAAGTTTATAAAGCGATTATTCTTAAAAGTGAATTACTAGAGAATTATGTCAGACATTTAATTGGCGCTGAGGAAATATCACAAATTATTATTGGCAATGGTACTACCAGTAACGAAATTAGAGAAAAACTATATTTTTTTAAAAAAGAAATAATAACTTTTGAGGAAAAAAATACCACTTACAGGGCTAAAGCAAGATATTTCGAACTTTTTCCAATTAGTGGTCTGAAGTTTTTAATTCCTAGAGAGGTTTTTATTCTTAATAAAAACCTTGATGCGATATCAGCATTGATAATTTTAGAAGATTATTGCAAAACGAAGTTTACTTTGAATCAAAATATAGATTTTAAAACTTGGCAGAAATAGTGAACTTATATTCATTCCCTGTTTCTAATTCATAATCTTTTTTCAGTAAAAATTTCAATAGGGCATTTTCAATTAATGCTCTTCCTAACGGTGGATTTACCTTTAATAGACCTTTGTTAAAGGAGTATGTAAAAGTCCATTTAAATTGACTAGCTTCCACAACCCCCTGAATTTGCTTTTTTGAGAAGCAATATTCCTTAACACTTACATTTGCAATAGTTTCAGGTTTTGAACGCATTTCTTAAGGTTGGTCTTTGTTAAAAGAATTTAATTCATTAATTATATTTTCTTCTTTTTTAGAATTTAGTTTTTCAAGTGATTCTATTACTCTCTTATATACTTTATCTAAAATTGATTTTTCTTCTAGAGAAATATTTCCTAATACATGTGAAATGGTATTGATATTATTTTTTCCTTCTATTAGAGGAGGTGATCCAATACCAATTCTTATTCTTTTAAAGTTTTGTGTCTGTAATTTTTCAATGATGCTTTTCAGCCCGTTATGTCCACCTGAGCTTCCTTTTCTTCTAAATCTTATTGTTCCAAGGGGAAGATCTTTATCATCGACTATTATGAAAATCTGATCTAAATTTATTTTGTACCAATCAACTATTGCTCTGACAGCATCACCACTGTTATTCATAAACGTATTTGGTAAAAATAACCTGAAATTAGAATCATTGATTTGAAATTCTGAGCAGGAACTTTTAAGCTTATCTTTTAATAAAAAATTTGAATTATATTTTTTCGAAAAATTTTCAAGTAGTAAAAAACCTATATTATGTCTACTTTTTGAGTATTTTTTACCAGGATTTCCTAATCCAATTAAAAATATTTCTTTCATTTTTTATTTCTAAATCTCTTTTGTATGAGAAATATGAATATACACAAACTATAACTAATTAATTAAAAACAAAAATTTTAAAAAAAATTATTTGGCAATTTTCAAATTAACCAAATAACTTTTTGAGAAATTGTCAGAAATTTAGTTTCCGTTCCAATCTACTGAGAAACCTTGTAATAGTAGGGATTGGTTATAGATCTGTAGAAGAATAACTAAGAAAACCAAAAGTAGTAGACCAATTACTGTCATGACAGGAACTGCTCCCCAACCAGGTACAACTTTTCCTTGACCTGAATTGCCAATTGCTTTTAGGAGACTTCCTAATGCTGTTTTTTGACCCATGTTAAATTCACAAAATCGTATATTATTTCGCTATTGTATAAGAACTAATACGTAAATTGTTTACAAACTTAGCAAAATTGATGCAAACTTTATCATCTGCTCCAGATCCTGCAGTTTCTATAGCTGTAACAATTCTGGCCATACTTTTAGCATTGACCAGTTTTGGTCTTTGGACTGCCTTTGGACCTAAAGCGGCAAAGCTTACTGATCCTTGGGATGATCATGACGATTAGTATCCCTTAAAGTATTTCAAAATTTACCAAAAATACAAAAAGTAAACAATAAACCATGGTTTAATTATAAATTTAATAAGATATAAATCTGTTAGCTCTTGTAATTCTATGCTCGCCTTAAAAATTTCTGTTTACACTATCGTCTTTTTCTTTGTTGGAATATTTCTTTTCGGATTTTTAGCAAGTGACCCAACAAGAACCCCAAACAGAAAAGATCTAGAAAGTCCTCAAGATTAGTTTTTTTAATTAAATTCTTAAATTGATTTCAGGTATATCAAAAAAAGTAATATTTTTCTCTTTTCTTTTTATTAATTTTATTCAGCCATCAGAATCAGCTGAATTTGCAAAAATTAATAAAGATAACATTAATAAAAATACCAAACTGATTTGGTCAATAATTGATACTGGACAGAATTTATCAAATACTCCAAATATTTCTCAAGATAATAATTCGCATTTAAATTTATTACAGACAAATCTTGATTTATTTTTAGTGGCTAAAGCTGAAAAGCAAAAGGAGTTAATAATACAATCTGATAAACAGTCTGAAATAAATGATGTTATTTATGCAGAGGGTAATGTATCCGTTGCTTATAAAGGCAAACGGCTTAAAGCAGATACTTTAATTTACGATAAGTTAAATAAAAAAATTAGTGCTAAAGGGAATATATCTTTGGAAATAGGGGATCAATTTTTCAAAGCTGAACAACTAGAGTATGGTTTTATTAGTGAAAAAGGGTATTTATTAGATGTTGAGGGATTTATTAATACCAATACATTGATTGATGACTTATCGTCAAATTTCAGCGTATCAAACTTAAATGAGATAGAAAATTTACTTGAATTTAAAAAAAAAGAAGTTTTAAATACTCCTAGCAAAGTTGAAAATTGGTTATTTTTTACTGATGAAATATCAATAGATGGCCAAACATGGGAAAGCAAGAAGGCTGTATTTAGTAATGATTTACTTGAATCGAAACAGGTTAAATTAGCCATTAATTCATTAAAAGTTATTCCTGAAGCTGAGAAATTACGATTTAAGTCATCAATAAACTATTTAATATTTGAAGAAAAAGTCTCAATTCCATTTTGGCTTGGAGATAGAAAGTTAACAAAGTCTGGAGAATTCTTTGACTTTGCAAATAGGTGGGATTTAGGATATGAAAATTCAGAGAAGGATGGGTATTTCATTGGTAGGAAATTCAACTCTATAGATATTTCAGATAATTTTGTTCTCGATTTAGAGCCGCAATTTCTAATTCAGAGGTCATTAAAAGGGTATACAAAAAGTTTTGTAAAGAAGAACGAATCAATCAATTCAGATAGGGTTCAGAGAGATGCTAGTTTTGAAGATTATTTTGCTCTAAAATCCAAGATAAAAGGCACAATAAAAAATTGGGATTTAGAAATAGACAAGAATTTAAATTCTCTTGATTTAAATAAATTTTCAGATGCATTTAGATTGAAAACTAAATTGAGTAAAGATATTAATTTTTTAGGTACAAAATGGGATAAAAGCTTTTATGGAATTTATAGAGAGAGGGTTTGGAATGGTTCATTGGGTGAAGCAGAAATTTACTCAGGTTATGGTTCAAAATTGCAAAAAGAAAATACTTGGATTGTTGATGGTATTAAAAAGACAGAATTTTTATCTTTAGATTTGGCCAACATAACAGCAGAGGCATTGAATACTAAAAATTTGGTAACTAACCTTAAAGGTAATTTGTTTTATTCTCTTGATCAGAATTTTCCAATTATTATTCGAGACTCTAAAAAAAAATCCATTGATATTTCATATAAGTACATTCCTGAACCAATCACAAAAGGCTTAAGTCTTAATACAAGATTAGAAGCATCATATTCTTTCTATGAAAATGGAGATCATCAAGAATATTTAGGGTTAGGTATAGGCCCAGAATTAATATTTGGTAATTTTAAAAATAAAACTTTTGACTATACGCGATTAAGTATCTTACCTTTCTATAAATTTGATAGTGGTGAAAGTGTTTTTAAGTTTGATCAGAATTATGAGGACTTCACCTTAGATATTTCTTTTGATCAGCAATTATATGGACCGATCATTCTCACAAGTTTTGGGACTTTGAACTTAACAAATGATTCAGATGATTATGGTGAATTTATAGATTCTAAAATTTCCTTAAATTGGAAAAAAAGATCCTATGAATTTGGTATTTTTTATCAACCTCATAATCAAGCAGGAGGTATTTCTTTTAGCCTATATGGATTTAAATAGCTAAACCAAATTAGTATTAAATGTTATATAAGGTAATTGGTTAAATTTATTTTCTATTAAATTTTCATTCTCAAGTAGTGTTGAAGTAGCATCCCATTCTCCTGATAAAAACATTTTTCTTGAGCTTTCCTTAATCTCAAGATTGAAATTTAAATCTTTTGATTTTGCTAAGGCTTTTTTCAGATCAATTTCTAAAAATAAAAATTTATTATCCTCATTTTTTTGAATTTCCTCTATAGCTTTTTTGGGGAGTGTAAAACATGGTATTCCTATTGCAATACAGTTACTATAAAAAATATCGGCAAAACTCTCTCCTATGATCGCTTTTATGCCCCATCTCATAAGTGCTTGAGGGGCATGTTCTCTGCTGGAACCACATCCAAAATTGCTATTAACAATTAGTATCGTGGCATTTTTGTTTTCCTCTTGATCGAAAGGATGCTTTCCCTTTAAAGTTTCTCTATCGTCCTCAAAAACAGATTCACCTAATGAGTCAAAGTTAACACACTTCAAGAATCGCGCCGGAATTATTCGATCTGTATCAATGTCGTTACCAATCAAAGAGATACATTGCCCGTCTATTTGTGTAATTTTTCCAATTGGTGGTGTGAAATCGGATTTCATTAGTTTATAAATTCTCGAACGTCACTGACTTTTCCATTAATTGCAGCAGCAGCAACCATTGCTGGACTCATGAGTAGTGTTCTTCCGCTAGGAGATCCCTGCCTCCCTTTGAAATTTCTATTACTAGAACTAGCACTAACTTGATTACCTATTAGCTTATCTGAATTCATTGCTAAACACATTGAGCAGCCAGGCTCTCTCCATTGAAATCCAGAATCCTTAAATATCTTATCAAGACCTTCTTGTTTTGCTTTATTGGCAACTTTTTCTGAACCAGGCACTACAAATGCTTTTACATTCTTATATACTTTTCTGTCTTTTAATACTTTAGCTGCAATTCTCAAGTCACTGATTCGCCCATTTGTGCAACTGCCTATGAAACAAACATCTACTGGAACATTTTTTATTGATTGTCCTGGATTGAAACTCATATATTCATAAGCCTCTTCAGCAACTAATTTGTCATTCGGTGACAATTCATCTAAAAGAGGGATTTGTTGATTAATTCCTATACTTTGGCCCGGAGTAATCCCCCAGGTAACAGTTGGTTCTATTTTAGAAGCATCTATTTTAATTACATCATCATAAATTGAATTTTCATCGCTTTTTAATGATTTCCACCATGTGAGCGCTTTTTCCCAATGCTCGTTTTTTGGTGCGCATAATTTATTTTTAATGTAACTAAAGGTCTTTTCATCAGGGTTTATGTAGCCGCATCTTGCCCCTCCTTCAATTGACATATTACATATAGTCATCCTTTCTTCCATTGATAATGCATTTATAGCAGGCCCTGCGAATTCATATGCAAAACCTACCCCAGCCTTTACACCAAGTTCATTAATGATATTAAGTACTAAATCCTTAGCATAAACCCCACTAGATAATTTATTGTCGCACCAAATTTGCCTCACTTTCAATTTGTTCATGGCTATAGTTTGGGTGGCAAGAACATCTCTTACTTGACTTGTACCTATCCCAAAAGCGATTGACCCAAAAGCTCCATGAGTTGAAGTATGAGAATCTCCGCAAGCAATTGTCATTCCTGGCTGAGTAAGCCCTAATTCTGGTGCTACTACATGAACTATTCCTTGATTACCACTACCAATATTAAAAAATCTTATTTTATGTTCTAAGCAATTCTTCTCAAGTGTTTCAATCATCTGTTCAGCGAGATTATCTTTGAAAGGCCTGCTCTGATTGTCTGTTGGCACAATATGATCAACGGTAGCAACAGTTCTATCAGGGAATTTAACTTTTAAGTTTTTGTCTTTTAAAGCGCCAAATGCTTGAGGACTTGTAACTTCATGGATAAGGTGAAGACCAATAAATATTTGATCAGATCCACCTGGAAGTCTTGAAACTTTGTGTAAATCCCAAACTTTATCAAATAAGGTATCTTGACTCAATTTGTAAAAATAGTTACTTACTATTCGATAATAGGATTAATCTTAGGCTGTTCAAACAGACATTTACACTTAGTGTTTGAATTTCTACTCTATTTCGGGTTGAGTTAAATAGTTTTTTTATATTAGTTATATGATTATTCGGTCCAGAAATTGATATATAGACAAGTCCAACCGGTTTATCTTGACTGCCTCCGTTAGGACCAGCTATTCCACTAATTGCAATTGCCCAATCTGCTCCTAAATTCTCTTTAACATTAATTGCCATGGACTCACAAACTTCTTCAGAAACTGCTCCATATTTTGTAAGCTTCTCTTCAGAAATATGTAATAATGAATTTTTTAGCTCATTACTGTAGGAAACTATACTACCTTTAAAAACTTTAGATGAGCCTGATATTGATGTTAGTGATGAAGATAGAAGGCCTCCGGTGCAGGATTCAGCAAAAACAATAGTTTGGTTCCTCTCGGTTAATTCTTTTATTAAAACGCTTGGAAGAGTATCATTATCCTCTCCAAAAATAAATTTCGAAAAATCTTTTTTTAATTTTTCTTTTACAGGTTTAATTATATTTTTTGCTTCTAGATGATTCTTTGCTCGCGCTGTGATTCTTAGTTTAACCTCTCCTAAGTTTGCATATGGAGCAACAGTCGGGTTTTTAAGATTTAATAGATCATTAATTTTTTCTGCAACACTAGATTCTCCAATACCTGCAAATTTAAGAGTATTTGAATAAAAGGAATAATTATCTGAGAATTTGGTTTTAATGAAATCACACGCCGTCTCTTTCCACATAGTTTTCATTTCACTTGGTACTCCAGGGAAAGTAAGAATAGTAAATCCTTTTATTGGTTCCCATATCATTCCTGGGGCAGTTCCCCTAGGGTTATTAATTATTTGAGCATTTTTTGGGAAGAGACATTGTCTCCTTAAGCTAGATGAATCGTCCTGGAGTTTTGAGGTTGACAGTTTTTGTTTAATTTCATCCCATAAGTGCGGTCTTTCAAAAAGAGTTACATTAAAAGATTTGGCTATTGCTTCAGTAGTTAAGTCATCTGGGGTGGGTCCCAAGCCACCAGTTGTAATTAGAAGATTACTTCTTTTCGATATTTCTTGAATTACTTTTATAATTCGATCACAATTATCACCTACAGTCGATTGCCTAAAGTGATTTAAGCCTAATTGAGATAACTGTTCAGAAATCCATTGAGCATTTGTATTTATAATATTTCCTAAGAGTAGCTCTGTTCCAATAGAAAGAATTTCAACTCCCTTGGAGTTAGGATTCATTTAATTGATACTTCAAGTTTGCCTTCATAAAGAGGAAAACGATTACATAAGTTTAATACTCTTTCTTTACATTGACTTTCAATCAGTGAATCGTCTGGGTTAAGTAATCTATCAGCAATAATTTCGCCAACCTCAGCAAAAGCATTCTCATTAAAGCCTCTAGTAGTTAATGCAGCAGTTCCCAACCTTAGTCCGCTGGTTACAAAAGGTGATTCAGGGTCAAATGGAACGGTATTTTTATTTGCAGTGATATTAACTTCACTTACAAGCAAGTCAGCAATTTTACCAGTCATATTGATACTTCTTAAATCGAGTAAAACAATATGGTTATCAGTGCCTCCACTCACGATATTGATACCTCTATTTATTAAAGTTGAAGCTAGAACTTTTGCATTTTTTATTACTTGTTGGGAATAATTAACGAAATCTGGCTGCAAGGCTTCTCCAAATGCAACTGCTTTAGCGGCAATTATATGTTCGAGGGGCCCACCCTGAGTTCCAGGGAAAACAGATTTATCAAATTTCTTTCCAAATTCTGCATCTTTACATAAGATAAGTCCCCCTCTGGGCCCTCTTAATGTTTTATGAGTTGTTGTAGTTACTACATCACAATAAGGTATTGGATTTGGGTGAAGTTTACTTGCTACAAGACCGGCAATATGTGCGATATCAGCCATTAAGAAAGCACCAACTTCATCTGCAATATTTCTAAATGATTCAAAATCGATTGTTCTTGGATAAGCAGAATATCCGCATATGATCAATTTTGGTTTTGTTTCAAGTGCTATCTGTCTTATTTCATCAAAATTTAATTCACTAGTTTCTTTATTTACACCATAGTGAACTGCATTGAACCACTTACCACTCATATTTACTGGAGACCCATGAGTAAGATGTCCACCATGAGATAAATCCATCCCCATGATTGTGTCGCCAGGTTTGAGTAGACTTAGGAAAACAGCAGCGTTTGCCTGTGCTCCACTATGGGGTTGAACATTAGCCCAATTTGCATCAAATAATTTTTTCGCTCTCTCAATAGCTAATTCTTCGATTTCATCAACAAATTCACATCCCCCGTAGTATCTTTTTTGAGGTAATCCCTCCGCGTATTTATTTGTAAGGACGGAACCTTGAGCCTGCATGACGGCAATTGATGCAAAATTTTCGCTTGCGATTAACTCAAGATGAGTTTCCTGCCTATTTTTCTCAGAGTTGATAAAGTTTGATATTACTGGATCACTTTCTTTAAGATTTTGAAGGATATTCATTGAATTTGATAAGTAATACCCATAATATAGACGATATTTTTTAGAAAAATATAAAAAGAATATTTCAGAATTTTAACGCGCCTGGAGAGATTCGAACTCCCGACACCCTGATCCGTAGTCAGGTGCTCTAATCCACTGAGCTACAGGCGCATAATTATGTAATATCTCTGTTTCAGGGTCTCTTAGTCAACTAGATTTCAGGTAAAATGTCTATTATTAACAATCTAATTATTAATATGCCTATAAAGTGGTACGGAAATGGTGATTTAGAAGATCCAATCTATAAACATTTTTCTCGAATAGTAAATTTTGTTATTCACTGCATGATATTTACTGCGATTGTAAGTGGCACGTGGCTTTTAAAAGAGATTAAATTTGAAATCGACTATTTTAATAATTTTGCAATTGTCTGGTCAGTTCTTTTGGCCGCCCATTTAATTTTCGTAATTATAAAAAAACCTAAAGATACTTCAAAACAATCAACTTAAATCAATTTATATTTATGGAATCTCAGATACGTATAAGTGATCTAGAAAATGTTATTTCCGAAAAGGTTTTTATTAGAATAGAAAAGTGGAATTTGTATCTTGGAGACGCTGGCCTAGCGAGGCATCTTGCTATTGAATGTATCAGCAATAAAGATCAAGGCCCAATGGAGGCTGCAAAATTAAGTTTGAAAGCAATAAATGTAAAAGTAGGGGATGGTGTTAATAGTATTCCACTGATTAATTTGATCACTAACTCACAAATTCTAGAATTAGAGGAGATTTTGGAAAGTTTTTTTAAAAACTAAATCTCTTTTTTTGAAACTTTAAATTTATTTACTTTCAAGTATTTTGTAAGTATATAGTAAATTACAAAAAAAGTTAGAGTTCCAAATATTAATAATAAAAATTCCGCGAGATTTGAATTGAAGTTATTCGTAGTTTTCAGAATGTTAAAACAAAGTGTGCTGTCTATAAATGCTGCTAGTGACATAAGGCTAATTTTCCTCAATAATTCCAAGTTAGGCAAATGGATATTTTCATTTCTCAGATTAAAAGAAAGCAAAATACAAACTATAAAGTTAACTATTACTGAAGATAAAATTATTCCAACAACTCCAAAATTATATGGTGAAAGATTTCCAAAATTATTAATTGGGGCACCAATTAAAACCCAATCAAAAAAAACATTTAATATTATCCCTGTAAATGATGACTTGAAAGGGAAGTTTGTTTTTTCTATTGCATAGTAAGTTCTTACTAATAAATCTCTATAAAGATAAAAAGGTATGCCAACTGCATAAGCAATTAAAATATTCTTTACTTTTAAAGCCGCTGAATAATCAAAAGATCCTCTCTGAAAAACTAACTGCACTATTTGATTATTAAATGTTATGAAAAATCCTGTTAAAAAAATAGTTGTCAAGAAACAGTACTCTATTCCAGAGATCAATTTTTTTTGAAGGCCTATGTAGTCTTGTTCACTTCTTAATTTTGAGAATTTTGGAAGTAATGGCAAAATTAAAGAGTTAGATAATATTCCTAATGGGGCTTGTATCAGAAAGTTTCCGTAAGCTAGTCCCGATGCTGCTCCTTGAAAACTTGAAGCGAAAAACATATCGATAAAAACATTAATTTGACTGAGACCTGATGAGATAGATGCTGGAATAATTAGTTTGAAAATCCTCCTCTCTTCATCATTAAATAATTGGAAGTGTGACGTTAATCTCAATAGACCGATTTTATTTATTTCCGAAATTTGAATAACAAACTGGATTAAAGTTCCTGTCAAAGTTGCATAAGCAAGTAATCCCGTATAAGTAAAGAAATGAGAATATGCATTTTCTTGGTTGAAAATCCAACTTAATAAAATAAAAAACATAGTAGTTAGGCTTGTTATTGCTGGACTTATACTTGATAAAAAGAATTTTCTTTGGGAATTTAAGGCGCCAAAGCTTAAACCTATGAATCCGGATAAAGGAATACAAGGTGTAAGTATTTTTAATTGGTAAGTGGCAATAGATTTAGCTTCGAAACTTAAATTGGGGGCTAATAATTCAATTAATAAACTGGAATTAAAGTAAATCAATATAGCTAAACCAGTTAATAATATTGAAAGTTTTATGCTTACTTGAGTTAAAACAATCCCTCCATTTTTTTTGTTAAGGGGAGTAAGAACGGCAACGACTGCGTTATGTAAGGGACCATTAATCCCTCCAATGATTATTAGCAAAAAACCTGGAATTATATAGGCATAATTAAATGCGTCGTATGTTACCCCAACTCCAAAAGCAGCAGCTATAAATATTTGTCTTATACATCCAGCTAATTTACTAAGACTAGTACCAAACGAAATTGAAAAAACATTATTTTTTAAAAATGAATGCATTTGGATTTGTCTAAATTTTTCAACAAGTTTAAGTTTCAATTATATTTGATTTCTAACTAACGACATATTTATGAATGATCGGATAATTGAATTTGATCCACTAATTGAAGGGATTTTAATTAAGAGGTATAAAAGGTTTCTTGCAGATATAAAATTAAAGAGTGGAGAGGTAGTAACTGCGCACTGTGCTAATACGGGCCCAATGAAGGGACTTTTGAGTGAGGGGGCAAAAGTAAGAATAAGTGTTTCCCCTTCTCCAAAAAGAAAATTACCTTTTACTTGGGAACAGATTTGTGTTTTAGATGCAAAAAATGAAGAGGTTTGGGTGGGAATTAATACTTTATTTGCAAATAAGTTAATCAAAAAGGTTATTGAGAAAAATTTGTTAAACAAAATAATAGGAGAAATAGAGACAATTAAACCTGAAGTTCCCTACGGAAAAGATAAAAAAAGCAGAATTGACTTTTTTTTAACTCCAAAATCTTCAAATCCTGATAAACGTAACATTTTCATTGAGGTTAAAAATACGACTTGGATTAAAGAAAATGTAGCTCTATTCCCAGATACAGTAACGAAAAGAGGTCAAAAACACCTCATGGAATTAAAGGAATTAATGCCTGAAAGTAAAAGTGTTTTAGTACTTTGTATTACGAGAAAGGACGCTTGTTTTTTTGCCCCTGGGGATGATGCAGATCCCTTGTACGGCAATCTCTTTAGAGAATCTTTAAGTGCAGGAATGATAACTATTCCATGTTCTTTTGAATTTCATATCGACCACGTATCATGGAATGGAATTAAACCTTTAAATTAACCGAAAAACTTGATATTTTGAAACCCCAAAAAAAATAATTTTCAAATTTAACAAATATTTTTTTAAGGTGCAACTATAAAAATGGTATAAACAACTACTAGACACGGATAAGTTTTTTGAATAAATTTAAATTTGAAAGGAAACAGCACAAACTGTTTTTTTGCAGATCTAATTTTTTTTTATGACCACTGCTTTGCAAACGCCTCAAAGGCGCTCTAGGTCCAAACTTCAAGATGCAAGTCTTGTTAATGGACCTATGCTCCTTTTGAGGAGTATTCGAGGATTTAGTTCAAACCGCTCTATGTTGTGGCTTGCAACTGTTCCCCTAGCTTTGTTTGGTTTAGGTATTTTTAATCTTTCAGCTCACGCAGCTGATTTACCTGAGTTGAATGCAGCTTTTCTTGCTAACAATCTATGGCTTTTGATCGCTACTATTTTAGTGATCTTTATGAACGCCGGTTTCGCTATGGTTGAGGCAGGTATGTGCCGTTCTAAGAACGCTGTTAACATTCTTGCTAAAAACCTCTTTGTATTTGCTCTAGCTGTAACTTCTTATTGGTTTATCGGCTATTCATTAATGTACGGAGGTAGTGTTGCTGACGGATGGCTTTATTTTGGAGGTTTATTTTTTGATCCAACAGTTACTGCAGATATGGTAACTGATGCTGGATTAGTCCCAACAGTTGATTTCTTGTTCCAGTCTGCATTCGCAGGAACTGCGGCAACTATCGTATCCGGTCTTGTTGCTGAAAGAGTTAAATTTGGAGAATTTGTTGTTTTTGCTGTCGTATTAACTGCATTTATATATCCAATTGCTGGTAGCTGGAAATGGAATGGTGGTTGGCTTGATTCTTTAGGTTTTGTAGACTTTGCTGGTTCTTCAATTGTGCACTCAGTTGGAGCATGGGCTGGTCTTGTAGGAGCTATGCTTCTTGGACCAAGAATTGGCAAATACTCTGATGGGAAACCACAGGCTATGCCAGGACACAACATGGCTATAGCTACTCTAGGTGCATTAGTTCTATGGATAGGTTGGTATGGTTTTAACCCCGGTTCTCAACTTGCTATGGATCAATGGGTTCCTTATGTTGCTGTAACAACTACTTTGGCAGCAGCAGCTGGTGCTATTGGTGCAACTATTGTTTCAACATTAACTTCTGGTAAGCCTGATCTTACAATGATAATTAACGGAATCCTTGCTGGTTTGGTTAGTATCACTGCTGGTTGTGGTGATATGACTCTTGCTGGAGCCTGGTTCGCAGGACTAGTTGGAGGAATAATCGTTGTATTTTCTGTTGCAGCACTTGATGCCGCTGAGATCGATGATCCTGTAGGCGCATTCTCTGTTCACGGAGTTTGTGGTGTATGGGGTACTATTGTAATCGGTCTTTGGGGTACAGCTGTACAAGGCGATGGAGCAGGTATGGGATTGTTCAATGGCGGAGGTATTACCCTTCTTCTTGTTCAAGCTCTTGGTGCCGCAGCTTATGCTATTTGGACACTGGTTACTTGCTGGATTGCCTGGTCTGTAATTGGAGGATTATTCGGTGGAATCCGAGTATCTGAAGAAGAAGAGACTCAAGGCTTAGATATAGGAGAGCATGGAATGGAAGCATATCCAGACTTTGCATCTGCTAAATAATCTAACTAAAAATTAATTTAAGAAACCTGACTTATGTCAGGTTTCTTTTTTTTTACGAAAAATTATTTAAAACGTTGTAATATAGGATAATGGATACTCAAGCTTTTAGAAGATCCCTTCATCACTCTGATAGATACAATAGAAGGGGTTTCGATTCTCCAACAAAAAGAGCTAAAGCGTTAGAAGAAGCTTACCAAAGTGATTTGATAAGTTCTATTAGAGATAATGGTTTTAATTACACTAAAGGCAGACTAAATATCAAGCTAGCACAAGCCTTCGGTTTCTGTTGGGGAGTTGAAAGAGCTGTAGCAATGGCTTATGAAACTAGAAGACATTACCCTAATGAGAATATTTGGATAACAAACGAAATAATTCATAATCCCTCGGTTAATGATCATTTAAGAAAAATGAATGTGAAATTCATTTCAGCTAAAAATGGAATCAAAGATTTTTCTTTAGTTTCTAATGGGGATGTTGTTATACTTCCTGCTTTCGGAGCTACTGTTCAAGAAATGAAACTCTTGCATGAGAAAGGTTGTCATATCATTGATACAACTTGTCCATGGGTTTCTAAGGTTTGGCATACAGTCGAAAAACATAAAAAACATGTTTTCACATCTATTATTCATGGAAAATTTAAGCATGAAGAGACTCTGGCTACAAGTTCATTCGCAGGTAAATATTTAGTTGTACTTGATCTTGAAGAAGCAAACTACGTATCTGAATATATTCTCGGGAGAGGTAATAGAAATGAGTTTATGAACAAATTTGCTAAAGCTTTTTCTAATGGATTTGATCCCGATAAAGATTTAGATAGAGTGGGAGTTGCAAATCAGACAACTATGCTTAAGAGTGAGACTGAAGAAATTGGAAAGGTTTTTGAAAGAACGATGTTAAAAAAATTTGGACCAGAAAACTTAAATAGTCACTTTTTAGCTTTTAATACTATTTGTGATGCAACTGAAGAAAGACAAGATGCAATGTTCTCTTTGGTTGATGAAGACCTTGATATTTTAGTAGTTATTGGAGGTTTCAATTCTTCCAATACTACTCACCTACAAGAAATAGCAATTACTAAAAATATTTCTTCTTTTCACATTGATACACCAGAGAGGATATCAGTTAAAGAAAACTCAATATTTCATAAACCACTAGGATCAGAATTAGAACTTAAGAATAATTTTCTACCTAGTGGAAAAATTAATGTTGGAATTACCTCAGGTGCATCCACTCCTGATAAGGTTGTTGCAGATGTTATTGAAAAGTTAATTGATATTGCTTCCTGAATTAGTTAATCATTTATAAATTTGCTTAGTTTTTTTAATTTTTTAGTCAGATAATTCCAAAAGATCTCCTTTATTAACTAGAATAATGAAAAAGTTATGAAGTATGGAAGACAAAGCACAAACTAATCAGGTTCAAACTGCAAGTATGAATAGAACTAAAGCTCCCCAAAAAGTTGAAGTTGTGGTTGCCAATTCATCTTCAGGGTCAGAGGTAAATATCCTTGGGGAACTATCAATTTTCGTTTTAAGAATAGGTTTTTGTGCTTTGATGATTCATCATGGCCTTGAAAAACTTCAAGATCCTCAGGGCTTTGCGGAGTTTGTTGTTGGTAAGTATTTCCCATTTTTGCCTGGTGATCCTGTTATTTGGACTTTTGGAGCAGCAATTACTCAACTGGTATGCCCAGTAGGATTGGCTTTAGGGATTTTTGCTAGGCTTTCTTCTCTTGGTCTATTTTCTACCATGGCATTTGCAGTTTATTTTCATCTCCTTGATACTGGACTAGAAGGCTTTCCTCTGGCAGTGGTTGAAGGTCATAATTATGCTTTCGAATTGTCTTTTATATATGGAGCTATTTCTCTCTACTTTCTATGTGCAGGTCCAGGCAGGTTATCTTTATTCAGAAAAACTAACAAGATTACATATTATCCAAAATCAACATAATTTAATGTAAAAAGTGCCTTTTTTGGGTAAATACCATTGAGATTCCTTTTGAATTACACATATCAATACTTTCTTGGTCTCTAAGACTTCCTCCAGGTTGAATAATAGCTTTTATACCATATTCATTTGCTAATTCTACAGTATCTGCAAATGGGAAAAACCCATCGCTGGCCAAGACAGCATCAGAACATAATCTTCCAGCTGCTTTTAATGCAATTTTTGCTGCTCCAACTCTATTCATTTGTCCAGCTCCAATACCAATAGTTTTTTGGTCTTTTGCAATAACAATTGCATTTGATTTCACGTGTTTACAAATTTTCCATGCAAAATTTAGATCTAAGTTAATTTGATTACTCGGATTTTTATTAGTTACTGAAATCCAATTTTCAGTTTTTTCTTCACTATCGTCAGTATCTTGGACTAGTAATCCTCCCATTATTGATTTAGTAGAATTTTGATTCTTTTTTGGAAGTTGATCTTTTGAAAACTTTAAAATTCTTAAATTCTTTTTAACTTTTAAAATTTCTAAAGCTTCTTCATCAAAAGATGGAGCGACGACACACTCTAAGAAAATATCTTTTAGGTGAATTGCAGTATCACTATCAACATTTGAATTAAAAGCAACTATTCCTCCAAATGCACTAACAGAATCGCATTCCAAAGCATTCAAAAATGCTTTGGAAGCTGAATTACTTATAGAGGCACCACAAGGATTATTGTGTTTTAAAATAACAGAGGCAAACATGTCGCTTGTAAGTTCATCTTTTTCTGTGTAGCCAAACTCTAAAACAGTTGAAAGTGCCGATTCTAGATCTAATAGATTGTTATAACTTAAGTCTTTTCCTTGTAATTGTTCTGCTGAGTTCCATCCAATGTTACTTAAACCATACCAGAAAGCTTTTTGATGTGGATTCTCACCATATCTTAATGTTTTGATTAGTGGGTAAGATTCAATATATTTTGAAGATTGTAAATCTCTTTCTTTTCTTATCCAATTAGATATTGCAGTGTCATAGTCTGCTGTATGTTGAAAAGCTTCAAGGGCTAATTTTGCTTTATATGAGTCTTTCAATTTACCTTTTTTACTTTCTTCAAGAAAATTTTGATATTGACTAGGATCTACTAAAACGGAAACATCTTTATGGTTTTTAGCTGCAGAACGAATCATAGATGGCCCTCCGATATCTATATTTTCAATAGCATCTTCCCATTTAGCTCCCTGATCTACAGTTTTTTTAAAAGGATATAAATTTACAACTACTAAATCAATTAACTCAAGATTGTTAGTTTCTATATCTTTTTTATGTTCCTCATCAGTTCTTTTAGCTAATATCCCCCCGTGTATTTTTGGATGTAAAGTTTTAACTCTTCCTCCAAGAATTTCTTGAGAATTAGTAAAATCAGCAACTTTAATAACTGGAATTTTTGCCTTTATAAGATGTTTGGCAGTTCCTCCACTTGATAGAATTTTATAATTAAATTGCTCTACCAATTCCTTACAAAATGGGATTATATTTTTTTTATCAGAGACACTAACTAAAGCTAATGGAGACATTATGGGAAAGTTTACTTACTTAAGAATATAAACATGAAATATGCTATCAATCATGAATTTGTCTCGATTAGCTCTCAAACTGCAACTCATAGAATTATTTTGATGCATGGTTGGGGCGCCGATTCAGATGACCTTTTAACATTTGGAAAGGAGATGGCTGAAAAAATAAATCTTGATTTTGAGGTAATTTCTTTGAGGGCTCCTGGATTTCACCCAAGCGGTCAGGGAAGACAGTGGTATGGATTATACCCACATGATTGGAATGGAGCTGAGGTTGAAGTAAATAAACTTTTACTTACATTAAAAAAATTTGATACTGATAAGATTCCACTAAGAAAAACAATTTTGTTGGGGTTCTCTCAGGGGGCGGCAATGGCAATTGATGCGGGATTTAAGTTAAATTTTGGATTAATTGTTGCTTGTAGTGGTTATCCTCACCCCAACTGGAACCCTGGAGAAAAATTCTCGCCATTGATTATTAGTCATGGTTTATTTGATGACGTTGTGCCTGTAGATGCTTCTAGGACTATTTATGAAAAGGTAAAGAGTAAGTCATCTAAATTTTGTGAATTATTAGAATTCGATGGATTTCATCAAATTGATTCAAATTTAATTAATTTTATAAGTTCAAATATAAGTAATATTTTTTAAACAAAAGCATATTCATATTCTTCAATCTCTTCCCAATCATCTGCAGTAAGTTCTAGACCCTCAAATATTTTTTCTTCACCAATGCCTTCAACTACAACTTTTAGTGATGGAAATAGAAAATGATTTTCTTCAGCATATTGGGCGCTAAATAATCCTTTTTCACCCCAAAAAAATCTATCGGTGGTGTGTTCATTTCTTCTCACATTGAAAACTGAAGGCGCAGAGAGACCATTCTCAGCTATGAATCTTCTTGCTGCTGTAACTGGTTTATGTTTGCCAGTTTCGATATGATAAATAGGTACATGTGCCATTACTCTTTGGCCAGCCAATCTTCTTCTGCTGATTCTTTTTCTTTTTTTTGACATTGATTGGTACCCCTGAAATTATTAATGAGATTAGTCTTATTAATTTTTACTAATCTTATATATGTGATTTTAAATTCACTTCAAATTACATAGAGGACCCATCAACCCCTGATGTAGCTTAAAATATGATTGTATATTCATATTCAAGGCTGGCTATAGTCAGACCTCTTTATATATCTTAATACTTTTTTCATATTTTACAAGCCCTTTTTCAAGTTTTTTTAAAAAAATTTCCCAAAATTTTATTAATTATGAATCTTTCAAAAAAATTTGAAGAATTGATTTTAAAACAGCTAGAGAGTTTTGGTTGCTCAATGGGCGTGACTAATTTAGTGATGTATCTTGCTTCAGCTAAGCAAGGAACCAAAGCATCTTTTGAAATGATTAGTCAATGGCCACAAATTGATAGGCTACTTACTTCAATAGAAGATGATCCTTCCTTAAAGGTTTCATCACCTAATAGAAGATGGTACCCGCTACAAGAAAACGATATTTTACTTGGTGTGCTGAGAGTTGAAACTGATTTGAAAGGTGGGAATTGGCCAATATCTCTCGATTCTAGATTAAAAGCGCTTTCAATATCTTTAGCTAAATGCGTCTCTATCGAATTAGAACGTCAAAATAAAAATGAAGAAGTCAATTATTTAAAGAATCAAGTCAATGTCATAATTCATCAGTTAAGAAATCCATTAGCGGCTATTAGAACATATGCAAAATTATTAATAAAAAGACTTGGTTCAGATGATGATTCTATTGAAATAGTCGAACGCATGATAATAGAGCAAAAACAAATTAATCAATATATGGATTCTTTCGCGCAATTAAATTCACCTATTCAACTTCCTCTGGAAATTGGAGAGGAAAGATTATTATTACCACCAAATTTAGATGATAAAAAGGTAATAACTGTTCAGAGTTTATTGAGGCCAATATTAGAAAGGGGTAAAGCTAATGCGGACTTAGAGAATAGAGATTGGACTGAACCTTCTCTTTGGCCAGATTGGACTATTTCGCCATTAAAGGCAAAATATGCTGTAATTGCTGAAATTGTGGCCAATTTATTAGAAAATGCGTTTAAATATGCCCAAAAAGATGCTGAAATTGGGCTCACAATTACGAGTAATGGACTCTGTATATTTGATGATGGTAAAAAAATAACCAAAAATGAAAACGAGAAAATTTTTGAAAAAGGTTTTAGAGGATCTGCCGCTAGAAAGAAGGACGGCACTGGTGTGGGACTTTTTTTGGCGAGGAAATTAGCAAAACAAATTGGTGGAGATTTGAGATTGCTTAAAAATAACTCGATAAATAATACTGAAAAATCAAAAAATCTTAATAAGAAAAATATTTTTTATTTAGAACTACCTATAAAAGAATTGCATGCATAAACAACATTGTAGTTTCAACTAGAACAACACTTGCACCGCAGGCATCTCCATTGAAGCCTCCAATTTTTTTACCCAGTATGTTTGGGATAAAATAGCTTAGAAAAATACCAATCAAAATAAGAATTAAAAATTTAATTAATATTGCTTGGGATGTAATTGAAACAAATTGGTATGCAATGAAAATTAAAAGAAAAATAATGGAGATCAAAGATTCTTTTTTAATTCCATTCCAAAACTTTTTGTGACTAATAGATTTTTTCTTATAACTTATATATTTAAACTTTTCTATAAAAAATAAATTTGAAAATCTTCCCCAAAATAAGCATATAGGTAAAACAAAAATCACTAAGTTTTGAATTTTCATTATGCAAGCAATTTGAATTAAAGTTATAAAAACTAAAGCTTGAACGCCAAAGGAACCAACTTTACTGTCTTTCATGGCTTTCAAACGTCTCTTTTTACCTGCAAAAATACCATCGAAAGTATCCATTAAACCATCGAGGTGTAGACCACCAGTAATTAAATATCCCGAAGCTAAACAAATTAATGCAGATGAATAAATTGACCAAGAGTTTGTTCTTAAAAAAAGAAAAACATAACTTTGTATTGTTCCAATAAAAAATCCTAAAGGCGGAGCAAATTGTGCAATATTTTTAAATTCGGGATTAATTAAAGGTATCTTTGGAAATGTCGTATAGAAAATCCAAGAACCTGCCAAATTTTTTATTAAATATTTTTTGATGTGATAAAAATAGATTCAATATTAAATGATAGGTTAGATTAATGAAAAAGGATCAAAAAATTTTATAAATTATCGTGTTTGAATTTGAAATTACATCGAATTGCAGTAATACAGGTGCAAGAACTGGTATATTTCATACACCAAATGGTGAGGTAAATACACCAAAATTTATGCCTGTGGGGACTCTGGCAACGGTTAAGGGGATTTCATCTAGGCAGTTAATCTCCACAGGATCCGAAATGATTCTTTCAAATACTTTTCATCTTCATTTACAACCTGGAGAAAAATTAGTTAAAGAATCTGGAGGAATACATAAGTTCATGAATTGGCCTAAGCCTATCCTTACTGATTCAGGAGGATATCAAGTTTTTAGTTTGTCTAAATTAAACAATATTTCTGATAAAGGAGTGGAATTTAAAAATCCAAGAGATGGTAGTCATGTATTTTTATCACCTGAAAAAGTAATACAGATTCAAATGGATCTTGGATCGGATGTTGCGATGGCTTTTGATCATTGTCCTCCGCATACAGCTAACGAAAATGATATTGAGGAATCTTTACAAAGAACTCATTCATGGTTGCAAAAATGTGTTGAGACTCATCAGAAATCTAATCAAGCATTATTCGGTATAGTTCAAGGCGGTAAGTATCCGAAATTAAGAGAATATAGCGCAAAATATACAAGTTCTTTTGATCTGCCTGGAATCGCAGTGGGAGGAGTAAGTGTTGGCGAGGAAGTCGAAGAAATACATAGTGTAATTAATTACGTCCCAAAATTCTTACCAATAAATAAACCAAGATATTTAATGGGAATTGGCTCTTTAAGAGAAATTTCTTTAGCTGTTGCAAATGGATTCGATATATTTGACTGTGTTTTGCCTACAAGGCTAGGAAGACATGGGACTGCTTTTTTTAATGATGAAAGATTGAATTTGCGAAATGCTCGATTTAAAAATGACTTTTCTCCAATTGATAAAACTTGTAAATGCGAGACATGTAAATCCTATTCTCGAGCATATTTGCATCATCTAATTAGAAATGAAGAAATTTTAGGCCTAACACTCATAAGTTTGCATAATATTGCTCACTTAATAAGATTTACCAATGCAATTTCTACTGCTATTAGAGATAATTGTTTTACAAATGATTTCGCTCCATGGAAATCATCCTCTATTGCTCACTATACGTGGTAACGTCTTATAATAATTAATTAAATTATCAAAAAAGGTGCTCATTCTATTTAATACATTCGCTGAATTGCCCGAGGCTTACAAGGCCTTTGCTCCAACTGTTGATGTTCTTCCACTTATTCCTTTATTTTTCTTTTTATTGGTATTTGTTTGGCAAGCTGCAGTTGGATTTAAATAAAATTCTTTTAGTTTAGATTGTTTTTATTAGATGGGATTTTCAAGTAAAATCGCATCTCCAGAATTATCTACAGCACTCTCTATAAAATCAGCAATTTTTAATGCTCTTGAGGCTTGCTCACCATCTACCTCAGGTATTTCTTTGCCCTGAACGCATTTAAGAAAATGCTCCAGTTCTGCATAAAGAGGTTCAATAGAGGTTGTGCTAACTTCCTCGACATATCCATCATTTCTATAAACTAATTCTCCATGCTCTGCTGTATATGATTCATGAGACTTTCGATGGATTTGTAAAGAGTGATTTAAGAAATCAGTCTCTACTAGGCCATTTTGGCAGTGAGCACTTAAATTTCTAATTTTTTTGTGACTCATTTTGCTTGCAGTTAGGCTTGCAATAACATTATTTTTAAAAACTAAAGTAGCATTGACATAATCTATTAATCCTTCGCTATTTCTTCCTCCAACTGCTGCTAATTTTTGTATTTTTGAGTTTACTAGCTCCAGAATAAGATCAATGTCATGAATCATTAAATCCATTACAACTGATACATCATTGGCTCTGTCTGCATGAGGACTGTGCCTCCTAGCTTCTAAAACAACAATTTCTTCATTATTTACTATTTTATTTAATTCTCTAAAAGCAGGATTAAATCTTTCAATATGCCCAACTTGTAAAAGACAGTTACTTGTATTAGCTGCCTCTATTAAAGACTTTGCTTCCAACTCGTTAGCTGCAATTGGTTTTTCAATGAGAACGTTAGTACCTCCCTTGAGACAATCTAGTCCTACTTTTTGATGAAGTAGTGTTGGAACAGCGATACAGATAGCATCAACTTTCGGAATTAAGTCTCTATAGTCTCTGAACCATTCACATTGAAATTGGTCAATAGCCAATTTGCCTCTCTCTTCATTTGGATCTGCGACTCCGATGAGATTTGCATCTTTGAGTAAACTTAGTACTCGAGCATGATGCCAGCCCATATTCCCTATACCTATGACTCCAACCTTTACGGGTGATGAGGTTGGTTGCATAATTTCAAATCCATATGTTTATTATCATTATCCTCTATGGGGAGTCACATTTAGCTTTTGGGAAGGATTATTTTAACACGATCAATTTTTGGACCTGACATAGAAATAACTTCAAATTTAATGTTATTAAAATCTAAAACGTCGCCAATTTTTGGAACCATTTGAAATTTTTCTAACATAAATCCAGCAAGAGTATGATAATCAGTACCTTCTGGAAGAGAACATCCTAACTTTTTATTTATTTCAATAATTTCTGATTTTCCAGCTATTGACCATTTTTTAGAGAAATTATCTAGCATTCTCATGTCTGAATAAATTCTATTATTGAGCATTTCCTCTCCAACTATTTCGCCATTTAGATCAGCTGCAGTTATAAGTCCCTCTGTTCCACCGTGCTCATCAACTACTAGTAAGAACGGATTATAGTCTCTTACTATTGGAAATATTTCTGCTAGAGAACATGTTTCTATTATTTTTGTTACTGGTAAAAGGAATGGCTCTAATAATGTATCTGCTTCCATTTCACCTTTTGATATTGGCTTAGCTAGATATCGCAAATCTAATACACCTAATACATCATCTAAAGACTCACCAATCACAAAGAAGCGAGCATGTCGAGTTTTATCTACTTGTTTCATAAGTTCTGAAAAGGTGATATTTTTTGGCAAAGTAACCATTTCAGATCTTGGAATCATCACTTCTTTAACCTGTGTATCTTTTAAAGCAAAAACTCCTTCAAGAATATTCTTCTCATCTGGTTTTAAACCTGTTACGTTATCTGTTTCTATAAGAGTTTCTAATTCACTAGCAGATAAACCCGAGTTTAAAGAATCCCATTTATTATTTAAATTGAACAAGCCTAAACAGGCGCTAGCAAAGAATTCTATTGTTTTTACTATAGGATTCATAGATTTTCTTACGGCATCGAAAATTGCGGTTAATCTTAATGCGACAGATTCTGGATTGTTAATTACTAAAGCTTTTGGAATTAGTCCAGAAACAAGAGTAACAACTAAAACAACGAATAAAAATAATAGAAGATCATAAAATCTATTTGATAAAATATTGCTTTTCCAATAATCATTAGCTAGGTCATTGCTGAGCCATCCAATTGCAATTAATGAAATTGTTACTCCAAATTGAGAAGTAATTAATGAAGATCTAAAGCGTTTTTGAATTTTTAAAATTGAAAATGCTCCTTTCTTTTTTTCTTCTATTAACCTTAAAACTTTACTTGGCCTTATTAATAAAAAAGAGAGTTCACTCGCTGCGAAAAAAGCTGGTAAAAATAAAAGAAATAAAAGTAGAGTTATTTTCATTCAATGACAAATGAATAATGGGGGTGGCGAGGATCGAACTCGCCTTAGCCAAATTATGAGTTTGGTGCATTCACCAGATTGCTACACCCCCAAGGGAATTTATGTAATTTTAATTACATTGAATTTCAATATACAATATAAAAATAATATTTCAAAAAACACCTCATTAGGAAGTTTTTGTGAGATTTCTTTTTTTCTTCTAATCTTTAAATAGAAATTTAACTTTTACTAATGGGCAAATTTTCGGATAAGTATGATTTAAATAAAGCAAAATTGTTAAAACAGTTAATTGAAAAATCTTACAAGAAAGGAAACTTCACTTTATCTTCAGGAAAAAAAAGCAGTCATTACATGAACTGTAAACCAGTATCATTAAATGGCGAAGGCCTAAACTTAATAAGTGAATTATTTTTAGAGTTAAAGGACTCAAGAGCAAAAGCTGTAGCAGGATTGACATTAGGCGCAGATCCTCTTGTAAGTGGATTAATTGTCAAAGCAGCTTCACAAGGCCTAGATCTTAATGGTTTAATAATTCGGAAAGAGATTAAACAATACGGTACTAAAGCTGGAATAGAGGGGCCTACATTAGAAGGAGGAACTTTAGTAACTGTCTTAGAGGATGTTGTTACAACTGCTGGTTCAGTAATAAAAGCTATAAAAAAGTTACGCGAAAATAATTATATTGTTGAGGAAGTTTTGTCTATAGTTGATAGGCAAGAAGGGGGATTAAAAGCCCTTGAAGATGAAAATGTTAAATTAAAGAGTCTTTTTACGATAAAAGACTTTTTATAATTATTTTAAAATGCAAGACATAAAAAAAAAGTTTTGGCTTGAAAAATTTGATTGTTTTTCTATTACTGGAAAAGATGCCAGAAAATTTTTGAATGGAATAACAACTGGTAATATTCTTAATTCAGAAAATAAAGTTGTAAAAACTTGTTGGTTAACTCCAAATGGAGTTCTAAGGTCCTTAATTGAAATTATTTTTTTAGAAAGAAACTTAGAAGTAATTATCTTGGCGGGTAACACTAATGAAATAATTGATTACTTTAATCAAATTATTTTTCCAGCGGACGATGTACTTCTGAGTGAACCTTTCTTGATAAATAGAATTCAGGAAATTGATGAATCTAGTTCATGGAGAACTTACCAGCCTATTTTCTTCAAAATAGAAGATAAAGAATTTGAAATATATAAAAATAAACTAAATTTACTAAATCCCAATGATTTAAATCTTTGGAAGATTAATCAGGCAATACCCTCATTAGAAATGGAAATAAACGGAAAAAATAATCCTCTTGAGCTTGGATTACAAGATCTTATAGATTTTAATAAAGGTTGTTATTTAGGACAAGAAACAATGTCAAAAATAAAAAATGTTTCTTCTTTAAAACAGGAAATAAGAATTTGGAAATCATTTGAATCTAATTTGAATTTAGACGTTGAAGATAAAAATTTATATATAAATTCTGCCAAGGATATTTCTGTAGGCAAAATCACTAGTTTTTTTAAATCAGATTCTCAAATAAAAGGTTTAGCAATGATAAAAAGAAAATATTTAGAGGAAGGAAGTTATTTTTTTTCAGAAATTTTTGGAAAAATTATTATTAATAAATCTGTGGGATCAATTTTTCTTTAATTGATTTTTGATTAAATATTCTGCAATTTGTAGAGTAGCCAAACAATCATCTTTGTTATATTGGATAATTTTTTTTAAAAATATTTCGTTTTCTGTAATTTGATATTGAATCCACCAATAAAGGGCTTTCGAGCCACTTACATTTTTCTGCATCCATTCGAATCCAAGCCAATTAGAAATAGTTTTTAAGCCATAGTTTTTTAATGGTAATATCCAAGACTTTCGTATTAAGCTATGTAAGTCTATAAATCTTGAGGCAAGTGAATCAATTTCTTCAAAACTAAAATTTAGGTTTTTAGCAATATTAATTATTGCTATCTTTTCAGTTTCTCCGTAATGTAAAACTGGCCAATCTTTCTGTAAAAAAAGTATTTCAAGAATTTTCTTGTAAGATTCTCCTTTATTGTTTTTCAGATTTAAAATTGGTTTATAAATAAGCTTTTCTTTTTTTGTAAATAAATTATTTATTTTTAAAAAACCATATAAAAAATCATGATTTTCATCTGGATTTGACTCTATATCAAATATATAAAATCCCAAACGTGTTTTTTCTAGTAGATCGTTAGTTTCATTTTTATTGGAAAGTCTATATGGTTCCCCAGAAATATAAGATTGTGCTTGCTTTAAAAATATGGAAGCTTTTTCAAACTTTTGATCGTTGAATTTAGATAATTTCTCTCCAAGTTGTTTTTCGCTATACGAAGCTAATGTTTGGGTATCAGATATCCCATTTGTTATGAGTAGTGAGGCCGTTTTGGATCCTATTCCATCTATATCTGTTAAATCCCCATTTTCTTTTGCTGCTTTATCACAAAATTTCTGCCATGAACAAATAGTACACTTTTTTCTATCTTTAGTTATTTCTGGGATAAATCCCTCCAAGCATTCATTTAGATTTAATAAAGTATTCAAAACTTTTTTCCTTAATTTTTCATTTAAATAAATTTCTTCAACATTAACTTTTTTATAAAAACCTGAAATTACTAATCCTTTCTCAATTTTAGATTCTTGAAAAGATTCCAACAGCATAGAACTAAAAGCTAAGTCGAATAAATGTTCTTTAGTGGTTTTGTGGCCTAACTTATAAACTGCAGGTAAATATTTATATTTTCCCCATAGACTTTTACCTTTAGTCTTTACAAGTAATTGTGGACGTATCTCTGCATTAATATTTTGAAAAAAATTCCCTTTGATTTTTAAACCAATTACCCCTTTATATCCATTCTTGCATGCTTTTAATCCTGAATAAATATCACCATTACAAAATTCAGAGAAAATTTGAAACTGATTAATTTTATCTATAGCTTTATGGGGAGACCAAATTTCATCAGATTTTTTACCCTTACAATCTAGCCATGCTTTTCTTTTGCATCTTATAAAACTTTTTAAATGAAGAGAATTCAAATTTTTTTTAAAGGCGGTTTTAAAATTTACTAATTTAAATTAGTATAGTTAATTAGAATAAATCAAGGATCTTCTAAAATTGATTGCTGATAAATTAGATAAGATAAAATTCGGAACTGATGGGTGGAGGGGAATTATTGGATTTGATTTTAATTTATCTAATCTTTCAAGAGTTGTTGTTGCTGCATGTCAGGAATTGCATTATCAATACTATAAAGAAGTTAATTCAAAGAAAATTATAATTGGATATGACCGTAGATTTATGGCAAGTGAATTTGCCAAGCAAATAGTTCCTTTTGTAAGAGGATGTGGTTTCGAACCGATCTTATCTAATAGTTTTGTGACAACACCCTCTTGTAGTTTCTATGCCAAAGAAGTCGGATGTCTTGGAGCGTTAGTGATTACGGCAAGTCATAATCCATATAATTGGCTAGGTCTGAAAATAAAGAGCTTTAATGGATGTTCTGTTGACGAATCTTTTACAAGTGAAATTGAAAAAAGATTAATGCTTGGAAATTCAATTGAAAAAATAGATGGTGTTAATCAATTGGTAGATATTAAGAAATTTCATTTAGATAGAATTAAATCCCTTTTTGATATTGACTTTATTTCTAATAGATTGAAAAATATGAAATTAAGAATTTTTGTAGATTCTATGCATGGTTCAGCTGCAAATTGTATGGCTGATATTTTTGCGTCTAATGATTCAGAAGTTATTTCAGAAATCAGGAAAGATGCTGATCCTTTTTTTGGAGGAAAACCTCCTGAACCTCTTTTAAATTATGTAGATGAATTAAATCGAACACTAATCAAAAATTCAACAAATGAAGTGAAAACTTTAGGAATTATATTTGATGGTGATGGTGACAGAATTGCGGCAATTGATGAAAAAGGTAGATACTCTAGTACTCAAGATTTACTCCCATATTTTATTAGCTATTTGGGTGAAATTAAAAATAATTCTTATCCTGTTTTAAAGACTGTTAGTGGTTCAGACATTATTAAAAATATATCAGAAAGTCAAAATAGAGATGTTTTTGAACTTCCAGTTGGCTTTAAATATATTGCTGAAAAAATGATTAAAGAGAAAATATTTATTGGAGGAGAGGAATCTGGGGGAGTTGGTTTTGGTGACTTCATGCCTGAAAGAGATGCTCTATATGCAGCTATGGTTTTATTAAATGGAATTGCTAAAAAATCTCAATATTTATTTGAAACCTTAGATGAAATTCAAAAAAATTTTGGGCCAAGTTTTTATAAAAGAATTGATATTAAATTTCCAAATCAGTCAGAAAAAAATAATGTAAAAGAATTTATCATAAATAACATTCCTGAGAATATTAATAATCACAAGTTAAAAAGTATCTCAAAGATCGATGGAATAAAGTTGAGAATTGATAAAAATTTTTGGCTCCTTTTTAGGTTTTCAGGAACGGAACCTCTTTTAAGGTTATATTGTGAAGCACCAAAAGAATCTTATCTAATTGAGGTATTAGAGTGGGGTCAAGAATTTATAAATTTGGCAGGAAAATAAAGATGAAAAATTTATTTTTAGCGAGTAAGAATAAAGGTAAAATTGAAGAATATAAGAAATTGCTTGCTGGAGTTAATTGTAAATTGTTACTCCAGCCAGAATCATTAGAAGTTGAAGAGGATGGACTGACATTTAGAGATAATGCAATTAAAAAAGCGAGTGAAGTTTCGAGAAAAACGAATAATTTTTCGATAGCAGATGATTCAGGAATTTGTATTGAAGCGCTATGTGGTAAGCCTGGCATTTACTCATCTAGATATGCAGAAAATGATCAAAAAAGAATTGAACGAGTTTTAAGAGAACTTAATGGAGTTAAAAATAGAAGTGCTTTCTTTATTGCCAATATTTGTGTTTGTTCCCCTAATGGTGAAGTGATTATTGAATCTGAGGCTAAATGTCATGGCAATATTATTTTAAATCCCAGAGGAAAAGGTGGTTTTGGGTATGACCCAATTTTTGAGGAGAGTTCTACCAGATTAACATTCGCAGAAATGAATAATGATATTAAAGACTCTTGTAGTCATAGGGGTAAAGCATTAAAAAAAATTATTCCAGATTTAATAGAAATTTTTTCTTAAATTCAATTAACCCAGGACCCATGAAGGCCATGAGGAATTGAAATAGGTAATTCATAAACAGCTAATTCTTTTAAGTCTTTTGCGTCTAATATCACTAAATCGCTTCCTCTTCTTTCTCCGTTCCATAGAAGTATAAATAAAAAACCCTCATCTTCTTTTGAAGAGTTTTCTGATGAAACCATAATTGGTTCACTAACAAATCCACTTGGACCTGCTGACCAAAAAATCTCTTCCTTAGAAGTTAAATTTATTTTTTTTATTGCTTGAAGTGGAGCGTTCCCCAGCTTTTGAGATGTGCTTGCCATCCAACTAAAAGTTGCTTTTAATCCTAAGTTTTTAGGATTAACAACAGCAAATTCACAACATTGTTCACTGAAAGTTTCAAGTTCACAAGTTTTTGTTTTTAGATCGATAATTGATCTTTTCAGTTTTCCTTCTGGATATTTATCAAAGTCAATATCCCTAAAATTCTCGTCTGGACCAACTGATGGGAAATCATCATAAAAAATACTATCTAATACGATTTTGGAATCTTTTTCAAATGCGTTTACATGATGAAAAACGAATCCTTCTGGAGCATCTATTGTTAAAGGAGGCTGTCCTCTAAATAATCCACTTTCTCTGGGGATGATAAAAAACTTTGCCTTTTTATTTGGGTTTGACTTTAGACATTGTGCTGCTCCTCTTTGACCCATTACAAATGGAAGAGGATTGAAATCAATAGCATTCTGTAAAAATATTGCCCAATTAGTTGTAATTGCGAAATCATGAAGGAATGCAAAGCCATTAAAAGTATCTTTTCTGTCAAAAATGAGCTTTCCAGAATTTGTACCAGCATTATCAAATTCCATTAATCTAATGGTACTTTTTGGTCCGGTTTGTACTCCAAAAGTGACTAAAAGTTCTGAAGATGCATTTGAGTTTAGGTCTGTTTTAGGATGAGCACTGAATGCTTCGTTAGGCTTAAGTACTCCTTTTAGTGTTGTTAAACCAATAGTTTCAAGACTATCAGGATCCAGTGCATGTGGACCTGCAGCTTCCCATAATGCTAGAATTTCATCTCCTAATTTAATGACATGTGTATTAGCGATATTCTTAAATTTTAGATCTAATGCATTATTTAAAATTCCTCCATTTTTTTGCGTTCCAAACACACCTCTATATATAAATTTATCTATTTTTTCTTCTTCCAAATAGCCTTTAGTTTTAACAAATCTATTTGTTAAGAATGGCTGACCATTTTCGAATTTTATGGATGTTATCATCCCATCACCATCAAATGGATGATGAACCCATTGTCCACCCCTCTCTAATATTCCTGGACCATTTCTTAATAATGTTCCATTTAAATTTTTAATATTTTTACCTTTGCTAATTTTTAGAGGCTCTTTAGTTAGCTCCTTTTCTACATTTTGATAAGCACTAGACCAATCTTCTTTTTTAAAAATATTAAATTTATCAATTTTTTTATCTTGTAAATTAGTCACAACAAAATGATAACTCTATCTATCTTCGCCAAAAATCAACTGAATTGTGGCTGATTCGAAAAAATTCCTATTTTATTGTTTTTCTAACATTCCTTTACTGCTTGGAATTGAATCAGATCTTCTTGGATCTATCTCGGTAGCCATTCTCATTGCTCTTGAAAAAGCTTTAAAGCACGCCTCAACTATGTGATGTGAATTACTTCCTCGTATTTGATTAATATGCAGAGTAATACCGCTGTTATTTACAAAGGCAATAAAAAACTCTCTTACTAGTTCAGTATCATAATTTCCTATTCTAGGGGCTTTTAATTGAAGATCATAAGATAGATGCGGTCTTCCAGAGCAGTCTAAAGTGACTTGAACTAATGCTTCATCTAATGGGGCAAAGAAATGTCCAAATCTGCTTATTCCTTTTCTTTCTCCCAAGGCTTTTGACAATGCTTTGCCTAATGCGATTCCTACATCTTCATTTGTATGATGATCATCAATATGGGTATCTCCAATTGCTTTTATTTTTAAATCGAACAAACCATGACTAGATATTTGATGAAGCATATGATCTAAGAATGGTATCCCGGTATCAATCTCAGAAATTCCATTTCCATCTAAGTTTATAAATACAGAAATATCTGTTTCATTCGTTTTTCTTTTTATTTCAGATTGCCTTAGAGATGACATTTTTATACAAAAAAACTTTGTTTACATTCCATTAATGCAGTAACCTGCATCAACATAAATTGTTTGGCCTGAAATGCCGCTAGAGAGATCACTTAATAAAAAAGCAGCTGTATTACCTACTTCTGTTTGAGTGACTGTTCTGCGTAAAGGAGCCTTTTCTTCTACATTGTGAATCATATCTAAAATGCCACCTATAGCAGAACTCGCAAGTGTTCTTATAGGCCCAGCACTTATTGCGTTAACTCTGACTTGTTTTTCGGGACCAAGTTCTGCAGAAAGATATCTTACTGAAGCTTCTAAAGCTGCTTTAGCAACTCCCATCACGTTATAGTTAGGTATTGCCCTTTCTGAACCTAAATAAGTTAATGAGACAACTCCAGCACCATCACTAAAAAGTGGTTTTGCTGCTTTACATAAAGGTGCTAAAGAATACGCGCTTATATTAAGAGCCCTATCAAAACCCTCTGAAGTTGTAGCACTATAATCTCCAATCAATTCATCGCGTCCTGCAAATGCTAGGCAGTGAACTAATCCGTCAATTTGCCCCCAATTGTCTTTTATATTTTTAAAGATTTCTTCAATTTGAGCTGGATTTTGAACATCAAGCGGCAAAAATAAAGATGGGTTTAAAGGTTCAGTTAGTTCTCTAACTTTAGACTCGAATCTTCCTTTATCATCAGACAAATATGTGATTCCAAGTTCTGCTCCAGCTTTTGAAAGTTGTTGAGCGATACCCCATGCTATTGAACGATTGTTGGCAATTCCCGTAACAAGAATTTTTTTGCCAGTTAGATTTAGAAGCATTTTGTTTATTATTTCTATTATTCTCCTATATAAAAGTACCTATCTTTACGGATTACTGCAAAATATACAATAATTTTCAAATATCAAAGACTTTTTAACTTGAACATGGTAAGAACAAATTCTATGGTTTTGGAATTAGGTTTTCAATTACCGAATTTCGAAATGTTAAATGCTAATTCTTCAAAAAATGAATATTTTAATTCTCATAATCTAGATAATCGGCATTTACTTTTAATGTTTATTTGTGCCCATTGCCCATTTGTTAAATATATTGAGAATCAAATTTTCACCTTAAGTAAAGATATTGAAAATACAGTTCAAACAGTTGCAATTTCTAGTAATGATATTGTCACTCATCCTTTAGATTCTCCTAAAAATTTGAGATTACAAGCACAAATACAGGGATGGAGTTTTCCTTATCTATATGATGAAAATCAAAATTTTGCTAAGAAATTAAAAGCGGCTTGCACCCCAGATTTTTATCTTTTTTCAAATGAAGGAGATGGTGATTTTTTATTGTATTATCATGGCCAATTAGACGATAGTAGACCAGGTAATAATATCTCTCTATCTGGAAAAGATTTGCGCTCTGCCGTAAAAGATTTGAATCAAGATAATTCTTATCCTTCAAATCAGATGCCTTCTTTAGGTTGCAATATAAAATGGACTCCTGGTAAAGAACCAAGTTGGTTTAAATGAATTAAAAATTTTTTTTACCCATAGAAATATGGTTTAGGGTTAATATATTTACTATGCAGATACCTCCATTTACTTTAGATAGGCAGTTCCAAGAAATTGGCTCAGAAATTGAGAGTGAGGTTTCTAAAGTTTTAAAAGGTGGCCAGTATATTGGAGGAAAAGAAATTGCCAAATTTGAGGAGAGTTTTTCAAATCTGATTTGTGTTGAAAATACTATTGGATGTAATAGTGGAACTGATGCTTTAGTATTAGCTTTGCGTGCATTAGATATTGGTGTGGGTGATGAAGTTATTACCTCATCTTTTAGCTTTTTTGCAACTGCAGAGGCTATTAGTGCAGTTGGTGCTAATCCTGTTTTGGTAGATATAGATCCAGAAACTTATCTCATTAATACTGAACTAATAGAACAAGAAATAAATTCTAATACCAAGGCAATTATGCCAGTTCATCTATTTGGTAATGCAGTGAATATGACCTTAATAAAATCTTTGGCCAAGAAATATGACTTAAAAGTAATCGAAGATTGTGCTCAGGCAACATGCACAATGTGGGAAACTTCCAAAGTTGGCAGTATCGGTGATATAGGCTGTTTTAGTTTTTTCCCTACTAAAAATTTAGGAGCTGCTGGAGATGGTGGAGCAGTAACAACTTCAGATGAGAAGATTGCCAAAAAAATTAGAGAACTAGCTGTTCATGGCAGCCCAATAAGATATCACCATACTCAAATTGGATATAACAGCAGACTTGATACCATTCAAGCCGCCATATTAAATATCAAAATTAAATATATTTCTAAGTGGATTAAAAATCGCCAAAAAATTTCTAATAATTACCTTGATTTATTAGAAAAAAATCCATTTATTAGTTTTCCAAAAATTAGCTCTGATTCAATTTCCCATTCTTGGAATCAATTTGTAATCAAATTAAGAAACGATAAATATTTTTTAAATGAAGATTTTTCAAATTTATTTGATACTGATTGCAAAAAATACTATTCCTTAAGGAATTTGGTAAAAAAACAACTTTTTGAAAAAGGTATTAATTCAATTATTTATTATCCAATTCCAATACACGCACAAATAGCTTATAAAAATAAAAATTTTTCTAGAACAAAACTTATTAATACAGAGAGAATTTGTACAGAAGTTCTTAGTCTTCCAATGTTTCCTGAAATTTCTTATGAAGAGCAAGTTTATGTAGCAGAAAATTTAAATAAAGTTTTAAAGAATTGTATAGAGGAAATTCAAATTTCAGCATAAAGTGATTTAAATAATTTTTGTTGTATGTTGTGATTGGCAATAGGGCTTGAATAATTATTTTTTTCTAAATTAGATATCTCCCCATTTAATAATTCTGAATTTGACACTTTAGATAATTCAGGAATCCAATATTTAATATATTCGCAAATAGGATCAAATTTTTTTGCTTGGGTATATGGATTAAAAATTCTAAGTGGTTTTGGATCCATACCGCTACTGGCGCTCCACTGCCATCCCCCATTATTTGCAGCTAAGTCTCCATCAACCAAAGTATCCATAAATTTTTTCTCGCCCATTTGCCAATTGCATATAAGATCTTTTACCAGAAATGAAGCGACTATCATCCTACATCTGTTATGCATCCAGCCAGTACTGTTTAGTTGACGCATTGCAGCATCAACTATAGGTACTCCGGTCTCTCCGTTGCTCCAATACTGAAACCATTCATTATTGTTTTGCCATGGAAAGTGATCCCATTTTTTTCTATATGGACCTTTCTCTAGCTCTGGGAAATGGAATAAGCAATGTTGATAAAATTCACGCCAAACAAGTTCTTTTTGCCAAGTTTCAATTGATAGATAATTTCCTTGATTTGCAAAATCTGAATTTAAATTTAATGTGGCGTTCCAAATTTTTCTAATGCTAATGGTGCCGAATCTGAGAGATGCACTTAGAAAAGATGTTCCATTATGGGAAGGAAAATCTCGTGCAGAATTATAAGAATATATTTTTTTTTCGTTAAAGAAGTTTTCTAATAATGTTTCTGCAGCATTCTCTCCAGGTCTACATGGACAAATATTCGAACCAGGAAATTTGATATTTTTGATAAATTTCTTTAGAACCGAATCAGATGAATTTATTGTCTTATTTTCTTTGAGTTTATTATCTATATCTTTAAACTGGAAAACAACTTTATCTTGGTCAAATGGACCTAATAAATTCATCTTTGATTTAAGGTTTTTATAAAAAGGCCCATAAACTGAATAAGGTTTATTATTTCCGGAAAATATTTTTAAAGGTTCTACTAATAAGTGATCCCAAGTTTCAATAACTTGAATATTTCGTTCTTCTAAATTTTTTTTTATTTTTAAATCGCGATTAATCTCATAAGGTTCAATTGATCTATTCCAAAAAACAAATTTAGCATCTATTTTCTTTGCTAATTGAGGAATTATTAATACAGGATCTCCTTCTTCCATGATTAATCTACTACCCATTTTTTTCCAATTATTTCCTAATTCTTTAAGCGAATTTCCTAGAAACCAAGCTCTTGAACTTGCATTGAAATCGTGTGGGTAATTTTTATCAAATATGTAAGTTGAAGTAATAGCATTTGAGAATGAAAATGCTTGGATTAAAGCTTGATTGTCAAATATTCTTAAATCCTTTCTATGCCAAAAAAGTATTCTAGGTTTATTCATAATTTATCTAAAAATTGTTTAGCTCTAAACCAAGCTGTCACAGTTTTTGCGTCAAGAATCTCATCCCCACTAGAAATAAGATTATCTAGTTCGTTCGAATCTAAAATTAATACTTCTATATCTTCATCTAAATCTCCTTTAACCTCGGAATTTAGTTTGCTCAAATCACGCGCTAAAAATAAATAAATTTCTTCATCTGCATAACCAGGAGCGGGGACAAGAGTTCCTAGTTCATCCCATTTGTTAGCACTAAATCCAGTTTCTTCTTGTATTTCTCTTTTAATTGAATTAATAGGTGTTTCACCAATTTCTAATGTGCCTGCTGGAAATTCTAATAGATACCTTGAAACAGCAAATCTATATTGCCGAAGAATAATAACTTTATTTTCTTTTGTAATAGGTACGGCTAATGCTGCCCCAGGATGCTTAATGTATCCATATTCACCTTCGTGTCCATTTGGAAGCTCAATTCTATTTATTTCGAAACTAAATTTTTTTGATTTTAACTCAGATATTTTTTCTTTAAAAATGGATCTTTTTAAAAAGTTTATGTTGCCCATGAATTTTAAATAAAAATAGCCTAACAGTTATTTTTTGGTTTTGTAAATCAATTAATAGACCATTTTGGGTCATCAATCTTTGTGATTTTTTGGCTTCTACTTAAGATTTCAGAAAGTGGTGTAATAACGAAATTCCGATTCATGAATCTAGGGTGAGGTAATGTTAATTCCTCGTCAACCGTATGAAAATCTTCCCACCAAAGAATATCTAAATCGAGACATCTTGATAGCCATTTCTTACCCTTTGGCGTCTCTTCTCGTCCGAAAAATCGCTCTAACTTTTTTAGCTCTTTTAAAAGTAATTTCGCGTTTTTATTTGATGGTTTATGGAAAGAATTACTTTTCATAAGTAATAGAGTATTTAAATAATTTGGCTGCTCATTATCAACACCATGAGGTAATGTCTCATAAATTGAAGACCAAAAAAAGTTTGTATGAAATTTGCTATTCTCTTCTTTTTTTTTCGTTGGAACCATCTCCCCACTCATTTATTATTTTCTCCATTTTTGGTTTGCAAATTAATAGTGACTCAAGAG